>JAIYDH010000372.1 GCA_027487585.1 Rubrivivax sp.
CGCACCGACTCCCACAACCAATCCACCCCTCGAGCCCCGCTAGGAGAGATCTGAATGGCAAAGACCGTTGCCGACGTGATGAAGATGGTGAAGGAGAACGAAATCAAATTCGTCGACTTCCGCTTCACCGACACCCGCGGCAAGGAACAGCACGTCAGCGTGCCCGTGTCCGCTTTCGATGAAGACAAGTTCACGTCGGGCCACGCCTTCGACGGCTCGTCGATTGCCGGCTGGAAGGGCATCGAAGCCTCCGACATGCTGCTGATGCCGGATCCGAACACCGCCAACATCGATCCGTTCTTCGAAGAGCCGACGATCATCATGAGCTGCGACGTGCTCGATCCGGCCGACGGCAAGCCCTACGAGCGCGACCCGCGCAGCCTGGCCAAGCGCGCCGAGGCTTACATGAAGAGCACCGGCCTGGGCGACACCGCCTACTTCGGCCCGGAACCCGAGTTCTTTGTCTTCGACGGCGTGCGCTGGAAGAACGACATGTCCGGCTGCTTCGTGAAGATCGATTCCGAAGAAGCGGCCTGGAACACCGACAAGGAGTTCGAAGGCGGCAACATGGGCCACCGCCCGGCCGTCAAGGGCGGCTACTTCCCGGTGCCCCCGCTCGACAGCTTCCAGGACATGCGCTCGGAGATGTGCCTGATCCTCGAATCGGTCGGCATCCCCGTCGAGGTGCACCACCACGAGGTGGCCAACGCCGGCCAGCTGGAGATCGGCACCAAGTTCAGCACGCTGCTGCAGCGCGCCGACTGGGTGCAGCTGCAGAAGTACATCATCCACAACGTCGCCCATGCCTACGGCAAGACGGCCACGTTCATGCCCAAGCCCATCGTCGGCGACAACGGCAGCGGCATGCACGTGCACCAGAGCGTGTGGAAGGACGGCAAGAACCTGTTCGCCGGTGACGGCTACGCGGGCCTGAGCGACTTCGCGCTGTACTACATCGGCGGCATCATCAAGCACGCCCGCGCGCTGAACGCCATCACGAACCCCGGCACGAACAGCTACAAGCGCCTGGTGCCCGGCTTCGAGGCGCCGGTGAAGCTGGCCTACTCGGCCAAGAACCGCTCGGCCTCGATCCGCATCCCGTACGTGGCCAACCCCAAGGGCCGCCGCGTCGAGGCGCGTTTCCCGGATCCGCTGATGAACCCGTACCTGGGCTTCAGTGCGCTGCTGATGGCGGGTCTTGATGGCGTGGAAAACAAGATCCACCCGGGCGAAGCCGCCACCAAGGACCTGTACCACCTGCCGCCCGAAGAAGACGCGAAGATCCCGACCGTTTGCGCCAGCCTCGAGCAGGCGCTCGAGTACCTGGACAAGGGCCGCGCGTTCCTGACCAAGGGCGGTGTCTTCACCGACAGCTACATCGACGCCTACATCGACCTCAAGATGCAGGAAGTGACGCGCTTCCGCATGGCCACGCACCCGGTCGAGTTCGACATGTACTACTCGCTGTGATGACAGCGTGCTGAGCACGGCGCCGGCCCTCGGGCCCGCGCGCCGAACTCGACCACGGCCCCTGCGGGGGCCGTTTTTCATGGGGCCTGCCATGCTGGGCCACAATCCGCGCATGCGCTGCAACACCCGATTCGCCGCTGGTGCCGCCGTGCTGCTGCAGACGGTGCTCGTGCCGTGGGCGGTTGCACAGGACTCGCGCACCGTCTACCGCTGCCCCGGGCCGCCGGTGCTGTACACCGACACGCTCTCGGTCCAAGAGGCCCGCGACCGCAATTGCCGCACCATCGAAGGCGCCACGGTCACGGTGGTGCAGTCGCCGCCGCGGCGTGCACCCGCGACGACGGCCTCGGCACCCGCCGGCACACGCCCCGCCGGCGACACCCGCATCGACCCCGCCTCGCAGCGCGCGCGCGACGCCGACGCGCGCCGCATCCTGCAAGAGGAACTGCAGCGCGAGGAAGAGCGCCTGACGCAGCTTCGTGCCGAGTTCAACAACGGCGAGCCCGAGCGCCGTGGCGACGAGCGCAACTTCGCGCGGTACCAGGAGCGCGTGGCCGAGATGCGCGCCGCCATCCTGCGCAAGGAAGCCGACATCGCGGCGCTCAAGCGCGAGCTCTCGAAGCTCGCGCCGTCGTGAGCGCCCCAGGCGGCGCCGCCATGAACGCGGCTGCCCGCGACAACGGCCGCGAGTTCGACAACGACCCCGAACGCTTCGACGCCTTCGACCAGCTGGCCTCGATGGTGGCGCTGGTGCACGCCGACGGCCATGTGCTGCGCGTCAATGGCGCGCTCGAGAACACGCTGGCCGCGTCGCGCCGCTCGCTGCAACGCAGCTCGCTGCTCGACTGGCTCATCGAGCCGGCACCGATGCGCGAAACGCTGCACGCGGTGGCGGGCAACTTCGTCACCACCAGCCGCTTCGACACCCACCTCAAGCGCGCCGGCGCCACCGACCTGCCGGTGCACGCCATCGTCACGCAGAGCGATCTGCCCGGCTGCGTGCTGGTGGAGCTGATCGAGGTCGAGCAGCAGACCCGGCTCGACCGCGAAGAGCGCGCCCACACGCTGGCCCAGAGCAGCAAGGACCTGGTGCGCAACCTGGCTCACGAGATCAAGAACCCGCTGGGCGGCATCCGCGGCGCGGCGCAGCTGCTGCAGATGGAAGTGAACTCGCGTGAGCTCACCGAGTACACGCAGGTCATCATCCACGAGGCCGACCGCCTGCAGAGCCTGGTCGACCGCCTGCTCGCGCCGCACCGCCGCCCGCACGTCGTGGCCGACGTCAACATCCACGAGATCTGCGAACGCGTGCGTGCACTGATCCTGGCCGAGCACCCACGCGGCCTGACGGTGGTGCGCGACTACGACGCCAGCATTCCCGAGTTCCGCGGCGACCGCGAGCAACTGATCCAGGCGGTGCTCAACATCGCCCACAACGCGACGCAGGTGCTGTCTGAGCGCATCGCGTCGGGCACGGCGCAGCTGCTGCTGCGCACCCGCGTGGCGCGACAGGTGACATTCGGTCGCCAGCGCTTCCGACTGGCACTGGAATTGCATATCGAGGACAACGGCCCTGGTGTGCCCGAGGACATCCGAGACCGCATCTTTCACCCGCTCGTGAGCGGGCGCGAGGGCGGCAGCGGACTCGGGCTCACGCTGGCGCAGACCTTCGTGCAGCAGCACAGCGGCACGATCGAATGCGACAGCATCCCGGGGCGGACGCTGTTCAAGATCCTGATTCCATTGCCCTAGCCGAGGGCGCCAACCACTAGGGAGTGCGACAGGCCCATGAAACCCATCTGGGTCGTCGACGACGATCAATCGATCCGCTTCGTGCTCGAGAAGGCGCTGGCTCGCGAACAGTTTCCGGTGCGTGCCTTTGCCAGCCCGCGCGACGTGCTCAAGGCCCTCGAGGACGATTCGCCGCAAGTGCTGGTGAGCGACATCCGCATGCCGGGTGGCAGCGGCATCGACTTGCTCAACACCGTGAAGCAGCGCCTGCCCGGGCTGCCCGTCATCATCATGACGGCGTACTCCGACCTCGACAGCGCCGTGAGCGCCTTCCAGGGTGGCGCCTTCGAGTACCTGCCCAAGCCTTTTGACGTGACCGCGGCGGTGGACCTCATCCGCCGCGCCGTGCAGGAGAGCCTGCGCGAGGAAGTCGGCGACGCCATCCCCGCTGCCACGCCCGAGATGCTGGGCCAGGCGCCGGCGATGCAGGACGTGTTCCGTGCAATCGGGCGCTTGAGCCAGAGCAACGTCACGGTGCTGATCACCGGCGAGAGCGGCACCGGCAAGGAGCTGGTGGCACGCGCGCTGCACAAGCACAGCCCGCGGGGCGACACCGGGGCCAAGGGGCCCTTCGTGGCCATCAACACGGCCGCCATCCCGAAGGACCTGCTCGAGAGCGAGCTCTTCGGCCACGAGCGCGGCGCCTTCACCGGCGCGCAGGCCACGCGCCGCGGGCGCTTCGAGCAGGCCGACGGCGGCACGCTGTTCCTCGACGAGATCGGCGACATGCCGTTCGATCTGCAGACGCGCCTGTTGCGCGTGCTCAGCGACGGGCAGTTCTACCGCGTCGGCGGCCACCAGCCGCTGAAGAGCAACGTGCGCGTGATCGCCGCCACGCACCAGAACCTCGAAGAGCGCGTGCGCCAGGGTGTGTTCCGCGAAGACCTGTTCCACCGCCTCAACGTCATCCGCCTGCGGCTGCCGGCGCTGCGGGAGCGCCGCGAAGACATCCCGATGCTGACGCGCACGTTCCTGGCCAAGAGCGCGCGCGAACTGGGCGTCGACGCCAAGCGCATTACCGATGAAGCCCTGGCGCGCATCGCCAGCTTCGACTTCCCGGGCAACGTGCGCCAACTCGAGAACCTGTGCCATTGGCTCACGGTGATGGCGCCAGCTCAGGTGGTGGAGGTGAAAGACCTGCCGCCGGAGATCCTGGACGGTGCCGCGGTGCCCACGGCCGGCCCGCCTGCCGCGGGCCTGCAGCCGGGCAGTGTGGGCCTGCCACCGATGCCGCTGTCCGATGCCCCGCCGCCGGCTGGCGATGCCCACACCGCGCCCGCCGTGGCGGCGCACGTGCCCGTGCCCGCTTGGCTGGCCGAACTGCGGCGCGATGCGCGGCGCCGGCTCGAGGCCCACGAGCCCGCGGTCTGGGAGAACCTGTCGCAGCAGTTCGAGGCCAGCCTCATCCAGACGGCGCTGGAGATCACCCGCGGCCGCCGCATCGAGGCGGCTCAGCGCCTGGGCATCGGCCGCAACACCATCACACGCAAGATCCAGGAGCTCGGGCTCCCGGATTGATCAGCCGGCCAGTTCGACGACCACCGGCGCGTGGTCGCTCGGGCGCTCGTTCTTGCGCGGCAGCCGGTCGATGGTGCAGGCCTGCACCACAGGCTTGAGCGCGTCGCTGACCAGGATGTGATCGATGCGCAGGCCCTGGTTCTTGCGGAAGGCGAGCATGCGGTAGTCCCACCACGAGTACGACTTCGGTGGCTGCTCGAACAAGCGGAAGGCATCGACGAGGCCCAGGCCCAGCAGCGCCTGGAAGTGCGCGCGCTCCTCGGGCGTGAGGTGGATGGTGCCGGCCAGCGCCACCGGGTCGTAGGCATCGCGGTCTTCGGGGGCGATGTTGAAGTCGCCCATCAGCACGAGCCGCGGGTGCGCCGCCAGCTCGGCCTGCACGAAGCCGCGCAGGGCCTCGAGCCAGGCCATCTTGTAGACGAACTTGTCGCTGTCGGGCGCCTGGCCGTTGGGGAAGTAGCCGCCCACCACTCGGACGGACCCGCGCACGCCGGCCACCGTGCCGGTGATGACGCGCGCCTGCTCGTCGGCAAAGCCGGGGATGTTCTTCAGCACGCCTGCAGCCGCCTCGCCGCGGCTGAGCAGGGCCACGCCGTTGTAGGTTTTCTGGCCATGAAAGGCCACCGCGTAGCCGGCGGCCTGCAGCTCGGCGATGGGGAACTTGTCGTCGGTGAGCTTGGTTTCCTGCAGCACCAGCGCGTCCACCGGGTTGGCGGCCAGCCAATCCAGCAGTTGCGGCAGGCGCACGGCCAGCGAGTTGACATTCCAGGTGGCGAGTTTCATGGGGTCCGGCGTGGATCAGGGGCTGGCGATCAGGCCTTGATGCTCGGCGGCCCGTTTCGCTGGGCCACCGTTCACCGCCTTGCGCCATTGTGCCCGCCGACCCACGGGGCACCCGCCCGTCTTCGCGGCCACGGGGCCTGCACGCGCCTGGCCGCGCGGAGGACGCTCACCACCGCCCGGCGCACGAGCGGGAAGCCCCCGAAGGGGGTGTCATGTCCGGTCTGCCCGGTTCGCGACGTAATCTCTGGATGGACACAGGGGCTGGCCGCGCGCGGCGACAGCCGGCATGCTCCGGCCTGCGACAACCGGCCTCCGATCCGATGGCACCTTCCGCCGCATGACCTCGATCGCCCCCCCTTCCCCGCTGGCCGCCCTGGCGGCCGAGTGGCCGCGCCTGGAGGCGCTGCTCGACCAAGCGCTGGACCTGCCGAGCCCGGACCGCAGCGCGTGGCTGCAGTCGCTGCCGGCCGAGGACCTGCCGCTGCGCGACTCGCTCGCGGGGCTGCTGGCGTTGCGGGCCCGCCTGGAGACGAGCGACCTGCTGGGCACCTTGCCCCGGCTGGTGCCTGCGGCGGCGGCGCAGACCGGATCCGAACCCCAACCCGGCGCCGTGATCGGCCCTTGGCGGTTGCTGCGCGAGCTGGGCGAAGGCGGCATGGGCAGTGTGTGGCTGGCCGAGCACGCGGACGGGCAGCTGCGGCGCCCGGTCGCGCTGAAGCTGCCGCGCCTGACCTGGGTGCGCGGCCTGGCCGATCGCATGGCGCGCGAGCGAGACATTCTGGCCACGCTGGAACACCCGAACATCGCGCGGCTGTACGACGCCGGCGTGGACGCGCAGGGCCGGCCCTGGCTGGCGCTGGAGTACGTGCAGGGCCAGACGCTGGACGCCCATGCCCGGACGCACCGGCTGACGCTGCGCGAGCGCGTGGGGCTGCTGTTGCAGGTGTGCGACGCGGTGGTCTACGCCCATGGCCGGCTCGTCATCCACCGCGACCTCAAGCCTGCAAACATCCTTGTCACCGACGACGGCCGCGTGAAGCTGCTGGACTTCGGCATCGCCCGCTTGGCCGAGCCCAATGGCCAGGCGGGCCAGGGCCCGGCCGAGCCCACGCTGGTGGCCTTCACGCCCGCCTACGCCAGCCCCGAGCAACTGCGCCGCGAGCCCCTGGGCACGGCCAGCGATGTGTACTCGCTGGGCGTGGTGGCGTACGAGCTGCTGTGTGGCCGGAGCCCCTTCGACGACCGCCCCGAAGCCGGTGGCGAACGCCGACGCAGCCGCCTTGCCGACGACCCGCCGCGCCCCAGCGCGGGCGTGTTCGACGAAGCCGGTGCGGCCGAGCGTGGCCTGCGGCCGGCAGCCTGGCGCCGCGCACTGGCCGGCGACCTCGATGCTGTGCTGATGCAGGCGCTGGCGCACGAGCCGGGGCGCCGCCATGGGTCGGTGCTGGCCCTGAGCGACGACCTCCGGCGCTGGACCGAAGGCCACCCCGTGCGCGCGCGCCGGCCCAGTGCGGGCTACGTGTTGGCGCGTTTCGTCCTGCGCCACCGCGCGGCCGTGACCGCTGGGGCGATGGCGATCGTGGCGCTGGTCGCCACGGGGCTGGCGGCAGTGACCCAGGGCCTGCAGGCGCGCCAGGAGGCGCAGCGCGCCCAGGCGGCCAGCGCCTTCCTCGTGGGCCTGTTCGAGCGCGCCAACCCCGACCTCCGCGGCGGCCGTGATGTCGGCGCACGCGAACTGCTCGAGCAGGGCGAGGCCACCATCGCCACGCTGCCGCCAGCCGCCCAGGCCGAGGTGCTGCAGACCGTCTCGCGCCTGTGGATGAACTACGGCGATCTGGCTCGGGCCGAAGGCGCGCTGCAGCGCCTGGCGGCGCTGGCCGCGGCCCGCGGCGACGGTGCCGTGCAGGCGCAGGCCCTGGTGGCGCAGGCGCGCGTGACGGTGCTCGATGAGCGACCACTCGACGCGCAGCATCTGCTGGACGAGGCCGAGCGCGCCCAGCCCGCGGCGCGCTGGAGCGACGCGCTGCGTGCCCTGGCCGACGAGCAGCGCGGCTGGATCGCGCTGGCCGCCTCGCGGCCGGCCGACGCGCTGGCCCCTTTCGGCCGCGCCGCCGAGCCTGGGCGGACGCTGGAGCAGCGGCTGCGCGCCCTGCAGGGCCGCGCCACCAGCCTGGCCCTGCTGCACCGATTCGACGACGCGCATGCCGACCACGAGCAACTGCGCGCCCTGGCCGAGCGCGACCCCGCCAGCACCCCGCGCGTGCGCGCGGACACGCTGCAGGCCCTGGCCGTTGCTTACTTCATGTCGGCCCGCTTTGCCGAAGGCAGCGATGTCACCGAGGCGGCGCTGGCCGCTGCACGCGACCGGTACGGCGACAGCCCCCGCGCCCAGCTGCGCCTGCGCGAGTGGTGGCTGCGCTACGCCCTGATGCTCGGCCGGCCCGAGCAGGCGGCAGCTTGGCTGCGTGCGGCTGCCCTGAGCGAGGACGACCTTCGCAGCTCCGGCCAGGAGACGCCGGTGTACTGGCACTTGCTGGCAGCCCGTGTTTGGGCGCACGCCGGCGATGCCGCGGCGTCCGACGCGGCCGTGGCCGCGGCCGTGCGCGCACGCGCGGCGCTGCCACCGCAGGGCGCCGAAGCGGCCGCGGAGTTGGAGGCGGCCCTTGCCCTGGCACGCGCCGACGCCGCACTGGCACTGGGGCGCGCGGCGGAGGTGCCGGTCCTGCTGGCCCCGGTAGGAGACGGCGACGCACCGCGGCGCGACCTGCTGCGCGGCGTGGCGCTGGCACGTCTGGGCCAGCGGGCGGCGGCCGAGTCGGCCTTTGCCGCGGCCGCGGCTGTGGAGCCAGCCCGCGCACCTTCTGGCATGCTGGCGCGGCTGAACCTGGCCCAGCTGACGGCGGTGCACGACACAGGCCGCGCCCGCGCGTTGCTGGCCGAGACCACACCGGCGCTGCAGCGCGCCTATGGCGACGCCGGCGCGCCCACCCGTGCCGCTGACGCGCTGCTGGCGCAGCTGCAAGCCGGCCCGGCGCCAAGCTTTGCCGCGCTGACCCTGTTTCACTGAGCCACCGCCGACACCGCGACCGGCCCGACCCGACGGATTCCTGCTGTGCAACCCCAACCCCCCAACAAGGAGCCCCCGCCATGAGCACCCAGCTGGCTATCGAACACGACCAAGGCCACCTCACCATCACCGCCGTCGTGGTGCCCAATGGACCGCGACCCAAGCTGCCCGACTTGATCGTCAGCCTGCGCAGCGCGGCCGACCAGCCCTCGGGCTCGCCACAGGCGCTGACGTTGGGCTTCCGGGTTAAGCCAGACCCCCGCTCGCTGGGCGCGCTGGCCGAGCGCCTGCGCGGCCTGGCCGACGAGCTGGTGCGTGCGCAGGCTGCGGGCCTGGCGTCGTCCGGGCCCTTGAGCTTCGAGCTGCAGGTGGGCGATCTCGCGACCGCGCCGCTAGAGGACAGCGAGGCCTGACCTCGCGCGCCCGTCCCCTGGCGGCGGCGCTCAACCGCGCCGCCCCTCGACGCAGCCAGCGGGCGGAACGGCCCTATGCGCGGCCGCAAACAGCGCCTTCAGCCAGGGCACGGCGCCCAGCAGGGCCACGACCATCATGGCCGCAGGCCAGGCGACGTGCTGCCCAAAGCGGCCGTGGCGCCCCAGCTTCCAGCCGTCGAAGGCCAGAAACACCTCCAGCAGCTCGACCCAGCCCATCAGCCGGGGAGATCAACGGCGGTGGTAGGTCACGAAGCTGAAAGCGGGCGTGGGGGAGGGTTCCAGCGCCGGCTGCGCGCGGCGCACCTCGATCCACTGCGTCGGGTCGATGGCCGGGAAGCGCACGTCGCCGTCTAACTCGGCCTGCACCTCGGTGAGCACCAGTTCGTCGGCGCGCGGCAACACCTGCGCGTACAGCTCGCCGCCGCCGATGACGAAGACCCGCCGCGCGCCTTGCGCCAGCGCCAGCGCGGCGTCCAGGCTGGCGGCCGTCTCGGCGCCCTCAGCCGCGTAGCCCGGCTGCCGCGTGACGACCAGGTTGCGCCGCCCCGGCAGCGGGCGGTAGCGCGCCGGCAGCGACTCCCAGGTCTTGCGGCCCATGATCACCGGGGCGCCCATCGTCGTGTCGCGGAAGTGCTTCGCATCGGCCGGGTGGCGGAACACAAGGCCGTTGTCGCGGCCGATCACGCCGTTGGCGGCGACGGCCGCCACCAGGACGATCTCAGACACGTTCGAGCACCAGCGCGATGCCCTGGCCCACGCCCACGCACATGGTGCACAGCGCGTAGCGGCCGCCGCTGGCCTGCAACTGGTTCACCGCCGTGGCCACGAGGCGCGCGCCGCTGGCGCCGAGCGGGTGGCCCAGCGCGATGGCGCCGCCGTTGGGGTTGACGCGGGCGTCGTCGTCGGCCAGGCCGAGGCCGCGCGTGACGGCCAGGCCCTGCGCCGCGAAGGCCTCGTTGAGTTCGATCACGTCGATCTGCGCCAGTTGCAGGCCGGCCATCGCCAGCACCTTCTGCGTGGCCGGCAGCGGGCCGATGCCCATGATGCGCGGCGCCACGCCCACGGTGGCCATGGCCACCACGCGCGCCCGCGGCACGAGGCCGAAGCGGCGCGCCGCGGCCTCGTTGGCCAGCAGCACGGCGGCAGCACCGTCGTTCACGCCGCTGGCGTTGCCGGCCGTCACGCTGCCGTCGGGGCGCACCACGCCCTTGAGCTTGGCCAGCGCCTCGAGGCTGGTTTCGCGCGGATGCTCGTCGCGGCTCACGACCACCGCGTCGCCCTTCTTCGCAGGCACGGTGACCGGGCAGATCTCGGCATCGAAGAAGCCGCGCTGCTGCGCCGCCACGGCCTTGCTCTGGCTGGCCAGCGCGAAGCGGTCCTGCGCCTCGCGCTCGATGCCGAACTGCAACGCCACGTTCTCGGCCGTCTCGGGCATGGAGTCGACGCCGTGCGCCGCCTTCATGGCCGGGTTGACGAAGCGCCAGCCGATGGTGGTGTCGAAGATCTGTGCCTGCCGGCTGAAGGCACTGTCGGCCTTGGGCATGACAAAGGGCGCGCGGCTCATGCTCTCCACGCCGCCTGCCACCATCAGCTGCGCCTCGCCAGCGCGGATGGCGCGCGCGGCGGTGCCCACTGCGTCGAGCCCGCTGCCGCACAGGCGGTTGACGGTGGTGCCGGGCACGCTCACCGGCAGCCCGGCCAGCAGCGCGGCCATGCGGGCGACGTTGCGGTTGTCTTCGCCGGCCTGGTTGGCGTTGCCGTAGATCACCTCGTCGATGGCCGCCGGGTCGAGCTCGGGGTGGCGCGCCAGCAGCGCCTTCAGCGGGATGGCGCCGAGGTCGTCGGTGCGCACCGAGCTGAGTGCGCCGCCGTAGCGGCCGAAGGGCGTGCGCTGGGCATCGCAGATGAAGGCGTGGGTCATGGAGTGTCTTTCACTTGGGGCGTCAGCTCGAACAGGCTCGTGGCCTCGAGGTCGAGCACCTCGGTGCCGTGCTGGTTGAACATCTGCCAGCGCCAGCGCAGGATGCCCAGGCCCGACTGGCTGCGTGAGCGGCGGGTTTCCAGCACCGTAGCCCTGAGGCGCAACTCGTCGCCGGGGCGCACGGGATGCAGCCAGCGCAGGCTTGCAAGGCCAGGCGAGGCGAACGACTCGCTGCCAACGAGCGCCGTGTCCACCGCCATGCGCATGGCCAGGCCACAGGTCTGCCAGCCGCTGGCGATCAGGCTGCCGTGGCGGCCGGCTTCGGCGCGCTCGGCGTCCACATGGAACCACTGCGGGTCGTACTGGCGCGCGAAGGCCACGATCTCTTCGGCCGTGATGCCCACAGGCCCGGCCTCGATGACCTGCCCGGCAAAGAATTCAGCAAACTTCATGGCCGCGAATTCTGAACCTCGGCCCGCGCGCGGCGCTGCAGCCACGGGCTCACGCGGTAGCGCTCGCCGCGGTAGCAGCCGTCCAGCGCCTGCAGCAGCGCCACCACCTCGGTGGCACTCCAGCGGCCCAACCACTCGAAGGGCCCGGCCGGGTAGTTGACGCCCAGCTTCATGGCCGCATCGGCGCCGGCCTCGGTGCACACGCCCTGCAGCACGGCGTCGGCCGCTTCGTTGATCAGCATGGCGGCCGTGCGTGCCACCACGAGCCCGGGCGTGTCGGCCACGGGCTGTGGCGCAAAGCCCAGTGCCTGCAGCCAGCCGGCGGCGTGCTCGTGCCAGGCGGCGCTGCTCGATGGCGCCACGGCGTAGGCCAGCGCGCCGGGCTCGGTGTGCAGCGGGCGGTCGAACACGGCCACGTCGGTGATGCCGCTCTCGGCCACCCACTCGGCGGCGGTGAGACCGCTGGTGAGCCTGAGGTGGGCGCCGTCCACCTCAAGCCCCGTCCAGGCACTGGAAGTCAGCCGTGCGGGGCCGAAGCCGAAGGGCTCGAGTGCCGTCGCCGCGCGCAGGGCCAGCGCGTCCGCAATCGCGCCGCGGCCGTGCACGGTGACTTCGCGTGCCGCCTGCAGGGCGCCTTGGGCCAGTGCCGCATCGGGCGAGGGCAGGGCGGGCGCACCAGCGGGGTAGGCGTAGAAGCCGCGCCCGCTTTTGCGCCCGAGCAGCCCGCCGGCCACCATCTCGGCCTGCACGAGGCTGGGCGCAAAGCGCTTGTCGTAGAAGTTGGCCTCGAACACCGACTTCGTGACGGCCAAGTTGGTGTCGTGCCCGATCAGGTCCATCAGCTCGCAGGGCCCCATGCGGAAGCCCGCGCCGCGCAGGCAGGCGTCGAGCACAGCGGGCTCGGCCGCCTGCTCCAGCAGCAGCGCCAGCGCCTCGGCGTAGTAGGGCCGAGCGATGCGGTTGACGATGAAGCCCGGCGTGCTCTTTGCGTGCACCGGCACCTTGCCCCAGGCCAGGCTGAGCGCTTCGATGCGCGCGGCGACGGCGGGCTCGGTCTGCAGGCCCGACACCACCTCCACCAGCTTCATCAGCGGCACGGGGTTGAAGAAGTGCATGCCGACCAGGCGGCCGGGGTGCTTCAGCCCGTTGGCGATGGCGGTGACGCTGATCGAAGAGGTGTTGGTGGCCAGGATGCAGTGCTCGTCGACCAATGCTTCGAGATCGCGGAAGAGGCCGCGCTTGGCGGCGAGGTCTTCGACGATGGCTTCCACGACCACGGCTGAATCGGCCAGTGCGGTCAGGGTGTTGGCGGGTTGGATGCGGTCCAGGGTTGCTGCGGCCGCTTCCGGCGTGAGCTTGGCCTTGGTGACCAGGCTCTGCAGAGTGTTGGCGAGCTTGGCTTTGGCGTCTTGCGCGGCACCTTCGCGGGCGTCGAACAGGTGCACGGGGTGACCGGCCTGAGCAGCGATCTGGGCGATGCCGGCGCCCATGATGCCGGCGCCAATGACGGCGATGGGGAGGGGGTTTTGGTTCATGCTGTTGATGCGTTGGCGCGAGCAAAGGCGGGGGCGGTGGGCCGGTGTCGCTTCGTTGCTGGCCCCCGCTGCGCGGGGGTGCCCTGCGGTGCTCGGGCTTCCGGCCCCACGGCAAAACTCGCTACGCGGGCTGCGCCCGCTGCGCTCAAACACTTGCCGTGAGTCAGATGACGAGGCGCGCTGCGCGCGCGGGCCGAAAGCCCTGCGCTCCTCGGCTGCGCAAAGGCGCGACACCGGCCCACCGCCCCCGCCTTTGCAAACAACCGTCTTGGGTCGTCACCGAGAACCCATGCCGGTGCTTGAGCGGCGGGCGGTGTCGGGCTGGGGGGCAGTCTGGGGCGGCGAGAAGCGTAGGGCCGAGGGCGGCGCGCGCAGCGCGCTTCGTAGACTGACTCACGGCAAGTGTTTGAGCGGAGCGGGCGCAGCCCGCGCAGCGAGTTTTGCCGTGCGCCCTCGGACCGAGCATCGGAGCGGAGTCTTCGCGCAGCGAAGACCGCCCCATCCTGCCCCCCAGCCCGACACCGGCCGCCGCGACGCGCAGCCGCCTGCGAAAGAGCGCTCACCGCCCAGCTGGAGTCCACGCCGCCGCCCGCTTGCCGAGAAACGCCGCGAACCCTTCGCGCGCCTCGTCTGTGCCGCGCACACGCGCGATCGTCTGCGCCGTCAGCTCGACGGTGGCGTCGGTCACCGGCCCCACCGGCAGCTGGGCGAACAGCGTCTTGATCTCGCGCTGCGCCTGCGGGCCGCCGGCCAGCAGCTGGGCCACGACTTCATCGACTGCGGCGTCCAAGGCGTCGAGCGCCACGAGCTTGGTCACCAGCCCCAGCGCCAGGGCTTCTTCGGCCCCGATGCGTTCGGCCGTCAGCGCCAGCCGGCGGGCCTGCCGCTTTCCAACGGCGTTGGTGACGTAAGGCCCGATCACCGAGGGCAGGATGCCGAACTTGGCCTCGCTGACCGAGAAGCTCGCGTTGGCCGCCGCCACGGCGATGTCGCACACGCAGGCCAGGCCCACGCCGCCACCGAGCGCCGCGCCCTGCACGCGCGCCACGGTGGGCTTTGGGCAGCGCTCGATGCGCGCCAGCATGCCGGCAAAGCGCCTGGCGTCGGCCACGTTCCACTCAAGGCTGGCCTCGCTGGCGCGCTGCATCCATTGCAGATCAGCCCCGGCGCTGAAGTGCTTGCCTTCACCGGCGAGCACGATCACGCGCACCGCGGTGTCGGCCTCCAGCTGCGCGAAGGCCGCGTCGAGCTCGCCGATCATGGCCTCGTCGAAGGCGTTGAACACCGCCGGCCGCGCCATCGTCACTTGGGCCACGCCCGGGGCGCGGGTGCTGATGCGCATGCTGTCCATCAGTAGGTTTCCAGGTGCAGCCGGCCCTGGGCCTTGAGGCTGGCGCCCACCGCGTCCCAGTCCAGACCGGCCTTGCGGGCGATCTCGGACAAGGCCAGCACGACGCCTTCTTCCATCGACTTCAGGCCGCAGACGTAGAAGTACGCGTCGGGGTCGGCCAGCAGCGGCGCCAGGTCGGCGGCGCGCTGGCGCATCAGGTCCTGCACGTACACCTTGGGCTGGCCCGGCGTGCGGCTGAAGGCCAGGTTGATGTCGATGAAGTCCTTCGGCAGGCTCTGCAGCGGGCCGAAGTAGGGCAGCTCTTCCTTCGTGCGCGCGCCGAAGAACAGCATCAGCTTGCCGCCCTCGAACTTGCCGGATTGACGGAGCCGGCGGCGCCACTCGGTCATCGCGCGCATCGGTGCGCTGCCGGTGCCGGTGCAGATCATCACCACGTGGCTCTTCGGGTGGTTCGGCATCAGGAAGCTGGCGCCGAAGGGGCCGATCACTTGCACCGGGTCGCCCACCTTCAGGTCGCACACGAAGTTGCTCGCCACGCCGCGCACGGGCTTGCCGTCGTGGTCTTCGAGCACGCGCTTCACGGTGAGGCTGACGTTGTTGTAGCCCGGCCGCTCGCCGTTGCGCGGGCTGGCGATGCTGTACTGGCGCGCGTGGTGCGGGCGGCCCTTGGCATCCACGCCCGGCGGCACGATGCCGATGCTCTGGCCCTCAAGTACCGGAAAGGGCATGGCGCCGAAATCGAGTACGACGTGGTGGGTGTCGTAGTCGGGCTGGCCGTGCGCGCCGACCTCGGTGACGCGGTGGTTGCCCACCACGGTGGCGGTGATGGTCTTCTGCGCCGCCTTCCCGCCGTAGAGGTTGGTGTAGGCGTGGGCGGCGCTCCAGGGTGGCAGCGTGGCGCCGTACGACGCCGCCAGCAAGGTGTCGCCACCCTCCCGTTCGCCCTGAGCTTGTCGAAGGGCCGGTTCCGTCGCGGGCGGGGCTTCGACAGGCTCAGCCCGAATGGTGGACGGCAGCGGCTTCTCTTCCGGCAACACATCCCAGCCCAGCTGCTCGTCGAGCGAGTAGGCCTCGGCGCGGATCACCGTGCGGTAGTTGTCGATGCTGCCGGTGGGGCAGGGCGAGATGCAGGCGTTGCACCCGTTGCACTTGTCGGCGTCGACGACGTAGTTGCGCGAGTCGTGCGAGATCGCGCCCACCGGGCACATCGTTTCGCAGGTGTTGCAGCGGATGCAGATCTCGGGGTCGATGAGATGCTGCTTGATGACGGTGACTGCAGTCATGGCTCCCCCCCGGAGCGGCTATGCCGCTCCCCCTCAAGGGGGCGCCGCCAGCGGCCCGGCAGAGCCGGTTCCGCGGCGACCGCTTGGCCAAATCGCAAGGCCTGCATCATGCGAACCTGATGTATTCGAAATCAACCGGCTGGCGGTTGATGCCCATCACCGGCGGCGCGATCCAGTTGGCGAACTTGCCGGCGTCGGTGACACGCCCCATCAGGCTCTGCACGAAGGCGCGGTCGGCCGTGCTGGGCAGCCACTCGTTGTGGCGCGCGGCCCATTCGGCCTCGCTCACCACCTGGCCCTCGGGCGACACCTTCACGCCGGCCAGCGCGCCGATGTTGCGGTGGAAGGCCTTGTGCGGCGTCTTCAGGCGGAAGGGGATGCCGGCCTTTTCGATGACCTTGTTCCAGCGCTCGACGCCCGCAACGCTGTCCTTGATGTAGTCGTCGCGCAGCACCTCGTTCAGCGCGTTGAGCATCGGCACTTCCTTCTCCACCAGCTGGCCGTCCTTGGCCTGCAGCACGCGGTAGGTCTGGCCGCGCAGCTGGTGGTCGTCGACGCGCTTGCCTTCCTCAAAGCGGCCCTTCAGGCCGGTGCTGTAGAAGGTGGCGGCGTTGCTGGACTCGTCGGCGCCGAAGAGATCGATCGTCACCGAGAAGTGGAAGTTCAGGTAGCGCTGCAGCGTCGGCAGGTCGATGACGCCGGCCTCGCGCAGCTTCTTCACGTCGTCGGTCTTCAGCTCGTTCATCACCTGGCAGGTGCGGTTGATGACGCGGCTGACACCGCTCTCGCCCACGAACATGTGGTGCGCCTCTTCGGTGAGCATGAACTTCGTCGTGCGCGCCAGCGGGTCGAAGCTGCTCTCGGCCAGCGCGCAGAGCTGGAACTTGCCGTCGCGGTCGGTGAAGTAGGTGAACATGAAGAAGCTCAGCCAGTCGGGCGTGGGCTCGTTGAAGGCCTGCAGGATGCGCGGGTTGTCCTGCTGGCCGCTGCGGCGCTCGAGCAGGGCTTCGCCTTCTTCACGGCCGTCGCGACCGAAGTGCTTGTGCAGCAGGTAGACCATCGCCCACAGGTGGCGGCCTTCCTCGACGTTGATCTGGTAGAGGTTGCGCAGGTCGTACATGCTGGGCGCCGTCAGGCCCAGGTGGCGCTGCTGCTCCACGCTCGCGGGCTCGGTGTCGCCCTGCGTCACGATGATGCGGCGCAGGTTGGCGCGGTACTCGCCGGGCACGTCTTGCCAGGCCTTCTCGCCGAGGTGGTCGCCGAAGTGGATCTCGCGGTCGGCGTCGCCGGGGTTCAGGAAGATGCCCCAGCGGTAGTCGCGCATCTTCACGTGCCCGAACTGGGCCCAGCCTTGCGGGTCGACGCTGACGGCGGTGCGCAGGTAGACATCGTTGCCGGTGCTGCCCTCGGGGCCCATGTCGTCCCACCAGCTCAGGAAGTTGGGCTGCCACTGCTCGAGCGCCCGCTTCAGCGTGCGGTCTTCGTCGAGGTTGACGTTGTTGGGGATCTTTTCGCTGTAGTTGATGGTGCTCATGATGTGTGCTCCACGTATCCGTTAGATGCGTTGTCGATGTTCAAACCCGGTTCCAGTCGAACTGAGCCTTGTCGCCCTTGCCGTAGACCTTGAGCGCGCCCTTCTCGCCCACGGCGTTGGGGCGCTGGAAGATCCAGTTCTGCCAGGCGGTGAGGCGGCCGAACACGCGCGTGGCCATGGTCTCCACGCCGTTGAAGCGCAGGTTGGCTTCCATGCCCGTCAGCGCGTCGGGGCTCATGGCCACGCGCTCCTCGATGGCGATGCGCACCTCGTCGTCCCAGTCGATGTCGTCGGGGTTGCTCGTCACCAGGCCCAGGGCGAAAGCCGCGTCGGCGTCGAGCGTCTGTCCGGAGGTGGCGCGCACCGCGGCCAGCGGGGCGGCCTCGTCGTAGAAGCGGCGGCCCAGGCGGCTCTGGCCGGTGGCCATCGGGTACGTGCCGAAGTTCAGTTCGTTCACGCCGATTTTTGGCGTGCGCACGGGCTCGTCGGGCAGGATGAGCATGTAGCTGCGGTCGCAGGCCAGCGCCAGTTCGAGCAGGCTGCCGACGAAGCACGAGCCCGGCTCGATCAGTGCAAAGAGGCTGCGGCTGGACACGTCGAGCCGGCTGAAGGTGCGGCGCAGCAGGCCCAGGGTCTCGCGCACAAACCAGTGGTCCTGGTGGGCGGCCAGCAGCGCATCAAGCGCCTGCACCGCCGCGGCATCGCCTTCGGTCTTGATCAGCCAGGTGCCGATTTCGGGCTCGTTGGTGCGCATCTCGAGGATGGCGTCCTCGAGCTCGCGTGCCATCGCCAGCGGGTACCAGGTGGCGCCGGCGGCTTCGATCTCAGCCAGCGTGGCAGGCTGCGTGCCGACCGGGGCCTTGACGGTGAAGCTGGCGGTGCGCTTGCTGCGGTCGATGGTCACCGTCACGTTCGGGTAGCGCAGCGCGTCGGCTTCGATCGTGCGCTGCAGCGGCGCCAGGGCCACGCCGCGCGCGTCGGCCGGGCGGTCGGAGAGCTTCGCCAGCTCCAGCGCGCGTTCCTGCACCTTGGCGGCAAAGGCGGCGGGCTTGGCGATGTCGTCCACCAGGCGCCAGTCCTTGGCCTTCTGGCCGCGGATGCCTTCGTTGGTGGTGCAGAAGATGTCGGCCAGGTCGTGGCGCACCTTGCGCTTGTCGGTCACGCGCGTCAGGCCGCCGGTGCCGGGCAGCACGCCCAGCAGCGGCACCTCGGGCAGGCTGACTGCGCTGCTGCGGTCGTCGACGAGGATGATCTCGTCGCAGGCCAGCGCCAGTTCATAGCCGCCACCGGCGCAGGCGCCGTTGACGGCGGCGAGGAACTTCAGGCCGCTGTGCGCGCTGCTGTCCTCGACGCCGTTGCGCGTTTCGTTGGTGAACTTGCAGAAGTTCACCTTCCAGGCGTGGCTGCTCACGCCCAGCATGAAGATGTTGGCGCCCGAGCAGAACACCTTGTCGCGGGCGCTCGTCAGCACCACGGTGCGCACCTCGGGGTGCTCGAAGCGGATGCGGTTGAGCGCGTCGTTCAGCTCGATGTCCACGCCGAGGTCGTAGCTGTTGAGCTTGAGCTTGTAGCCGGGGCGCAGGCCGCCGTCCTCGGCAAAGTCGGCCAGCAACGTGGCCACCGGGCCCTCGAACTTCAGTTTCCAGTGGCGGTACTGCGCGGGGGTGGTCTGGTAGTCGACGCGGTCGGTGGTGCTCATGGGGTTCTCCTGACGCTCAGGCAACAAATTGCAGGTCGGGGGTTCTCGGTGACATGCAGGATAGTGCGCGCATTGGAAGCGTGTCAAGCACTTTAATGCATTTTCTGGCGTCAGTTCGGCGACAAGCTCAGCGCCTCGCGCACCTGGCTTCGCAGCAGCCGGAAGCTGGCCGGCAGGTCTTGCGCGCTGGTGTCGAGCTGCAGCTCGGCCTTTGAATAAAAGGCGGCGCGGCCGGCCAGGATGCCCTTCAAGTCGTCCATCGCCTCGCGGCTGGCGGCCATGGGGCGCAGGTCGCCCTGGGCGACGACACGCTTCATGTGGTCTTCGGGCGAGGCCTTCAGCCAGACCGTCGTGCAGTGCGCCAGCAGCAAGTTGAAGGTGGCGGGGTCGCTGACGATGCCGCCGGGCGTGGCGATCACGGCCTCGGGGTAGATCTGGATCGCCTCTTCCAGCGCCCGGCGCTCGTAGCGGCGGTAGGCGTTCTGGCCGTACAGGCCCTGGATCTCGCTGACGCTGCAGCCGGCGAACTTCTCGATCTCGCGGCTCAGTTCGACGAACGGGTAGCCGAGGTCCTCGGCCAGCATCGCGCCCAGCGTGCTCTTGCCGGCGCCGCGCAGGCCCACCAGCGCCACACGCGGGCTGCGCGCCGCGCCGGCCGAGCCCGCGCTGCCGCGGCCATTGGCGCCGCCCGTGCCCAGCAACTGGCCCACGGCCACGCGCACGCGGTGCAGCGTGGCCTCGTCGCGGTGCTCCAGCAGCTCGCGCAACAGCAGCCACTCGGGGCTGGAGGTGGTGACGTCGCCCAGCAGCTCGGCCAGGCTGCACTGCAGCGCCTGCGCCACCTGCAGCAGCACCAGGATGCTGGCGTTGCCGATGCCGTATTCGAGGTTGGCCAGGTGGCGCTCACTCACGTCGGCGGCCAGCGCGGTGGCCTTGCGCGTCATGCCGCGGCGGGCCCGCAGCGCCCGCACGCGCTCGCCCAGGGCGACGAGGAACGGGTTCTTCGCCTCGCCGTCGTCATCGGCGGGCGTCGGTGCTAACCCGGGAGGATGCAATATAGTGCTTGACATGTCGGGGTGTCGGCCGTAAGGTGCTGGCACGCACAATAGTGCATCAACCCGCCGGCCGCAAGCCGGACGACTTGAGCGCCGTCATGACACCCGACACTTTTCGCCAGCAGATCGCCGCGCTCACGCTGCGCATCGCCGGCCGTCCGCTCGATGCCGCGCTCGACGCCTGGCTGAACACCGAGTGCGGCCCGGACAGCGCCGTGTACCGCGAGCTGAGCGCGTCCTGCCAGGCCGGCGTGGCCGAAGGCTGGCTGTGCCAGCGCCATCAGCAACTGGACGGCGGCGGCATCCGCTACGGCCGCATCTTCAAGCCCGCACCTGATCTTCACGGCTTCTCGGTCGACGTCGTCGACATGACCGACATCGCCGGCCCGCACCATGTGCACCCCGAGGGCGAGATCGACCTCGTCATGCCCGTCGAAGGCGAGGCCCGTTTCGACGGCCGCCCGGCCGGCTGGCTGGTGATGCCGCCCGGCAGCGCCCACCGCCCCACGGTGAGCCAGGGTCGTGCGCTGGTGCTGTACCTGCTGCCCAACGGCAAGATCGATTTCACGAAGGATTCCGCATGAGTGAGCTGCTGCCCAACTTCGTCGCGGGCCGCTGGGTGCCCGGCACCGGCGCCGGCACCGCGCTGTTCGACCCCGTCACCGGCGACGAGCTGGCGCGCGTGGACGCCACCGGCCTGGACCTGCCCGCCGCCTTCGCCTTTGCGCGCGACACCGGCGGCGCGCAACTGCGTGCCATGACGTACGCGCAGCGCGCCGAGCTGCTGGCGCGCATCGGCGCCGTGCTGCAAGCCAACCGCGACGCCTACTACGCCATCTCCCTGGCCAACAGCGGCACGGTGAAGAACGACACCGCGGTGGACGTCGACGGCGCGGTCTACACGCTCGGCCAGTACACGAAGTGGGGCACTGAACTGGGCAAGAGCGTCGGCGAGCGCCGCTTCCTGCTCGACGGCGAGGCCGTCAAGCTGAGCAAGGAACCCGTCTTCCAGAGCCAGCACGTGCAGGTACCCACGCCGGGCGTGGCCCTCGTCATCAACGCCTTCAATTTTCCGGCCTGGGGGCTGTGGGAGAAGGCGGCGCCGGCGCTGCTGAGCGGCGTGCCGGTGATCGTGAAGCCGGCCACCGCCACGGCCTGGCTCACGCAGCGCATGGTGCAGGACGTGGTCGACGCCGGCATCCTGCCGCCGGGCGCACTGAGCATCGTCTGCGGCAGCTCGGCCGGGCTGCTCGATCAGCTGCAGCCCTTCGACGTGCTGTCCTTCACCGGCAGCGCCGACACCGCGGCGCTGATCCGCCGCCACGCGGCCGTGGCCGAGCGCTCAGTGCGCGTCAACATCGAGGCCGACAGCCTGAACAGCGCGCTGCTGCTGCCGGGCGCCGCGCCGGGCTCCGAGGCCTTCGAGCTGCTGGTCAAGGAAGTGGCGCGCGAGATGACGGTGAAGTCGGGCCAGAAGTGCACGGCCATCCGCCGCGTGCTGGTGCCGGCCGACGTGTACGGCGCGGTGGCCGAGGCCGTGTCGGCCCGCCTGGCCAAGACCACCGTGGGCAACCCCCGCAACGAGACGGTGCGCATGGGCGCGCTCGTCAGCCGCGCGCAGAAGGCGGCCGTGCTCGAAGGCCTGGCGCAGCTGAAGACGCAAGCGCAAGTGCTGCACGACGGCGCGCGCCATGCGCTGGTGGACGCCGATGCGGCCACCTCGTGCTGCGTCGGCCCCACGCTGCTGGGCACGCAAGATGCCGACGGCGCGAGCCTGGTGCACGACACCGAGGTCTTCGGCCCCGTGGCCACGCTGGTGGCCTGCCGCGACCTGCCGCACGCGCTGGCACTGGCGCGGCGCGGCCAGGGCTCGCTGGTGGCTTCGCTGTATGGCGCCGATGCCGGCGAGCTGGCCTGCGCAGCGCTGGCGCTGGCCGCCAGCCACGGGCGCGTGCACGTGGTCAGCCCCGAGGTGGCGGCCACGCACAGCGGCCACGGCAACGTGATGCCGCAGTCGCTGCACGGCGGCCCTGGCCGCGCCGGCGGTGGCGAGGAACTCGGCGGCCTGCGCGCGCTGAACTTCTATCACCGCCGCGCGGCCATCCAGGCCGGCAGCGCGGTGCTGGGCGCGCTGGGCTGAACGCCGCGCCCCACCAGAACACACGGAGACACCCCATGAGCACCGAACTGCCCGTCGAGGCCCCGCCCGAGCGCTTCAACATCGCCGCCCACCTGCTGGCGCTGAACACCGGCCGCGCCGCCAAGCCGGCCTTTGCCGACGACCTGGCCCTGCTCAGCTATGGCGCGCTCGACGAGCGCGTGCGCCGCATGGCCGCCGCGTTGCGCGCGCAAGGCCTCAAGCGCGAGGAGCGCGTGCTGGTGCTGATGCTCGACAGCTGCGACTGGCCCGTGGCCTTTCTGGGCGCGCTCTACGCGGGCTGCGTGCCGGTGGCGGTGAACACGCTGCTCACGGCCGACGACTACGCCTACATGCTGGAGCACTCGCGCGCGCAGGCCGCCGTGGTGAGCGGCGCGCTGCTGCCGGCACTGACCAGCGCGATGGTGAAGAGCGACCACGAGGTGCAGAAGGTCGTGGTGTCGCGCCCCGTCGCCCCTTTGCATCCTTCCGAAGTCGACTTCGAGGCCTTCATCGCCGTCCACGGCCCGCTCGAGAAGCCCGCCGCCACCGGCCGCGACGACCCCGCCTTCTGGTTGTATTCCTCGGGCTCCACCGGCCGCCCCAAGGGCACCGTGCACTCGCACGCCAACCCGTACTGGACGGCCGAGCTCTACGGCCGCGCCGTGCTGGGCCTGCGCGAGAGCGACGTGTGCTTCTCGGCCGCCAAGCTCTTCTTCGCCTACGGCCTGGGCAACGGCCTGACCTTCCCCATGAGCGTGGGCGCGACCGTGGTGCTGATGGGCGAGCGGCCCACGCCCGATGCGACCTTCAAACGCTGGAAGGGCGAGGTGCAGGGGCTGAAGCCCACGGTCTTCTTCGGCGCGCCCACGGGCTTTGCGGGCATGCTGGCCTCGCCCGCATTGCCGGCCCGTGGCGACGTGTCGCTGCGCCTGTGCAGCAGCGCCGGCGAGGCGTTGCCGGCCGACATCGGCCAGCGCTTCAAGGCCCACTTCGGCGTCGACATCGTCGACGGCATCGGCAGCACCGAGATGCTGCACATCTTCATCAGCAACCGCCCGGGCGACTGTCGCTATGGCACCACCGGCTGGCCGGTGCCGGGCTACGACATCCAGCTGCGCGGCGACGACGGTGGCGATGTGCCCGACGGCGAGCCCGGCGACCTCTACATCCACGGCCCCAGCGCGGCCATGATGTACTGGGGCAACGCCGCCAAGACCCGCGACACCTTCCAGGGCGGCTGGACGAAGAGCGGCGACAAGTACATCAAGAACGCCGACGGCACCTACACCTACGGCGGCCGCAGCGACGACATGCTCAAGGTCAGCGGCATCTATGTCAGCCCCTTCGAGGTGGAGGCCACGCTGGTGCAGCACCC
>JAIYDH010000223.1 GCA_027487585.1 Rubrivivax sp.
CGCAGCGGGCTCACGGGCTTCGTCGCCGGCCTGGCGCGGCAGCCGCGCATCGCCAGCCGCAACGTGACGATCAACGCGCTGCTGCCCGGCCCCTTCGACACCGACCGCCTGCGCGGCACAATGGCCGGCGCCGCCGCCAAGGCCGGCAAGCCCATCGAGGCGTTGATGGACGAGCGGCGCGCACTGAACCCCAGCCGCCGCTTCGGCACACCGGCCGAGTTCGGCGCGGCCTGTGCCTTCTTGTGCAGCGTGCATGCGGGCTACATCACCGGGCAGAACATCCTGCTCGATGGCGGGGCCTACCCGGGCACCTTCTAGGTGCCGGGCGAGGAGCGGCCGGTCTGTGCAGGTTGAAACCGCTCAAGGCGCCGATACGGTAGTGGCGGCCGCTCTCGGAATGCTTCCGCCGCAGCCCGCATCTTGTTGCCGATGATGCCCAGGCTGAACGGAGGCGAGGTCAGATCGCCCGCCCGTGGCGGCACTGCCTCGGCCCCCGGATTCGCCAAGGCAAGAACGCCACAGCCGCGGCCCCTTCGGCATGACTCTCAGGAGCCGCACAGGACTTGGCCGGACCGATTCACTTCTTCGGAGCAGCTGCCGATGCGGCGCTGTGGGCCTTATGGGCCTTCTCGTGCTTGTCAGTCTTCGCGTGGTGAGCCCCCTTTGCATGCTTGTCGGACTTGGCAGCGGCCGAAGCGGCCTTGGCAGGAGATGCTTGCGCGGCCATGGGTGCCTTGGCGGGGGGCGGTGCGGTGGCTGCGCCCGGCGACTGCGCGAAACTGGCCATCGAAAAGGCGCCGAGCAGGGTGGCGGCGAGAAGGGTCTTGGTCGAGGTCATGATGCGTCCTTGAATTGAACAACCCGTTGAAGCCCAGGGTTCATTGAGCTGGTCCGCTTTGCGCCGGACTTGTTGTCTACAACGGGGCCCGGGCCATGGCCGATGACAGCCAAACGGCAGCTTAAGCCCGGCCTAAGGGACGAATTCCTACAGTCAAGCTGACGGTTGCGAACCTGCGCCGCCCAGACAAGGAGAGTGATGCGCCTTCTGCTGGTCGAGGACGACACAATGATCGGCGAGGTTGTGCTCGACCTGCTGCGCCAGGAGCGCTATGCCGTCGATTGGGTGCGCGACGGTGAGATCGCTGCAGCGGCGCTGCTAGCCGAGCGCTATGACTTGGTGCTGCTCGATTTGGGGTTGCCTCGCCTCGATGGCCTGGCCGTGCTGGCCGGGATGCGCGCGCGGGCCGATCGAACACCGGTGCTGATCGCCACCGCCCGCGACGCCTTGACGCAGCGCATCGCGGGGCTGGACGCCGGTGCCGACGACTACATCGTCAAGCCCTATGCAATGGACGAAGTGCTGGCGCGCATTCGCGCGCTGCTGCGACGTGCCGCCGGTCGGGCGGAGCCGGTCTACAGCCACGGCGGCGTGGCCATCCAGCCGGCCACGCGCGAGGTCACCGTCAATGGTGCTTCCGTGGCGTTGACTGCGCGAGAGTGGGCGGTGCTTGAACCGCTGATCGCCCGCCCCGGGGTTCTGTTGTCGCGCACACAGCTCGAGGAGAAGCTCTACAGCTGGAAAGACGACATCAGCAGCAATGCGGTCGAGGTCTACGTGCATGGCCTGCGGCGCAAACTCGGCGCGTCGCTGATTCAGAACGTTCGAGGCGTCGGCTACATGGTGCCGAAGACCTGAGTCAAGCGGCATGGCCGTCAAGCTGCATTCGCTGCGCACTCGACTCCTCGTCTACCTGGGCGCGGCCATCTCGCTGGTTGCGGTGGTGCAGGCCTCCGTGGCCTACCGCACAGCGCTTGCGGAGGCCGACGCGGTGTTCGACTACCACATGCAGCAGACCGCGCTTTCGCTGCGCGCAGGCCTGCCTTTCGAGCCCGATGTCCAGCTTGCGCGTCCGACCGAGCATGGCGAAGAGAACTTCGACTTTGTTGTGCAGATATGGTCGGCTGATGGCCAGCAGCTTTACCACTCGGCGCGCCGTGCCGACCTGCCGGACCGCGCTGTGCCTGGGTTTTCCAGCGTGTTGGCGCGTGCCAGCACCTACCGTGTCTACTCGCTGCAGACGGAGCGACAGGTGATTCAGGTGGCACAGGACATGGAGGTGCGTCGTGAGATGGCACGCAAGCTCGCATTGCGGACGGTCGCACCCATGGCCTGGCTGGTGCCGTTGTTGCTGTTTGCGGCGTGGTGGGTGGTGGGCAGCACGCTAGCGCCGCTGCAGCGCTTGCGTGGGCAGTTTGCACAGCGCCGCGCGGACGATCTGGCGCCGATCAGTGACGTGAGGCTGCCCGATGAAATCCGGCCGTTGGTACACGAGCTCAACGGGCTCTTTGGTCGTCTCCAAAAGGCCTTCGATGCGCAGAAGCGTTTCGTCGCCGACGCCGCCCACGAGTTGCGCTCGCCGCTGACCGCGCTGAAGTTGCAGGTGCAAGGTCTCTCGCGTGCCGCCGACGACCAGGCGCGTCTGCGTGCGGTCGAGCGGCTGGACGCCGGCATCGAACGTGCCACCCACCTTGTCGACCAGCTGCTGCTGCTGGCGCGCCAGCAGGGTGGTGCAAGCCCCTCGTTGCAGCCGCTGGTGGTGATGGATGTGCTGCGTTTGGCCCTGGCCGACATGGCTCCGGTGGCGCAGCAGCAAGGCATCGACCTCGGGCTGCTGCCGGCACATGCCGATGACGTTGCGGCCACTTCGAGACCAGCAGAAGCCTGCGTGGCCGCGCAGACGACGGCGACCGTCAGCGCGACCGTCGACGGCGACGCCGACGCGCTGCGCGTTCTGCTTCGCAACCTGCTCGACAACGCCGTCAAGTACACGCCGGTAGGTGGTCGCGTCGACGTGTCGTTGCGGCACGAGGGCGAGTGCGTGTGCGTACGCGTCGAGGACAGCGGGCCCGGCATCCCCGACGCCGAGCGCGAGCGTGTCTTCGATCGCTTCTACCGTGTTGCCGGCGCAGTGCCCACGGGCAACGGTCTTGGCTTGGCCATCGTCAAGGCCATCGCCGAAAGCCATGGCGGTACCTTGTCTCTGGGACGTGCAGAGCATCTGGGTGGGCTGCGCGTTGAACTCAGCCTGCCGACCCGCTCAGGCGCTGCGCTGTCGATCGGACGCGACGAGAGTTAAGGAAGCTCTAAGCCCACAGGCGCAGAGTCCCTGCGATGCCAAGAGGCTTGGCTAAGGAGCCTTCATGAACGCGCAGCAGAACTCCCCTGGCGTGGGCAGGTTCGAAGACAGGCAGCCCAGTGACGAGCGTGGACCAGTGAGTCGCGCCGCCTCAGCTGCGTGACCGCGCGGAGGACACTTGTTTCCACACGACTGGGCTGACCACGGAGCCAACGTGGCTCTCCGCCCGCGGCACGTCGGCTCTCAATGAGTGCTGTCCTCCTGGTTGCCATGGCGCTGGTGGTGCTGACCACGCTGGTGCACTATGAGGCGCTCAGCGCGATCAACATGGCGCTGCCGCGGCTGAAGATGGCACCGCGCGCACGGCTGATCGTCGTCATCCTGGCCACCTTTGGCGCGCACATGCTGGAGATCTGGTTGTACGCGGCTGCCTTCGTCATGCTGGCGCAGGTGTCTGGGGCCGGGACTCTGGGCCAGGCAGGTGGGCCTGACTGGCTTACCGCGCTGTACTTCTCCGCCGAGACCTTTACCTCTCTGGGCTACGGCGATGTGGTTCCGCAGGGTGCGCTTCGCATGCTCGCTGGAGTGGAGGCACTCAATGGCCTGCTGCTCATCGGCTGGACGGCTTCCTTCACCTACATTGCCATGGAGCGTTTCTGGAGCGCTGCCAGAGGTGGGCGCTGCGACGCCGAAGTCCGCTGAGCGCACACAAGCAGCACGCGGCAGCGCGCGGCCGGGCGCCGCTAACTCGGGCGCTGCAGACTCACCGCGATGCCGCCGACGATGAGCACGAAGGCGATCGCGTGGTACGGCTGCGGCGCCTCGCCGAGAACCAGCGTCGACAGCAGCGCGGCGAACAGGGGCGTGAGGTTGTTGAAGAAGGCCGCCAGCGCCGGGCCGCCTTCGGCCACGCCCAGGCCCCAGCAGCGATAGGCCGCGATGCTGGCGCCCAGCGACACGTACAGCAGCGCCGCCACGACACCCCAGCTCCACTGGATGGGCGCCGCGCCCATGGCCTGCTCGCCTGCCGTGAAGAACGAAGCCGCGACCAGGCCGAACAGCGTCTGCACCAGCAGGAACCCGGCCCAGTCCCAGGGCGGGCGGTTCGCGCCTTGCATGTGTGCCGGCGGCCGCGCCAGCAGCCAGCTGTAGAAGGCCCAGCCGATGATGGCCACCAGGATGAGCAGGTCGCCGGGCACGAAGCGCACGGCCAGCAACGTCTGCCATGAGCCGCGGCCGATGACCAGCGCCACGCCGACCAGGCCAAGCAGGGCGCCCAACACCTGCCGGCGCGTGGGCCGCACGCCGTAGGCCAGCGCGCCCACGGCCAGCATCCACACCGGCAGGCTGGATGCGACCAGCGTGACGTTGATCGGGCTGGAGGTGACGAGCGCCAGGTACTGGAGCGAGTTGAAGGCGCCCACGCCGAGAAGGCCCACGGCGAACAGGTAGCCCCAGCGCTCGCGCAGCGCCGAAACCGGCCTCAGCGCCCGCCACGCAAAAGGCAGCAGGATCAACGCCGTCAGCAGCCAGCGCAGCAGGTTCAGCGTCAGCGGTGGCACGCTGTCGGCCATCAGGCGGCCGACGACGGCGTTGCCGGCCCACAGCAGCGGCGGCAGTGTCATCAGCAGGGCCAGGCGGGGTGTCAGGTTCATTCGCCTTCAGTCCGACGCCAGCGGTGGCATGTTCGTGCCGCAGTTCCAGCATTGCGCAAAGGGCCCGTCGATGATCTCCTGGCAGCCCGGGCACGCCCAGTGCTGGTGCGGCGCGTGGCGCAGTTCGTCGAGCAAGTGGCGCGCGCGTTCGTGCTCGGCGGCATCAAGTACCCAGATCTCGGGCTGGCTCTGGTCCGGCGGGACCTCGCCCGCAATGGCGCAGATGTGGGCGCGCAGCACGCGGCAGGGCACGCCCTCGGCGGCCAGCATGTCGACCCACAAGGTGGCCAGGGCAAGGTTCGGGGCAAGGGTGAGGCGCTTCATCGGGCTGCAGCGGCCTATCGTGCCATGAGAGGGTGCCATGCCCGCGCGCCGATGCACACCGATGCACATCGCTCCGCGCTGTCGTAACCTCGCGACCCATCGAACCACGAGGAGACATCCCCATGCCCCGCGCCATCCAGATCACCGCCTACGGCGGCCCCGAGCAGATGCAGCTCGTCGACCTTGCGGTCGGCGAACCCGGCCCCGGCGAGATCCGCATCCGCCACCAGGCTTGTGGCCTGAACTACATCGACGTCTACCAGCGCACCGGCCTCTACGCCAACCCGCTGCCGCTGACCCTGGGCATGGAAGGCGCCGGCATCGTCGAGGCCGTGGGCGAGGGCGTGACGCACCTGAGGGCCGGCGACCGCGCGGCCTACGCGAGCAACCCGCCTGGCAGCTACAGCGAGGCGCGCGTGATGCCGGCGAAGAACGTGGTGAAGCTGCCCGACGGCATCGCATTCGATACCGCCGCCGGCATGATGCTCAAGGGCCTGACGGCGCAGTACCTGCTGAAGAAGACACGCCCGGTGGAGGGCCTGGAGGCGGGCGACTTCGTGCTCTTCCATGCCGCCGCCGGCGGCGTGGGGCTCATCGCCTGCCAGTGGGCACGGGCGCTGGGCTTGCAGCTCATCGGCACCGCCGGCAGCGCCGCGAAGTGCGAGCTGGCGCGGGCGCACGGCGCGGCGCACATGATCGACTACAGCCGCGAGGACTTCGTCGCGCGCGTCAAGGACATCACCGGCGGCCGCGGCGTGAAGGTGGTCTACGACTCGGTGGGCAAGGACACCTGGGAGGGCAGCCTGAACTGCCTGCGGCCCTTTGGCCTGATGGCCAGCTTCGGCAACGCCAGTGGCCCGGTGCCGCCGTTCGCGCCGGGCAGCCTGGGGCCGAAGGGTTCGATCTACGTGACGCGGCAGACCCTGTTCACGCACATCGCCACGCGCGAGGCCACGCAGGCCATGGCCGACGACCTGTTTGCCGTGGTGGGCAGCGGCGCGGTGCAGATCCGCATCGACCAGCGCTACCCGCTGGCCGATGCGGCGCAGGCGCACCGCGATCTGGAGGCACGCAAGACGACGGGCTCGACAGTGCTGCTGCCGTGAGGGCTTCGACAGGCTCAGGGCGAACGGGTTGGGCTTTGGCAGGCTCAGCCCGGATGGGGATCAGTTGCTGAACTTGTAGTCCGTCTTGGCCCGCTTGCGCAGATCGTCCTGGAAGCTCTGCGCCTGCATTTGCTCCAGGCGTTGCTTGATCTGGCCCTTGACGTCGTCGAAGGCCGGGAAGGCGGCCTCGCGCGTGTCTTCCAGCTTGATGATGTGCCAGCCGAACTGGCTCTTCACCGGGGCGTCGGTCATCTGGCCCTTCTGCAGCCTGGCCATGGCCTGGCCGAACTCGGGCACGTAGCTGTCGGGCTTGGCGAAGTCGAGATCGCCACCGTTGGCGCCCGAGCCTGGGTCCTTGCTGTGCTTCTTGGCCAGGTCTTCGAAGCTCGCGCCGCCCTTGATCTGCGCGATCAGCGCCTTGGCCTCGGCCTCCTGTTCGACGAGGATATGTCGCGCACGGTATTCGGTGCCCGTGGCCTGTGCCTTGAACTTGTCGTACTCCACCTTCGCCGCGGCGTCGGTGACCGGGTTCTTGCGCTTGTGGTCCTCGAACAGCTCGCGGATCAGCAGGCTCTGGCGCGCCAGCTCCATCTGGGCTCGGAACTCGCGGCTGGCGGCGATGCCGCGCTTTTCAGCCTCTTGGGCAAAGATCTCGCGCAGCACCAGCTGGTCGCGGGCCTGCTGCTCCATCTCGGGCGTCACCGCCTGGCCGCTGCGTGTGGCCTGCAGCAGCAGGGTGTCCATGCGCGACTTCGGCACCGGCTTGCCGTTGACGAGGGCGATGTTCTGCGACCAGGCAGGCATCGCGGCGGGCAGGATGAAGGCGAGCACAAGCGCGCCGGCGGCGAAGGGTTTGAGCAGCATGGATGCGGGGAGTTGGGAGGAAGTTGACGCGGCGTGAGACCGCGGCGGCGGCGCGAAGTTCAGTCTTCGTCCGGGGCCCGGGTGACCAGCGCGAGGGCGTGAATACCCTGCCCCGCCAAAGGGCCGAGGGCATCATAAACGAGCCGATGCCGGGCCACGCGTGACAGCCCGGTGAAGCGCGCGCTGTGGATCTGCACGCTGAAATGTCGGCCTTCGCGGGCACCGGCGTGGCCGGCGTGCTGGTGGCTGTCGTCTTCGACCACCAGCCGCTCGGGGGCCAGCGCCGCCTGCAGCCGCGCGGCCAGTGCATCGGCGGTCAGGACGGCCGTCACAGCCGCGTCTCGCCGCTGTCGTTGGGCGCGAAGTCGATGGCCGCGGAGTTGATGCAGTAGCGCTCGCCGGTGGGCTCGGGGCCGTCGGGGAACACGTGGCCGAGGTGCGAGCCGCAGCTGCGGCAGCGCACCTCGACACGCACCATGCCGTGGGTCTTGTCGACCACGCGCTCGATGACATCGGCCCCAGCGGCCGTGTGGTAACTCGGCCAACCGCAGCCGGCGTCGAACTTGGTGTCGCTTTCAAACAGCACCGTGCCGCAGCCGACGCAGCGGTACTGGCCGTCTTCCCAGTGGTCCCAGAAGCGGCCGGTGAAGGCGCGCTCGGTGGCGGCATGGCGCGCCACCTGGTACTGCATGGGGTCGAGCTGCTCGCGCCACTCGGCGTCGGTCTTGCGCACAGGGTAGCGAGGGTCGTCGTGATCGTGGGCGGAACTCATGGGGTACGGGGGTTTGTGTGGGCGTGGATTGTCCGCCCCGCGGCAAGGCCTTGTTGGCGTCAAGCTGTCTCGCGGGCGACAACACTGCGGGAGAGTCCCGAGGGGCAGAGACGGCTGCATCCGTTACCTTCCGGCGCGTTCCCCATGCACCGAATTCCAAGGAGACATCCCATGCCCCAGTTTTTCAAGCGCCGCCTGTTCGGTGCATCGGTGGCCGCCACCGCCCTGCTGAGCACGGGGCTCGTGTTCGCGCAGGCCGGCCAGACGGTCAAGATCGCGTTCATCGATCCGCTGTCCGGCCCGTTCGCCAACGTCGGCCAGAACCAGCTCAAAGGCTGGCAGTTCAGCGCCGAGCAGTTCAACAAGAAGAACGCCGCTGGCGTGAAGTTCGAGATCGTCCCCTTCGACAACAAGGGTTCCCCGCAGGAAAGCCTGACGGTCCTGAAGGCCGCCATGGACCAGGGCATCCGCTATGTGACTCAGGGCAACGGCTCGGGTGCGGCCGGCGCCATCAGCGACGCCGTCACCAAGCACAACGAGCGCAACCCGGGCAAGGAGGTCGTCTACCTCAACTACGCCGCGGTGGACCCCGACCTGACCAACAGCAAGTGCTCGTTCTGGCACTTCCGCCTCGACGCCGACACGTCGATGAAGATGGAAGCGCTGACGAGCTACATGAAGGACCAGCCGGAGATCAAGAACGTCTACCTGATCAACCAGAACTACGCGCACGGCCAGCAGGTCAGCCGTTACTTCAAGGAGACCATGGCGCGCAAGCGGCCCGAGGTCAAGATCGTCGGCGACGACCTGCACCCGCTGGGCCAGGTGAAGGACTTCGCGCCCTTCGTGGCCAAGATCAAGGCCGCCGGTGCCGACAGCATCGTCACCGGCAACTGGGGCCAGGATCTGGCCCTGCTGGTGAAGGCCGCCAAGGACGCCGGCCTGAACGCCAACTTCTACACCTACTACGCCGGTGTCAGTGGCACCCCCACGGCGCTGGCAGCAGGCGTGGGTGGCAAGGTGCGCCAAGTGGCCATCATGGACTACTCGACGCTCGGCACCGTGCGCACCTGGCAGAACGAGTACAAGGCCAAGTTCAATGACGACTGGTACACCGGCCAGACCTATAACGGCATCGCGATGCTGGCCGCCGGCATGGCCGCGGCCAAGTCGGTGGATCCGGTGGCCGTGGCCAAGGCCATGAGCGGCATCAAGTTCCAGGGCTTCAACGGCGAGGTCGAGATGCGCCGTGCCGACCACCAGCTGCAGCAGCCGATGATGATTTCCGAGTGGCGCAAGGCTGACGCCAAGAACCCCTACAGCGTCGAGAACACGGGCTTCAACTTCGTCACCGTGAAGGCCATTCCTTCGTTCGTGGCCAGCACGCCGACCAGCTGCCAGATGAAGCGACCCTGATGCTGCCCTGAGCAGCTTATCCGTCAAGCGGCGCCGCTGCCCCGGCGCCGCTTGTCTTGTGGGCAGCCGACCGAGCCATGGACGCCAGCTACTTTCTCATCTCCGTTCTGAACGGCCTGTCGGTCGGCCTGCTGCTTTTCATGCTGGCCTCGGGGCTGACGCTCATCTTCAGCATGATGGGTGTGCTGAACTTCGCGCACGCCAGCTTCTACATGGTGGGTGCGTACGTCGCCTACAGCATCACGCAGGTGGTGGGGTTCTGGTGGGGGCTGGTGCTGGCGCCACCCATCGTGGGCCTGATGGGCGCGGCCTTCGAGCGCTTTGCCTTGCGCAAGGTGCACAAGTTCGGGCACGTGCCCGAGCTGCTCATCACCTTCGGCTTGAGCTACATCCTGCTGGAGCTGGTGCAGCTGATCTGGGGCCGCCAGGCGGTGGACTTCCGACCGCCGGCCTCGTTGCAGGGCCCGCTGTTCACCATCGTGCAGCTGCCGGATGCTCTGAGCCTGGCCTTGGGCATCCCGCCGCCCGTGTGCAAGGAAGTCGCCGGGGCCATCTGCACCACCTTCCCGGCCTTCCGGGCCTTTGGCATGGGCGTGGCCATTGCCATGCTCGTGGCGGTGTGGCTGCTGCTCACGCGCACCCGCATCGGCCTCGTGATCCAGGCCGCGCTGACGCACCCCGACGCGGTCGAGGCACTCGGCCACAACGTGCCGCGCGTCTTCATGGGCGTGTTCGGCGGCGGCACGGCGCTGGCCGCGCTGGCCGGGGTGATTGGCGGCGCGCTGCGCGTTACCGAGCCCAGCATGGCGCTGGCGGTGGGCGCGGTGGTGTTCGCCGTCATCGTGATCGGCGGCATGGGCTCGCTGGCCGGGGCCTTCGTCGCCAGCGTGGGCCTGGGGCTGATCGAGAGCTTCGCCGTGGGCAGCGACCGTTCCATCGCCGACGGCCTGAAGTTCGTGGGCATGGTGGTCACCCCTGACACCTTCGGCTACGCGGTGTGGAGCGTGAAGATGAGCCAGGTCGCCGCCATCCTGCCCTACCTGCTGCTGGTGCTGATCCTGATCTTCCGTCCCAAGGGCCTGTTCGGCACGCGCGAAGGCTAGACATGGTGCCCCCAAGCTCGCTTGCGCTCGCTACCCCCCGAGGGGGCCGTCCGTCAGCCGTCCGGCAAAGCCGGCCCGGCGGCGGTGGCTCGGCCGGATCTGCTGCCCGCGGGCTGCAGCGGCATCGTCGTGCCTGACGGACAACTCTGATGCATCACAAAGGCAACGTCTACCGTTTCAGGCCGTACAACGTCGGCCGCTGGATCGTCTGGGGGCTGTACGCCCTGGTGATGCTGGTCGCGCCGCTCATGTTCAGCAGCAGCCTGTCGCTGACCATGCTGTCGCAGATGGGCATCGCCATCATCGCCTGCCTGGCCTTCAACATGCTGCTCGGCCAGGGCGGCATGCTCAGCTTCGGCCATGCGGTGTATTCGGGCCTGGGCTCGTTCTTCGCGATCCACACGCTCAACCTCATCAGCAAGGGCTCGATCGTGCTGCCGGTCAGCGCCATTCCGCTGGTGGCGGGCGCCTTCGGCGCGCTGTTCGCGGTGCTGCTGGGCTACGTCACCACCAAAAAGGCCGGCACGCCGTTCGCGATGATCACGCTCGGAGTGGGCGAACTCGTCTGGGCGATGTCGCTGATGTTCCCGGGCTTCTTCGGCGGCGAAGGCGGCATCAGCGGCAACCGCGTCGCCGGGCAGCCCTTCCTGGGCGTGACCTTCGGCCCGCAGATCCAGCTCTACTACCTGATCGCGATCTACACCTTCGTCTGCACGGTGGCCATGTTCGCCTTCACGCGCACGCCGCTGGGCCGCATGCTCAACGCCGTGCGCGACAACCCCGAGCGCGTGGAGTTCGTCGGCTACAACACGCAGATCGTGCGCTACATCGCGTTCATCGCGAGCGGCTTCTTCATGGGCATCTCGGGCGGCCTGGCGGCGCTGAACTTCGAGATCGTGACGAGCGAAGTGGTGAACGCGGCGCGCTCAGGCGCGTTCCTGCTGTTCACCTTCCTCGGCGGCGCGATCTTCTTCTTCGGCCCCATCATCGGCGCCATCCTGATGGTGCTGGCGCTGGTGCTGCTGTCCGAGCTGACGCAGGCCTGGCTGCTGTACCTGGGCGTGGTCTTCACCTTCATGGTGATGTACGCACCGGGCGGCATCTCCAGCCTGATCATGATGAACCTGCGCGTGGCCTCGTTCGGCAAGCTGCGGCCGCTGCTGGGCAGCTACCTGGCCCTGGCGGGCACGGCCTTCGTGGTGCTGGCGGGCTCGGGCGCGATGATCGAGATGGTCTACCACCTGCAGTTGAACCAGGCCCTCGGGCCGGAGCTCAAGTTCATGGGCGCCACGCTCAACGCCAAGGATCTGGACAGCTGGTTCGGCGCCGCCTTCGTGCTGGTGGTGGGCGTGGCGATGTTTGAGCTCACGCGCCGGCAGTTCGTGCGCGAATGGGGCGAGATCCAGGAGTGGATCGAAAAGGAAGTGAAGCGCCGGGAGGCTGCCCTGTGAGCCCGACCAACTCCGAATTCGCGCTTGAGCTGCGCGACGTGCGCAAGAGCTTCGGCAAGACTGAGATCATCCGCGGCGCCAACCTGCAGGTGCGCCCCGGCGAGCGCGTGGCCGTGATCGGCCCCAACGGCGCCGGCAAGAGCACGCTGTTCAACCTGATCAGCGGCCGCTTCGGCAGCACCAGCGGCGACATCCTGCTCGCCGGCCGCAAGCTCGATGGCCTCAAGCCCTACGAGATCAACCGCCTGGGCCTGGCGCGCAGCTTCCAGGTGAGCAACCTGTTCACCCGCCTGTCGGTGTTCGAGAACCTGCGCTGCGCGGTGCTCTGGAGCAAGGGCTACAAGTACTCGTTCTGGAAGTTCCTCGCCGATGCGCGTGACGCCAACGACCGTGCCGAGGAAGTGATGGAGATGATCAAGCTGCACAAGCGGCGCGACGTGCAGGCCATGAACCTGACGTACGCCGAGCAGCGCGCGCTCGAGATCGGCATCACCATCGCCGGCGGCGCGCAGGTGATCCTGCTCGACGAGCCCACCGCCGGCATGAGCAAGAGCGAAACGGCCCGCTTCGTCAACCTGATCCGCGAGGTCACGGTCGGCAAGACCCTGCTGACGGTGGAGCACGACATGGGCGTGGTCTTCGGCCTGGCCGACAAGATCGCGGTGCTGGTGTACGGCGAGGTCATCGCCTTCGACACGCCCGAGCGCGTACGTGCCAACGAGCGCGTGCAGGAGGCCTACCTGGGCAGCGTGCTGGCAGATCAACAAGCGGCAGGCGCCCACTGATGCTCAAGGTCGACAAACTCCACGCCTACTACGGCAAGAGCCATGTGCTGCATGGCGTGAACTTCGAGGTGCGCGAGGGCGAGATCGTGGCGCTGCTCGGCCGCAACGGCAGCGGCCGCAGCACCACGGTGAAGGCCGTCATGGGCCTGGTGGACCTGCAGGGCTCGGTGCAGTTCAAGGGCCAGGAGCTGATGGGCCGCAAGGCCTTCGAGATCGCCCACGCCGGCATCGGCTACGTGCCCGAGAACCGCGACATCTTCCCCACGCTCACCGTGCACCAGAACCTGATGCTCGGCGAGAAGGGCGGGCAGAAGAACCCGCGCTGGTCGTTCGACGACATGTACAAGATGTTCCCGCGCCTGAAGGAGCGGCAGTACACCGAGGCTGGCGTGCTGAGCGGCGGCGAGCAGCAGATGCTGACGCTGTGCCGCACGCTGATGGGCGACCCGGCGCTGATCATGATCGACGAGCCCACCGAGGGTCTGGCGCCCAAGATCGTGGAACTGGTGGCCGAGTACCTGCGCGAACTCAAGCGCCGCGGCATCAGCGTGCTGCTGGTGGAGCAGAAGCTGACGATCGCACTCGAGGTGGCCGACCGCTGCCTCGTCATGGGCCACGGCCAGATCGTCTTCGAAGGCACGCCCGCCGACCTGCGAGCGAACAGCTACATCCGCAAGGAGTGGCTGGAGGTGTAGGCTGCGCCGCGGCTTGCGGCTCCGGGCCTGCGGGCTTGCCGTCACCGGGGGGACACATCCTCGGCCCGGTCGACTTCTAGAATCGAACGATCGTTCACTTTTCTCTGCCTCACGAGGCCATCGGAGGAGACGCCATGGGTGCCCGTTACGAAGTCCGCGGCCAGGTGGCCGTGATCACGCTCGACAACCCCCCAGTCAACGGCCTGGGCTATGACACGCGCACCGGCACCGCCGCTGGCGTGGAGCGCGCGGTGGCCGACGCTGCCGTGCTGGCCATCGTCATCACCGGCGCGGGCAAGGCCTTCTCGGGCGGTGCCGACATCAAGGAGTTCGGCAGCCCCAAGGCCATCGCCGAGCCCAACCTGCTGAGCCTGATCAAGCTGCTCGAAGACTGCCCGAAGCCCGTGGTGGCCGCGATCAACGGCACCTGCATGGGCGGTGGGCTCGAACTGGCGCTGGGCTGCCACTACCGCCTGGCCGCGGCCGGCGTGGACGTGGCGCTGCCCGAGGTGAAGATCGGCCTCATCCCCGGTGCCGGTGGCACGCAGCGCCTGCCGCGCGTGCTGGGCGTGGAGAC
>JAIYDH010000144.1 GCA_027487585.1 Rubrivivax sp.
GGCCGCCGCACGCTGGCCCGAGACGGGCCAGCGCCTGCGCGACGACCCCGCGCTGCGCTTCGAGCAGCTCATCGACCTGGCCGGCGTCGACTGGTCCGATTACCGCAACGAAGGCACCGTAGGCCCGCGTTTCACGGTGGTGTCGCACCTGCTGTCCGTCAGCCACAACTGGCGGCTGCGTGTGCACGTGCACTGCCCCGATGACGACCTGCCCGCCGTGCCCTCCATCAACGAGGTCTGGAACGCGGCCAACTGGTTCGAGCGCGAGGCCTTCGACCTCTTCGGCATCCTGTTCGAGGGCCACGAAGACCTGCGCCGCATCCTCACCGACTATGGCTTCATCGGTCACCCGATGCGCAAGGACTTCCCGGTCTCGGGCCACGTCGAGATGCGCTACGACGCCGAGAGCAAGCGCGTGATCTACCAGCCCGTGACCATCGAGCCGCGCGAGAACGTGCCGCGCGTCGTGCGCGAAGACAACTACGGCGGAATGACATGAGCCCCCAAGCTCACTTCGTTCGCTGCCCCCCGAGGGGGCCGTTCGCCGACGGCCCGGCAGAGCCGGCTCCGTGGCTTCTGCTTGATTGCCGCTGCCTGCGGCTGAGCGTTCATGGCTGAAATCAAGAACTACACCCTGAACTTCGGGCCCCAGCACCCGGCCGCGCACGGCGTGCTGCGCCTGGTGCTCGAGCTCGACGGCGAGGTCATCCAGCGCGCCGACCCGCACATCGGCCTGCTGCACCGCGCCACCGAGAAGCTGGCCGAGCAGAAGACCTACATCCAGAGCCTGCCGTACATGGACCGCCTCGACTATGTGTCGATGATGGCCAACGAGCACGCCTACTGCCTGGCCATCGAAAAGCTCGTCGGCATCGAGGTGCCCGAGCGCGCGCAGTACATCCGCGTCATGTACGCCGAGCTCACGCGGCTGCTCAACCACCTGTTGTGGCTGGGCTGCCATGGCCTGGACTGCGGGGCGATGAACATCCTCATCTACTGCTTCCGCGAGCGCGAAGACATCTTCGACATGTACGAAGCGGTGAGCGGCGCGCGCATGCACGCGGCCTACTTCCGCCCGGGCGGCGTCTACCGCGACCTGCCCGAGACGATGCCGCAGTACCGCGTCAGCCGCATCAAGAACGAGAAGGCGATCAAGGCGCTGAACGCCAACCGCCAGGGCAGCCTGCTCGACTTCATCGAGGACTTCGTGGAGCGCTTCCCGAAGAACGTCGACGACTACGAGACGCTGCTCACCGATAACCGCATCTGGAAGCAGCGCACCGTGGGCGTGGGCGTGGTCAGCCCCGAGCGCGCGCTCAACCTGGGCTTCACAGGCGCCATGCTGCGCGGCAGCGGCATTGCGTGGGATCTTCGCAAGCAGCAGCCCTACGACGTCTACGACCGCATGGACTTCGACGTGGCCGTGGGCGTGAACGGCGACACCTACGACCGCTACCTGGTGCGCGTCGAAGAGATGCGCCAGAGCAACCGCATCGTCAAGCAGTGCATCGACTGGCTGCGCGCCAACCCCGGCCCGGTGATCAGCGGCAACCACAAGGTGGCGCCGCCCTCGCGCGTGGACATGAAGTCCAACATGGAAGAGCTGATCCACCACTTCAAGCTCTTCACCGAAGGCATGCACGTGCCCGAGGGCGAGGCGTATGCGGCTGTGGAGCACCCGAAGGGCGAGTTCGGCATCTACATCGTCAGCGACGGTGCCAACAAGCCCTACCGCCTGAAGATCCGCCCGCCCGGCTTCGTGCACCTGGCCGCGCTCGACGAGATGGCGCGCGGGCACATGATTGCCGACGCCGTGGCCATCATCGGCACCATGGACATCGTGTTTGGCGAAATTGACAGATAAGCGATCGATGATGCAGTTACCCGCCGCCACCAAAGCGCGCTTCGATCGCGAAGTGGCCAAGTACCCGCCCGAGCAGAAGGTCTCCGCCGTCATGGCCTGCCTGGCCATCGTGCAGCAGGAGCAGGGCCACGTCAGCACCGAGGCCGAGGACGCCATCGCCGCATACCTGAGCATGCCCGCCATCGCGGTGCACGAGGTGACGACCTTCTACAACATGTACAACCAGCAGCCGGTGGGGCGCTTCAAGCTCAACGTCTGCACCAACCTGCCGTGCCAGTTGCGTGACGGCGAGCAGGCCCTGCAGCACGTGTGCAAGCGGCTCGGCGTCGAGCCCTACGGCAGCACCGCCGACGGCCTGTTCACCGTGCAGCCCAGCGAGTGCCTGGGCGCCTGCGCCGACGCGCCGGTGATGCTGGTCAACGACCGCCAGATGCTCAGCTTCATGACCAACCAGCGCCTGGACGAGCTGCTCGACTTCCTGAAGGCCCAGCCGCAATGAACGCCATGCTCGACCTGTCGAAGTTCCAGGCCAAGGGCAGCGAGACCTGCTTCCACGACCGCCACATCGGCGCGCAGATCTACGCCGGCCTCGACGGCCGCAACTGGCGTCTGGCCGACTACGTGGCGCGTGGCGGCTACTCGGCGCTGAAGAAGATCCTCGGCCTCGACGGCGGGCCGGGCATGACGCAGGACCATGTGATCGCCGAAGTGAAGGCCAGCGCGCTGCGCGGCCGTGGCGGCGCGGGTTTCCCGACGGGCTTGAAGTGGAGCTTCATGCCGCGCGCGTTTCCGGGTGCGAAGTACCTGGTTTGCAACTCCGACGAAGGCGAGCCCGGCACCTGCAAGGACCGCGACATCCTCGCCTACAACCCGCACATCGTCATCGAGGGCATGGCCATCGCTGCCTACGCGATGGGCATCCGCACCGGCTACAACTACATCCACGGCGAGATCTTCGAGGTCTACGAGCGCTTCGAAGAGGCGCTCGAGGAAGCCCGCGCCGCCGGCCTGCTGGGCGAGCACATCGGCGGCAGCAGCTTCAGCTTCCAGCTGCACGCCTTCCACGGCTTCGGCGCCTACATCTGCGGCGAAGAAACGGCGCTGCTCGAAAGCCTAGAAGGCAAGAAAGGCCAGCCGCGCTTCAAGCCGCCGTTCCCGGCGAGCTTTGGCCTGTACGGCAAGCCCACGACGATCAACAACACCGAGACCTTTGCCGCGGTGCCGTGGATCATCAACAACGGCGGGCAGGCCTACCTCGAGTGCGGCAAGCCCAACAACGGCGGCACCAAGATCTTCAGCGTCGTCGGTGACGTCAACCAGCCCGGCAACTTCGAGGTGCCGCTGGGCACGCCGTTCGCCAAGCTGCTCGAGCTGGCCGGTGGTGTGCGTTCGGGCCGGCAGCTGAAGGCCGTCATCCCGGGTGGCTCGTCGGCCCCGGTGCTGCCGGCCAAGGTGATGATGGACCTGACGATGGACTACGACGCCATCGCCAAGGCCGGCTCGATGCTGGGCTCGGGCGCCGTCATCGTGATGGACGACAGCCGTTGCATGGTGAAGAGCCTGCTGCGCCTGAGCTACTTCTACCAGCACGAGAGCTGCGGCCAGTGCACGCCCTGCCGCGAAGGCACGGGCTGGCTGTGGCGCGTGATCCACCGCATCGAACACGGGCAGGGCAGGGCCGACGACCTGGCGCTGCTCGACAGCGTGGCCGCCAACATCAAGGGCCGCACCATCTGCGCCCTGGGCGACGCCGCTGCCATGCCGGTGGAAGGCATGCTCAAGCACTTCCGCGACGAGTTCGCGTACCACGTCGAACACAAGACCTGCGCTGTGCCGCAATACGTCTGACCATGGCCGAACTCCACATCGACGGCAAGACCGTCACGGTTCCCGACGGCAGCGTGGTCATGCACGCCGCCGATGCCGCCGGCATCTACGTGCCGCACTTCTGCTATCACAAGAAGCTGTCCATCGCGGCCAACTGCCGCATGTGCCTGGTCGACATCGAGAAGATGCCCAAGCCCATGCCGGCCTGCGCCACGCCGGTGACCAACGGCATGGTGGTGCGCACGAAGTCCGACAAGGCCGTGAAGGCGCAGCAGTCGGTGATGGAGTTCCTGCTCATCAACCACCCGCTGGACTGCCCCATCTGCGACCAGGGCGGCGAGTGCCAGCTGCAAGACCTGGCCGTGGGCTACGGCGGCAGCGCCAGCCGCTACGCGGAAGAAAAGCGCGTCGTCCTCACCAAGGACGTCGGCCCGCTGATCAGCATGCAGGAGATGTCGCGCTGCATCCACTGCACCCGTTGCGTGCGCTTCGGCCAGGAAGTGGCCGGTGCCATGGAGCTGGGCATGATCCACCGCGGCGAGCACAGCGAGATCACGACCGTCACCGACCGCACGATCGACTCCGAGCTGTCGGGCAACATGATCGACATCTGCCCGGTCGGCGCGCTCACCAGCAAGCCCTTCCGCTACAGCGCGCGCACCTGGGAGCTCTCGCGCCGCAAGTCGGTTTCGCCGCACGACAGCACCGGCGCCAACCTCATCGTACAGGTGAAGTCGGGCACCGTGATGCGCGTGGTGCCGCTCGAGAACGAAGACGTCAACGAGTGCTGGATCGCCGACCGCGACCGCTTCAGCTACGAGGCGCTCAACAGCCCGCAGCGCCTGAAGCAGCCGATGATCAAGCAGGGCGGCCAGTGGCAAGCCGTCGACTGGACCACCGCCCTGGGCTACGTGGCCGATGGCCTCAAGCGCGTGAAGGCCGAGTTCGGCAGCTCGCACATCGGCGCGCTGGCGCACCCGATGTCCACGGTCGAAGAGATGCACTTGCTGGGCAAGCTGGTGCGCGGCCTGGGCAGCGAGAGCATCGACCATCGCCTGCGCCACGCCGACTTCGGCAACACCGCCGCCGCCGGCAAGGCGCGCTGGCTCGGCCGCTCGATCGCCTCGCTGTCGACGCTGGACCGCGCCTTCGTCATCGGCAGCTTCCTGCGCAAGGACCACCCGCTGTTCGCGGCCCGCCTGCGCCACGCCACCAAGCGCGGCGCGCGCATCGCCAGCCTGAACGCCGTGCACGACGACTGGGCGCTGCCGTTGGCGGCCACGCTCACCGCCGCGCCGTCGCAGTGGCTGCAGCAGCTGGCCGACGTGGCCGCCGCCGTGGCCCGCGCCGCCGGCGTGCCGGCGCCGTTGCCGGCCGATCCGGGCGAGCACGCGCAGGCTGTGGCCGCGATGCTGCTTTCGGGCGAGCACAAGGCCGTGCTGCTGGGCCATGCCGCCGCGCAGCACCCGCAGGCCACGCCGCTGCTGGCCGTGGTGCAGTGGATCGCCACGCAGACCGGCGCCACCGTCGGCTACCTCGGTGAAGGTGGCAACGTGGTTGGCGCGCAGCTCGTGGGTGCCGTGCCCGGCCCGGGCGGCCTGAACGCCGCGCAGATGCTGACGCAGCCGATGAAGGCGCTGCTGCTGCTGAACACCGAGCCGCACCTCGACGGCGCCGATGCCGCCGCCACGCAGCAGGCGCTGGCGCAATCGGGCCTGGTGGTCGCGATGACGGCTTTCTTCGACGGCCCCGACAGCGCACTCGCGCAAGCCGCCGACGTGCTGCTGCCGACCGCGCCCTTCACCGAGACCGGCGGCGCCTTCGTCAACGCCGAAGGCCGGCTGCAGGCCTTCCACGGCGTGGTCAAGCCGCTGGCCGATACGCGCCCGGGCTGGAAGCTGCTGCGCGTGCTGGGCAACCTGCTGGGCCTGCCGGGCTTCGAGCACGAAACCGTGGAAGCGGTGCGGGCCGAGGCGCTGGGTGATGCGGCCACGCTGACGAGTCGCCTCGACAATCGCGCCGCCGCCGAGATCGCGCTGCCTGCATCGGCGCCGTCGCCGGCGCTGGAGCGCATCGCCGATGTGCCGATCTACGCCACCGACGCCATCGTCCGCCGCTCGAGCTCGCTGCAGCTCACCGCCGATGCCCGCGAGCCCGTGGCCGGCTTGCCCACGGCGCTGTGGACGCAGCTCGGCCTTGCCGATGGCGCGAAGGTGCGCGTGGGGCAGGGCAGCACATCCGTGCTGCTGCCAGCACAGCACGACGCCACGCTGGCCGCCACGGCCGTGCGCGTGAGCGCCGGCCACCCGGCCACGGCCCGCCTGGGCCCGATGTTCGGCGCCCTCACGGTGGAGAAAGCCTGATGATGTGCCCCCAAACTCACTTCGTTCGCTGCCCCCCGAGGGGGCGCTCAGTGCCCTTCGGGCGGCCGGGCGGGCACTGAGATGTTCGAGCCTCTGCACACATCAGCCAACGCCCTGCTCGGGCCGACGCTGTGGCTCGTGATCTGGAGCCTGATCAAGATCGTCGCGGTGGTGCTGCCGCTGATGGGCTGCGTCGCCTACCTCACGCTGTGGGAGCGCAAGGCCATCGGCTGGAGCCAGATCCGCCCCGGCCCCAACCGCGTGGGCCCGTTCGGCCTGCTCACGCCCATTGCCGACGCGGTGAAGCTGATCTTCAAGGAGATCATCCGCCCGACCGCCGCCAACAAGGGCCTGTTCTTCCTCGGCCCGGTGATGACCATCATGCCGGCGCTGGCCGCGTGGGCCGTCATCCCGTTCGGCCCCGAGGTCGCGCTGGCCAACGTCAACGCCGGCTTGCTGTTCCTGATGGCCATCACCAGCCTCGAGGTCTACGGCGTCATCATCGCCGGCTGGGCCAGCAACTCGAAGTACGCCTTCCTGGGCGCCTTGCGCGCCAGCGCGCAGATGGTGAGCTACGAGATCGCGATGGGCTTCTGCCTCGTCGTCGTGCTCATGGTCTCGGCAAGCATGAACCTGTCGGACATCGTCGCGCAGCAGCAGCGAGGCATCTTTGCCGACATGGGGCTCACCTTCCTCAGCTGGAACTGGCTGCCGCTGCTGCCCATCTTCGTGGTGTTCTTCATCTCGGGCCTGGCCGAGACCAACCGCCACCCCTTCGACGTGGTCGAGGGCGAGAGCGAGATCGTCGCCGGCCACATGATCGAGTACTCGGGCATGTCGTTCGCGATGTTCTTCCTGGCCGAGTACGCCAACATGATCCTCGTGAGCATGTTGACCGTGCTGCTGTTCCTGGGGGGTTGGTCGTCGCCGGTGGGCTTCCTGCCCGACGGCTGGTTCTGGCTAGCGATCAAGGTGTTCGCCGTCGCGACCATGTTCCTGTGGGTGCGGGCCACCTTCCCGCGCTTCCGCTACGACCAGATCATGCGTCTGGGCTGGAAGATCTTCATTCCGGTCACGCTGGTGTGGCTGGTCTTCGTGGGCCTGTGGATGCAGACGCCCTTCAACGTGTTCAAGCCCCTCTGATGGAGACGCCGCGATGAGTACCCTCGCCGCCGTGAAGGACGTGCTGTCCAGCTTCATGCTGACGGAGCTGTTCAAGGGCCTGAAGATCACCGGCAAGCACTTCCTGTCGCCGACGATCACGGTGCAGTTCCCGGAAGAGAAGACGCCGCAGAGCCCGCGCTTCCGCGGCCTGCACGCGCTGCGCCGCTACGAAAACGGCGAAGAGCGCTGCATCGCCTGCAAGCTCTGCGAGGCCGTGTGCCCGGCGATGGCCATCACCATCGAGAGCGAGGTGCGCGACGACGGCTCGCGCCGCACCAAGCGCTACGACATCGACCTCACCAAGTGCATCTTCTGCGGCTTCTGCGAAGAGAGCTGCCCGGTGGACAGCATCGTCGAGACCCACCACTTCGAGTACCACGGCGAAAAACGCGGCGACCTGTACTTCACGAAGGACATGCTGCTGGCCGTGGGTGACCGCTACGAAAAAGAGATTGCTGCCGCGCGGGCGGCCGATGCGAAGTTCCGCTGAACCCCCCACCCAATCGGTGACAAGAAACAACCCGTTCGGGCTGAGCCTGTCGAAGCCTTGCTTCGGACGCAGCCCTTCGACAGGCTCAGGGCGAACGGGTGTCTGACTCGATGAACACCATCACAGCTCTTTTCTACGTCTTCTCGGCAGTGCTGCTCTTCGCAGGCTTCCGCGTCATCACCGCGCGCAGCACGGTGCATGCGGCGCTGTACCTCGTGCTCGCCTTCTTCAGTGCCAGCTGCCTGTGGATGCTGCTGCGCGCCGAGTTCCTGGCCATCACGCTGGTGCTGGTGTACGTGGGCGCGGTGATGGTGCTGTTCCTCTTCGTGGTGATGATGCTCGACATCAACACCGACGCCTTCCGCGAGGGCTTCTACAAGCACCTGCCGGTGGCCGGCTTCGTGGGCGCGCTCATCGCGCTGCAGATGGCGCTGGTGCTGATGCGCGGCTTCCAGGGCGCCGAGGCGCCGGCGGCCACTGCGCGCGAGCTGGAGCTGGGCAACACCAAGCTGCTGGGCATCGAGGTCTACACCAACTACCTGTACCCGCTGCAGCTGGCTGCCGTGCTGCTTCTGGTAGCCATCATCGCGGCCATCGCGCTGACGCTGCGCGAGCGCAAGGACAGCAAGCACATGGACCCGGGTGAGCAGGTCAAGGCGCGCAAGGCCGACCGCGTGCGCCTGGTGAAGATGGCGCCGACGGTCGAGCAGCCCTCGGCGCCCAAGCAGGAAGGGGGCACGCCATGAGCGGCGCCACCATGAGCGCCACGATGGGCGCCCTCACGCTGGGCCACTTCCTCAGCCTCGGCGGCATCCTGTTCGCGCTGTCGGTCGTCGGCATCTTCCTGAACCGCCGCAACCTGATCGTGCTGCTGATGGCGATCGAGCTGATGCTCTTGGCCGTCAACCTGAACTTCATCGCCTTCTCGCACTTCCTGCCGCTCGAGGCCGACCGCATGGCCGGGCAGGTGTTCGTGTTCTTCATCCTCACGGTGGCCGCGGCTGAGTCGGCCATCGGCCTGGCGATCCTGGTCGTGCTGTTCCGCAACCGCGCGTCGATCAATGTCGAAGAACTCGACGAGTTGAAGGGTTGACGACGATGGCCTCGACGCTTTCGCAAGGACTGCTGCTCACGGTGCCGCTGGCACCGCTGGCCGGCGCGATGATCGCCGGCCTGGCCGGCAAGTGGGTGGGCCGCCGCGGCGCCCACTTCTTCACCATCCTGGGCGTGTTCATCGCCTTCGTCTGCTCGGTCATCGTGCTGGGGCAGGTGGCCAACGGCGCGCGCTTCAACGAGACGCTCTACGAGTGGATGGTGCTGGGCAAGCTGGTCATGGAGGTCGGCTTCCTGGTCGACGGCCTGACGGCCATGATGATGGTGGTGGTCACGTTCGTGAGCCTGATGGTGCACGTCTACACCATCGGCTACATGGACGGCGACCCGGGCTACCAGCGCTTCTTCAGCTACATCAGCCTGTTCACCTTCAGCATGTTGATGCTCGTGATGAGCAACAACTTCCTGCAGCTGTTCTTCGGCTGGGAGGCGGTGGGCCTGGTGAGCTACCTGCTGATCGGCTTCTGGTTCAAGCGTCCGACGGCGGTGTTCGCCAACATGAAGGCCTTCCTCGTCAACCGCGTCGGCGACTTCGGCTTCATCCTCGGCATCGGCCTCATTGCCGCCTATGCCGGCACGCTGAACTACGGCGAGGCCTTCGCCAAGGCCGGCGAGCTGAACAAGCTGCAGTTCCCTGGCACCGATTGGCAACTGCTCACGGTGGCCTGCATCTGCCTCTTCATCGGCGCCATGGGCAAGAGCGCGCAGTTCCCGCTGCACGTGTGGCTGCCCGACTCGATGGAAGGCCCGACGCCGATCTCCGCGCTGATCCACGCCGCCACCATGGTGACGGCCGGCATCTTCATGGTCGCGCGCATGAGCCCGCTGTTCGAGCTGTCCGACACGGCGCTGAACTTCGTGCTCGTCATCGGTGCCATCACGGCGCTGTTCATGGGCTTCTTGGGCATCATCCAGAACGACATCAAGCGCGTGGTGGCCTACTCCACGCTCAGCCAGCTGGGCTACATGACGGTGGCGCTGGGTCTCTCGGCCTACAGCGTGGGCGTGTTCCACCTGATGACGCACGCCTTCTTCAAGGCGCTGCTGTTCCTGGCCGCCGGCAGCGTGATCATCGGCATGCACCACGATCAGGACATCCGCAACATGGGCGGCCTGCGCAAGCACATGCCCATCACGTGGATCACCTCGCTTCTGGGCAGCCTGGCGCTGATCGGTACGCCGCTGTTCGCCGGCTTCTACAGCAAGGACAGCATCCTGATCGCGTCGCACCACAGCACGCTGCCGGGTGCCACGTTTGCGATGGTCGCGATCTACATCGGCGTGTTCGTGACGGCGTTCTACTCGTTCCGCATGTACTTCCTGGTCTTCCACGGCGAGGAGCGCTTCCACCACAAGCCGTTCCCGCCGGAAGATGACCACGCGCACGACGACCACGGCGACGGCCATGCCGACCACACGCCGCACGAGTCGCCCTGGGTCGTGACGGCGCCGCTGATCCTGCTGGCCATCCCGTCGGTCGTGATCGGCTACATGGCGATCCAGCCGATGCTGTTCGGCGACTTCCTCAAGGACGCCATCACCGTCAACGCCCAGGCCCACCCGGCCATGGCCGAGCTGGCCAAGACCTTCCATGGCCCGGTGGCGATGGCGCTGCACGGCGTGGTGACGCTGCCGTTCTGGCTGGCGCTGGGCGGTGTCGTGACGGCCTGGTACTTCTACCTGAAGGCGCCGCACATCCCGGCGGCCATCGACCGCACGCTCAAGCCGGTGCGCACCGTGCTCGAGAACAAGTACTACATGGACTGGTTCAACGAGCACGTGCTGGCCGCCGGCGCGCGCAAGCTCGGCATGGGCCTGTGGAAGGGCGGCGACCAGGCCGTGATCGACGGCGCCATCAACGGCTCGGCGCGTGGCATCGGCGGTCTGGCCGGCCTGCTGCGGCAGGCCCAGACCGGGCGCCTCTACACCTACGCGCTGGTGATGCTGCTGGGCATCTTCGCCTTGCTCACCTGGCAGCTGTGGCCCTTCTTCAGCGGCTTCATGCGCTGATGCCCCGGCCCGCCGACAAGAACTACAGGATCAAGGGAATCCACAGATGGGTTTGCTAAGTTTCGCGATCTGGCTGCCGGTGGCCTTCGGGGCCCTGCTGCTGGCGGTGGGCCGCGACGAGAACGCGGGTGTGGTGCGCGCCATCGCTCTGGTGGGTGCGGTGGCCTCCTTCGTGGTGACGCTGCCGCTGATCAGCGGCTTCGACACCACCAGCGCCGGCATGCAGTTCGTCGAGAAGATGCCCTGGATCGAGCGCTTCAACATCCACTACCACCTGGGCGTCGACGGCCTGAGCCTGTGGTTCGTGCCGCTCACGGCCTTCATCACCGTGATCGTGGTGCTGGCAGGCTGGCAGGTGATCCAGGAACGCGTGGCCCAGTACATGGGCGCCTTCCTCATCCTCAGCGGCCTGATGGTGGGCGTGTTCTCGTCGCTCGACGGCATGCTGTTCTACGTGTTCTTCGAGGCCACGCTGATTCCGATGTACATCATCATCGGCGTCTGGGGCGGCCCGAACCGCGTCTATGCGGCCTTCAAGTTCTTCCTGTACACGCTGCTCGGCTCGCTCTTGATGCTGATCGCGCTGGTGTACCTGTACTTCAAGAGCGGCGGCAGCTTCGACATCCTCACCTGGCACAAGCTGCCGCTGGATCTGCCCGCGCAGACGCTGCTGTTCTTCGCCTTCTTCGCCGCCTTCTCGGTGAAGGTGCCGATGTGGCCGGTGCACACCTGGCTGCCCGATGCGCACGTCGAGGCGCCCACCGGCGGCTCGGTGGTGCTGGCGGCCATCATGCTGAAGCTGGGCGCGTACGGCTTCCTGCGCTTTTCCCTGCCCATCGCGCCCGACGCGGCGCGCGAGTGGGACTGGCTCATCATCACGCTCAGCCTGGTGGCCGTGCTGTACATCGGCCTGGTGGCGCTGGTGCAGCAGGACATGAAAAAGCTCGTGGCCTACAGCTCGATCGCGCACATGGGCTTCGTGACGCTGGGCTTCTTCATGTTCAACGAGCTCGGCGTGGCCGGCGGCATCGTGCAGATGATCAGCCACGGCTTCGTCTCGGGCGCCATGTTCCTGTGCATCGGCGTGCTCTACGACCGCGTGCACAGCCGCGAGATCGCCAGCTACGGCGGCGTGGCCAACACCATGCCGGTGTTCACCGCCTTTGCGGTGCTGTTCGCCATGGCCAACTGCGGCCTGCCGGGCACCGCCGGCTTCGTGGGCGAGTGGATGGTGATCCTCGGCGCCGTGCAATACAACTTCTGGATCGGCCTGCTGGCCAGCACGACGCTGATCTTCGGTGCCGCCTACACGCTGTGGATGGTCAAGCGCGTGTACTTCGGTGACGTGGCCAACGACGACGTCCGCGGCCTCACCGACATCAACGGCCGCGAGTTCCTCATCCTGGCGGTGCTGGCGGTGGCGGTGCTCTGGATGGGCCTGTACCCGAAGCCCATCACCGACGCCATGAACCCGGCAGTGACCGAGCTGCTGCGCCACGTGGCCATCACCAAGATTCCGGGCTGATGACATGGAGCCCCCAAGCTCGCTCACGCTCTCTACCCCCCGAGGGGGCCGTTCCGCGACGGCCCGGCAAAGCCGGATCCGCGCGGAAGGCTTGGCCGTCGATGCGCTGAAGCAGGCGCGCACCTCGTACCTGGAATGAACTTCATGAACTGGACCGTCGTCCTGCCCGAGATCGTGCTGCTGGTAGCCGCTTGCGGCGTGCTGCTGGTCGACCTCTTCTCCAAGCACCCCACCCGCGGCACCACCTTCTGGCTGACGCAGGCCTCGATCGCCGTGTTCGCGCTCTTGCACCTGCAGGCGCTGCAGGAAGGCGCCACCGAGTACGGCATGAACCAGATGGTGGTGGTGGACCCGATGGGCCACCTGCTGGCCTTCTTCGCCGCCGTGGCCGTGATGATCACGCTGGGCTACGCCCGCCCCACGCTGGCGGCGCGCGACATGCTCAAGGGCGAGTTCTTCACCCTCACGCTGTTTGCGCTGCTGGGCATCGCCGTCATGTGCTCGGCGAACAACTTCCTCGTCGTGTACCTGGGCCTGGAGCTGATGAGCCTGAGCCTGTATGCGCTGGTGGCGCTGCGGCGCGACCACGCCGTGTCCACCGAGGCGGCGATGAAGTACTTCGTGCTGGGGGCGCTGGCCAGCGGCTTCCTGCTGTACGGCCTGAGCATGATGTACGGCGCCACAGGCACGCTGGAGATCCCGCGCGTGTTCGAGCGCATCGCCGGCGGCGGCATCAACAAGGAAGTGCTGGTCTTCGGCACCGTGTTCGTGGTGGCGGGCCTGGCCTTCAAGCTCGGTGCCGCGCCGTTCCACATGTGGGTACCCGACGTGTACCAGGGCGCGCCGACGGCCGTCACGCTGCTGATCGGTGGCGCGCCCAAGTTTGCCGCCTTCGCCATCACCATCCGCCTGCTCGTGGAGGGCATGCTGGGCCTGGCGGTCGACTGGCAGCAGATGTTCATCGTGCTGGCCGTGGCCAGCCTGGCGGTGGGCAACATCGCCGCCATCGCGCAGAGCAACTTGAAGCGCATGCTGGCCTACAGCACCATCGCGCAGATGGGCTTCATCGTGCTGGGCCTGTCGGCCGGCGTGGTGAACAACAACACGCTGTCGGCGGCCAACGCCTACAGCTCGGCCCTGTTCTACCTCGTGGCCTACGTGCTGACGACGCTGGGCACCTTCGGCCTGATCATGCTGATGTCGCGCCAGGGCTTCGAGAGCGAGGAGATCGACGATCTCGCCGGCCTGTCGAAGAAGTCGCCGTGGATGGCCGGCGTGATGACGGTGTTCATGTTCTCGCTGGCCGGCGTGCCGCCGATGATCGGCTTCTTTGCCAAGCTCAGCGTCATCCAGGCGCTGGTCACCACCAACGTCACGCTGTACATCGTGATGGCCATCGTGGCGGTGCTGTTCTCGCTGATCGGCGCGTTCTACTACCTGCGCGTCGTCAAGGTGATGTGGTTCGACGAGCCCACCGGCCAGGCCGTGCCGGCGCACGGCCAGGGCGTCACGGCCATGCTCGCGCTCAACGGTGCGGCCGTGCTGGTGTTCGGCCTGTTCTCCGGCGGCCTGATGGCCCTGTGCCGCGACGCCATCCAGCGCACCTTCACCAGTTGAGATGAACCACGCGCTCGAGGTCTGGGGGGTCATCGTGGTGGCGCTGATCGCCGCGAACCTGCCCTTCGTCAACGAGCGCCTGTTCATCGTCGGGCCGCGGCGCGCGCCCAAGGCGCTGGCGTGGCGGCTGCTCGAGATGCTGCTGATGCTGGGGCTGGTGCTGGGCCTGGGCTTCCTGATCGAAGACCACCTCGGGCGCCGGCAGCCCCAAGGCTGGCAGTTCTACGCCGCGATGGCCTGCCTGTTCGTGACCTTCGCCTTCCCGGGCTTCATCTGGCGTTACCTGCGCCGGGGCGGTCGAGACACCGCCGCCGTCGATGCCTGACGAGCCCAGCCGCGACGGGCCCGGGCTCGACGCCCATCTGCGCGAGCACGCGCTGGGCGGCGAGACGCTGCTCAGCGGCGGCTTTCTCGAAGTGCACCGCGACACCGTGCGCCTGCCCGATGGCAGCACGGCCACGCGCGAGTACATCCGCCACCCGGGCGCCGTGGCCGTGATCCCGCTGCTCGGCGACGGCCCCGACCCCGAGGTGGTGCTGGTGCGCCAGCACCGTTACCCGATCGACTGCGTGCTGCTCGAATGGCCGGCCGGCAAGCGCGAGGCCGGCGAGCCCACGCGGGCCTGTGCCGAGCGCGAGCTGCTGGAGGAGACGGGCTACACCGCCACCGAGTGGGCCTGGGGCGGCTGGATCCACAACGCGGCGGCCTACAGCAGCGAAGGCATCGCGCTGTGGTTCGCGCGCGGGCTTCAGCCCGGGCCGGCACGGCCGGACGCTGGCGAGTTCGTCGAGACGGTGACGATGCCGCTGTCGGCACTGGCGGCGCTCGACGACCGCGGCGAGCTCACCGACGTGAAGACGCTGATCGGCCTGCATTGGCTGAAGGCGGCCCTGACCGGTAATCGTCCATGGGTCTGGACCCGCGCGGACCGTGCGTCCGACGTAGCATGACCTCACGATGAAGGTCTTCGACCTGCAGTGCACGCAGGGACACCTCTTTGAGGGTTGGTTCGGCTCCGACGACGACTTCCAGGCCCAGAAGGCCCGGGGGCTGTTGGCGTGCCCGCTGTGCAACGACGCTGGCGTGCACCGCCTGCCTTCGGCGCCGCGCCTGAACCTTTCGGGCGCGCAGGCGCCGCAAGCGACGCCGGCTGCAGCCCCAGCGGCTACTGCCACCGCCACGGTGGCCCGGACGGCCGACATGCAGTCGGCCTGGTTGCAGGCGGTGCGGCAACTGGTCGAGCGCACCGAGGACGTCGGCGAGCGCTTCGCCGAAGAAGCGCGGCGCATCCACTACGGTGAAGTCGCTCAGCGTGGCATCCGCGGCCAGGCCTCGCCCGAGGAGCGCCAGGCGCTGCTCGACGAAGGCATCGAGACCGTCGCCATCCCCTTGCCGGCGTCGATGAAGGGCCCGCTGCAATAGCGTGGCTCAGCAGGTTCACCGGGGCCCGCTGAGCCCTGCGCCTGAAGCCGCTCAGGGCATCAGAGCACCCGGCCGGGGTTCAGCAGCCCGGCGGGATCGAGCGCCTGCTTGATCGAGCGCATCAGCGCCAGCGCCACCGGGTCCTTGCGCGCCGCCAATTCGCCGCGCTTGAGCGCGCCGATGCCGTGTTCGGCCGAGAACGAGCCGCCTTCTTCGGCCACGCTGTCGAACACCACCTGGTTGACGGCGTGTTCGTGCTGGGCCAGGAACTCCGCGCCACCCTGGCCCGCCGGGGCCTGCACGTTGTAGTGGAGGTTGCCGTCGCCCAGGTGGCCGAAGTTCACCAGGCGCACGCCCGGCCAGCGGGCGGCCAGCATTTCGTCGGTGCGCTCGCAAAAGCGCGGAATGGCCGACACCGGCACGGAAATGTCGTGCTTGATGTTCAGGCCCTCTTCGGCCTGCGCCAGCGGGATCGATTCGCGCAGGTGCCACAGCGCGCGGCTCTGCGCCAGGCTCTCAGCCACCACGGCGTCGGTCACGCAGCCTTGCTCGATGGCGGCCTCGAGCAGGCGCTCGAAACGCGCCCGCGCCGGGGCCTCGCCTTCGACGTCGCTCTGCTCCAGCAGCACCGTCCAGGATGCGGCGGGCAACGGCTGTGGCAGGGCCGGGAAATGCGCCGCCACCAGATCGAGCGCGAAGCGGCCCATGACCTCGAAGCCGGTGAGCCCGGCGCCCAGGCGCGTGCGTGCCAGGTTCAGCAGGGCCACGCAGTCGTGCAGGCTGGCGCAGGCCGCCAGCGCGGTGGTGGTGGCGGCGGGCTGAGGCGCCAGCTTCATGGTCGCCGCGGTGATGATGCCCAGCGTGCCTTCGCTGCCGACGAAGAGATCGCGCAGGTCGTAGCCGGTGTTGTCCTTGCGCAGGCCGCTGAGGCCGTGCCAGACCTCGCCGGTGGCCGTCACCACCTCGAGCCCCAGGCAGAGCTCGCGGGCGTTGCCCCAGCGCAGCACCTGCGTGCCGCCGGCGTTGGTGGCCAGGTTGCCGCCCAGCGTGCAACTGCCCTCGGCCGCCAGGCTCAGCGGCAGCAGCAGGCCGCGTGCGGCGGCGGCCTGCTGCAGCGTCTGCAGCACGCAGCCGGCCTCGGCCGTGAGCGTGAGGTTGGCCTCGTCGATGGCGCGGATGCGGTTGCAGCGCTGCAGGCTCAGCAGCACCTGCGTGCCCGTGGCGTCGGGCACGCCGCCGCCCACCAGGCCGGTGTTGCCGCCCTGCGGCACCAGCGCCGTGCCGGCGGCCGCGCAGGCGCGCACCACGGCGGCGACCTCGGCGGTGCTGCCGGGCCGCACGACGGCGCGCGCACGGCCGCGCCAGCGGCGGCGCCAGTCCTGCTCGAAGGCGCTCAGGTCGCCGCCGGTCAGCACCTGGGCCGCGCCGACGATGCCGCGCAGCGTGTCGAGCAGCGCGTCGGCCGGCGCGGGCGTCAAGGTGCGGCTTCCCGCGCCCCGGCTGCAGTCTGGGCTAATGCCTGGGCTTCGGCCCGTGCTTCAGCTTCAGCGGCCAGCCGGCGGCCGTTCTGCAGCCGCCAGCGCACGTACAGGCTGCAGGCGCCGAACAGCACCAGCGACAGCACCAGCTGCAGCAGCGCCATCGCCTGCGACCAGCCGCCCTCGGTGATGGCGCGCACGATGGCTTCCAGGAAGTACAGCCACACCAGCAGGCTCAGCCAGCGGAACGTGTATAGCCGGTGCCGCATCAAGCCGCCGATGCACAGCAGCAGCGGCAACACCTTCACAGCCCAGGTGCCGCTGCCGGTGGGCGCCAGCCAGAGCTCCCAGGCCAGGCCCACGACGATGAGGCCGAGCACGGACACGAAGGCCCAGGCGCGGGCACGTTGCACGCTCGGGTCGGGGGTGGTGGGTGGAGGGCTTTGCGGGGGCATGCGGCATGATAGTGAGCATGCCCAAGCCATTGCCGGTTCGCGCCGAGAGCGGCCTTGTCACCGGCGGGCCCGAGGCGGGCCCGGCGGCGCGCGCGGCCGGCCTCGCACGCGAGCTGCCCGACACGCTGCGCCGCTGGCCCTGGCAGGAAACGCTGCGCGTGCTGGCGCAACGCTTCAAGGAAGACCGGCTTGGCCTCACCGCCGGCAGCCTGACCTTCACGACGCTGATCGCGCTGGTGCCGCTGGTCACGGTGATGCTCGCCGCCTTCACGGTGTTCCCGATGTTCGCGGGCTTCGAGCGCGCGCTGCAGGAGTATTTCCTGCAGCACCTCGTGCCCGACCACATCGCGCGGCCGGTGATGCGCGGCCTGACCGACTTCGCCAACAAGGCGCGCGGCATGGGCACGCTGGGCCTGGTGCTGCTGGTGGCCACGGCGCTGGCCCTGGTGCTGACGATCGACCGCACGCTCAACGCCATCTGGCGCGTGCGCAAGTCGCGCTCGCTCGGCCAGCGCGTGCTGGTGTACTGGGCCGCCATCACGCTGGGGCCCCTGGCGCTGGGCATGAGCCTGACGGCCACCTCGTATGCAGTGTCGGCCTCCAGGGGCTGGGTGGCGGCGCTGCCGGGAGGCGTGTCGCTGCTGCTCGAAGGCCTGCAGTTCGCGGTGCTGTCGCTGGCGGCGGCCGGCCTGTACCACTATGTGCCCAACACGGCCGTGCGCTGGCGCCACGCCATGGCCGCCGGCGTGTTCGTGGCCGCGGCCTTCGAGATCGTCAAGCGCCTGCTGGCCTGGTACCTGGACAGCGTGCCGACCTATAGCGCGGTGTACGGCACCTTCGCCGCGGTGCCGATCCTGCTGTTGTGGGTGTACCTGGTGTGGGTGATCGTGCTGCTCGGTGCCGTCATTGCGGCCTATGCGCCGAGCCTGTCGATGCGCGTGGGCTTGCGGCCGGCGAGCCCGGGCTGGCGCTTCGAGCTCGCGCTGGCGGCCATCGACCGGCTCGACGCCGCGCGCAACGGCCCCGGCCGCGGCCTCACGCTCGCGGCGCTGGCCAACGCCTTGCGCATTGATGCGCTGCAGATCGAGCCGCTGCTCGACGTGCTGGCGCAGCTCGACTGGGTGCAGCGCCTCGACGAGGGCGATGCCCCGCGCCATGTGCTGCTGGTTGATCTTGAGGCCACCGACGTGGCGCCGCTGGTGCGCCGCACGCTGCTGCAACCCGGCGAGGCCAGCGCGGCCTTCTTCCAGCGCAGCGGGCTCTCGACGATGACGCTGGCCCAGGCCTTGGCCCGATGAACGCGATGCCCGAGTTCCACCGCGCGCCGACACCGCAGGCCACCCGCCGCGCGCTGATGCTGGGCTTGCCGGCCCTGCTGCTGGGCTGTGGCGGGGGCGGTGGCGGCGCAGAGCCCCCGCCGCCTCCGCTCGAAGGCTCGCTCGATGCGCGCATCTTGCGCGCCAGCCGCATCGGCGTGGACTACGGCCTTCAGGTGTATTTGCCGCCTGTAGCGGCCGGCCCGCGCGAGAACCTGCCGATCGTCTATGCGCTGGATGGCGAAACCTGGTTCGACACCCTGGTGCGCAGCGTCGAGAGCAGCCGCACGCGGGCCGTGCTGGTGGGCATCAACAGCGTGTCGCGCCGCGACCTCGACTTCGTGCCGCCCAACAGCTGCACCGCCGGCGGTGGCGGGCAGGCGCCGTACCTCGACTTCCTGCGCAACGAAGTCCTGCCGTACATCGAGGGCCTGTTCGGCGGCGACCCGCGCCAGCGAGTACTGTTCGGCCATTCGCACGGCGGCAGCTTCGTGCTGTACGCGCTGCTGGCCGAGGCGCCCGGTACGCACGCCTTTCGCGGCTACATGGCCTGCGACGCGTCACTGGGCTGCCTGTTCGACACGGCCATGCTCTGGCAGGAGCGCTACGCTGCAGTGCACCGTGCGCTGCCGGTGCGGCTGCACCTGTCGCATGCGAGCACTGGCAACGTGCTGTCGAACGTGCCCTACGCCGACGCGCTGGCCGCGCGCCGCTTCGAGGGCTTCCGGTTCCAGCCGCAGGCCTACAGCGGCAGCCACAGCGGCATCGTGCCGCAGGCCATCGCCGACGGCCTGGCCTACGTGCGCGGCGGCGGCTGAGGCGGCACGCGGCCCTGGCTCACGCGCCCGGGCTTACTCGGCCTTGCGGCGGAACACCGAGGACAGCTTGGTGTCTTCCGGGTAGTGGTACACGATGCGCCCGTTGCGCCACTCGCCGAGCCAGATCATGCGGTCGGAGAAGGCGTCGTGGTCGTCGGGCGTGAACGGGCGCTCGAAGGTGGTGACGACGCCGCGGTAGGGCTCCTGCAGGTTCTCGAGCGCCGCCTTCAGCGCCGGCCCCTGGGTGTTGCCGCGGGTCTGGAACAGGGCCCGCAACATCAGGTGCACGGCGTCGTAGCTCTGCGCCGCCGCCATCAGGCTGCCGATGGGCCGCTCGCTCGGGTGCATGCGGGTGTAGCGCGCAATGAAGGAGGCGCGCCGCTCGTTGGCGCCGTCCTGGATGATGCTCTGCGCCATCAGCGTGCCCTCCAGCGCCGCGGCGCCGGCGTCCTTGAGCACGCTCGAAAAACTCAGCGGCCAGGGCGCGAAGTAGGGCACGTTCCAGCCCAGCGCGGCACGGCTCTTCACCGCCACCGCCTGCTCGGGCCCGACGGTGTAGTTGATGACGGCGTCGGCGCCGGCCTCGCGCGCGGCCCTCAACACATCGGTCAGGTCGCGCACGCCCAGGTCGAAGCGGCCGACGTACACCGGGGTGATGTCGCGCCGGGCGAGTTCGGCGGTCAGGTCCTTGATGCCGCCGTCGCCGTAGCCGGTGCGGTCGGCCAGCAGCGCCACCTGGCGCAGGCGCCGCCGCTCCACCACCTCGCGCACCAGGAAGCGGGCGTTCATGTGGTCGGCCGGCGCGATGCGGAACACGTGGCTCTGCGCCGGCGGCGTCTTGGTGGTGACGGCCGTGCCCTGCGAGCACGGCACCATCAGCAGGTGCTTGGCCGACTCGAACACGTCCAGCGCGCGCAGCGCCACGCCGGTGTTGCAGAAGCCGATCGTGTAGGCCACCTTCTCCTTGAGCACCAGGTCCTCGGCGGCCGCGCGGCCGGCGTCGGGGTTGGCCTTGTCGTCGCGCACCACCAGCTCCAGCGGCCGGCCGAGGTAGCCACCGACGGCGTTGATCTCCGCCAGCGCCAGCGCGGCGCCGTTGCGCACGCTGGTGCCGAAGTCAGCCGAGCCACCCGACAGCGGCGCGATCAGGCCGATGCGGATCGGGGCTGGCGTCTGCGCCAGGGCGGCGGCGGGCAGCAGCGTGGCCGCAGCAAGCACGGCCAGCGCGGCACGGCGCACGGGGTCTGCAAGGGACATGGGCGCGATCTCCAGCGCGGCATCGCCCGGGCTCCCGGGGCGGAAGGCAGACGGCAGCGCGCCGGCATTCTGCGAGCCAACCTGGCCACCCTGGCGGGGGGTAAACGCCAGGGCGCGTCGACAGCCCGGCCACGGCCGCGGCTGGTGTCACGCGGCGTCGATCAGGCGCGGGGCATGCCCCCGGTCAGGCCAGGGCTGCGCGCAGCGCGGCCAGGGTGGGCTCGGGGGCCTCGGTCATCAGGTTGTGGCCGGCGGGCACGACATGCACCTGCGCCTTCAGTGCCGTGGCCATGGCGCGTGCGGCCTTCGGCCAGGTCATCGCGTCGCTGTCGCCCAGCACGAAGTGCACGGGGCAGTTCACCTGCGCCGCCGCGGCCTCGCCGCCGCGGTAGCGGTCGCAGATCGAGAACTCGTGGTGGAACAGGTTGTGCGTGCTGCAGCCGTCCTGCATGCGGTGCATCAGCGCGCGGTTGCCACCGTGCAGCCACATGCCCGGCCCCGGGTACGAGGGCTTGGGTGCGAGCGTCGAAAACGACCACGAGGTGACCATGTCGACGGCACGCGGCGGGTCGTCGCGGGCCGTGTTCAGCAGCAGCTCTGACACCTGCATGGGGTAGGCCGTGCCCATCATCACCAGCCGACGCACGCGCACGGGCGCACGGCCGGCGGCCTCGAGCGTGATCAGCGAGCCCATGCTGTGGCCCACAAGCACGGCCTCGGCCACGCCGGCGGCATCGAGCAAATCCAGCAGCCAGCCCGCCAGGGCCTCGACGTCGGCCAGTGGCGGGCCTTCGCTGCCGCCATGCGCCGGCAGATCGACGGCCAGCACGGCGTGGCCGTGGTGCGCGCACCAGCGGGCCAGCAGGTTCCAGCAGCTGTGGTCGTGCAGTGCGCCATGCACGAACACGACGCAGGGCAAGGCGGCGTCGAAAGGCTTGCCGCCGGTGTAGGCGTAGGCCGGTCGGCCCTGGACGCTGAGCTTCATGTCGGGTTCTCCTGCTCGCGCACCCAGGCAAACAGCAGGGTGTCGCGGATGGCACCGCCGAGGTTGGGGCGCACGTGGGCTTTGCGCATCAGGCCCTCGCGCTGCAGGCCGGCCGCCTGCAACACCTGGGCCGAGGCGGCGTTGGCGGCGTCGCAGGTGGCCCACAGGCGCACCAGCACGCGCTGGCGCTGCAGCCACGCGGTCAGCAGCGCGGCGGCCTCGCTGCCGTAGCCCTGGCCCCAGTGCGCGCGGCCGAAGACGAAGCCGAAGTCGGCCGTGTGGCCGCGCGGCCTGAAGGCGATGGTGCCCATCGCCACGCCATCGGCCTTGCGCACGACGAGGTACTGGTGCTCCTGGCCCCGCGCCCAGCGCTCGTCGACGGCCTGCAGGTGCACGCGAACCTCGGCGGTGCTGCCCGGGTGCGGCCAGTCGAGGTAGCGCATCACCTCGGCGTCGTCGAGCAGCGCGAACAGGGTTGCCGCATCGTCGGGCATCGTGCGGCGCAGCCGCAGCCGCAGGCCCTCGATCAGCGCCGGCGGCTCGGGCCAGGCGGGGGCTGCACCGGGCGCCGCGCTCATCGCGCCTTCTCGGCCACCTTGAAGGCGCGCTTGAGGTCGTCGATCAGGTCGTCGGCATCTTCGAGGCCGATGCTCAGCCGGATGGTGCCGGGCCCGATGCCGGCGGCGGCCAGCGCCGCGTCGTCCATGCGGAAGTGCGTGGTGCTGGCGGGGTGGACGACGAGCGAGCGGCAGTCGCCGACGTTGGCCAGGTGGCTGAAGATCTTCAGGCTCTCGATGAACGCGCGGCCTTGCTGGCGCGATCCGGTGAGGTCGAAGCTGAACACCGCGCCGCAGCCGCGCGGCAGCAGCTTCAAGGCGAGCGCCTGGCTCGGGTGGCCTTCGAGCTCGGGGTAGCCCACGCGCGAGACCATCGCGTGGCGGCTCAGGAACTCGACGATGCGGCGCGTGTTCTCGACGTGCCGCGCCATGCGCAGCGGCAGCGTCTCGATGCCCTGCAGGATGAGCCAGGCCGTGTGCGGGCTCATGCAGGCGCCGAAGTCGCGCAGGCCCTCGCGGCGCGCGCGCAGCAGGAAGGCGCCCACCGTGCTCTCTTCCGAAAACACCATGCCGTGGAAGCCGGCGTAGGGCTGGTTCAGCTCAGGGAAGCGGGGCGCCTTGCCCCAGTCGAAGTGGCCCGAATCGACCAGCAGCCCGCCCACCACGGTGCCGTGGCCGCACAGGAACTTGGTCGCGCTGTGGAAGACGAGGTCGGCACCGTGCTCGAAGGGCTTCATCAGCCAGGGCGTGGTGAAGGTGCTGTCCACCAGCAGCGGCAGGCCCGCGTCGTGAGCGACCGCGCTGACGGTGGGCACGTCCAGCACGTCGAGGCCGGGGTTGCCCAGCGTCTCGCCGAACAGCAGCTTGGTCTCAGGGCGGATGGCGGCGCGCCAGCCGTCGATGTCGCCGGGCTTCACGAACGTTGTGTGGATGCCGAAACGCGGCAGCGTGTACTGCAGCAGGTTGTGGCTGCCGCCGTAGAGCGCCGAACTCGCCACGATGTGGCTGCCGGCGCCGGCCAGTGTGGTGATGGCCAGCATCAGCGCCGCCTGGCCGCTGGCGGTGGCGATTGATCCGCTGCCGCCTTCGAGCGCCGCGATGCGCTCCTCGAGCACCGCGTTCGTGGGGTTGCTGATGCGGCTGTAGACGTGGCCCGTGCGCTCCAGGTTGAACAGGCTGGCAGCATGGTCGGCGCTCTGGAACACGAAGCTCGTGCTCAGGTGCAGCGGCACGGCGCGTGCGCCAGTGGTGGGGTCGGGGGCGGCGCCAGCGTGCAGCGCCAGCGTGTCGAAACCGGGGTCGATGACGGAGGCCATGGCATCGGTGGTGCACGCGGGCACGCAGGCGTTGGGGCGGCGGGATTGTGGGCTATATTGCCCCGCACCCGGGTGTCTGCCGGGGCTCCCACGCACCGCCATGAAAGTCACCGACATCCTGCGCGTCAAGGGCAACACGCTCTACACCGTGACGCCCGATCAGCCCCTGGCCGAGGCCGCAGCCATGATGGCGGAGCTGGACATCGGTTCGCTCGTCGTCATGGAGCATGGCGATCTGGTCGGCATGCTCACCTTCCGCGAGGTGATCCAGGCCGTGGTGGCCAACGGCGGCGCCATCGGCACGCGCCTGGTGCGCTCGGTGATGGACGACGCGCCGCTGACCTGCACGCCCGAGACCGAGATCGACGAGGTGCGGCGCATGATGCTGTTGCGCCACGCGCGCTACATGCCGGTGCTCGACCGGCGCACGCTGATGGGCGTGATCTCGTTCTACGACGTCGCCAAGACCGTGGTCGACGCGCAGGACTTCGAGAACCGCATGCTCAAGGCCTACATCCGCGACTGGCCCGAGCAGGGCGAGCC
>JAIYDH010000136.1 GCA_027487585.1 Rubrivivax sp.
CCGAGCGCGATCTGCGCCGCGATGCCCTGGCCGTTGGGCGGGATCTCGTGCAGCGTGTAGCCGCGGTAGTCCTGTGCCAGCGGCGTCACCCACTCGGGCTGGTAGGCCGCGAAGTCGGCGGCCGTCATCGCGCCGCCGTTCTGGCGGGCGTGGGCCTCGGCGGCCGCGGCCACCTCGCCGCGGTAGACGGCTTCGCCCTTGGTGCGGGCGATCAGGCGCAGCGTCTTGGCCGCGTCGGGCATGCGGAACAGCTCACCCACATGCGGCGCGCGGCCCGACCATCCAGGGCCCTGCATGAAGGTGTCGGCAAAGCCCGGCTGCGACGTGAGCTCGGGCAGCGCAGCGGCGTTGGCCCACTTCTGCTGCACGATCACCGGCACCGCGTAGCCGCGCTCGGCCACCTCGATGGCGGGCTGCAGCAGGTCTTCGAAAGGCAGCTTGCCGAAGCGCTGGCTCAAGCCCACCCAGCCGGCCACGGCACCGGGCACGCTGACGCTGTCCCAGCCGCGCTTGGCCGGCGCCTTGGCGTCCGCGCCGTACTTGCGGCGAAAGTACTCCGGCGTCCAGGCCTGCGGCGCGCAGCCGCTGGCGTTCAGGCCGTGCAGCTGGGTGCCGTCCCAGAGGATGCAGAAGGCATCGGAGCCCAGGCCGTTGCTGCAGGGCTCGACGATGGTCATCACCGCTGCGGTGGCGATGGCCGCGTCGACGGCGTTGCCACCCGCCTGCAGCATGCGCAGGCCGGCCTGGGCCGCCAGCGGGTGCGAGGTGCTGACCACGTTGCGGGCGAACACGGGGCTGCGCTGGCTGGCGTAGCCGGCGCTCCAGTCGAAGGTGTGGGTCATGGCGATCAGGCGGGGCGTGTGGAACAGGCGAAGCCGCCGATCGTACCGACGCTACAGACCCGGTGGCGCCACTCGGCCATCGGCCACGTAGCGGCTCAGCCGCGGCGGCTCGCTGCCCAGGTGGAAGGCCAGGCGCTGTTCGCGCAGCTCGGCGTCGAAGGCGGTGAAGCGTTCTAGCCGGCGCTGGTGCTCCAGCCAGTTCTCGTCGACGAAGTACTCGATGCAGCGCCCGGGCTGAGCGACGTCGTGGAACAGGCCCCAGCTGAGCGCGCCCTGGCGCAGCCGGGCACGGCGCGTGCGCTCCATCACCTCCGAGAAGGCGTCGGCGCGCGCCGGGTCGATGAGGTATTCCACCGTCACCATCACCGGGCCGGCGTCGTCGTCCACCGGGGCCGCGGGCTCGGGCGCCGCCATCACCGGGGCCGGGCTGAAGTCGGGCGCGACCTCGCCGACGATGCTGGTGCGGCGCAGCGCCAGCGAGGCCAGCACGCCGAACACCGAGCCCGCCAGGACCGCGCCGTTGACGCCGATGAACGAGGCCACCTGCCCCCACAGCAGCGCGCCGGCGGCGGCGCCGCCCATCAGCGCCATCTGGTAGATGCTCATGCCGCGCGCGCGCACCCAGTCGGGCATGGTGCTTTGCGCCGCCAGCGTCAGCGAGTTGGCGACCGAGATCCAGGCCATGCCCGCCACCACCATGGCCGGCAGCGCCACCCAGACCTCGGGCACGCCGACGATCAGCGCCGCGGCGGCCGCGTGCACCAGCGTGCCGGCCACAACAAACTGGTTCGGCGTGTAGCGCGCCCGCCAGCGCGGAAAGTACAGCGCCGCGATCACCGCGCCCAGGCCCAGGCACGACAGCATGACCGTGAAGAAGCCGGCGCCCCCGCCATGCAGGCCCTGGGCCACGAGCGGCAGCAAGGCCAGCAGCGCCGTGCTCTGCAGGAAGAACAGGAACACGCGCAGCAGCACCAGCTTCAGCCGCGGCGCCTGCACGGCGTAGTTCAGGCCCACGCGCATGGCGCCGATGAAGCGCTTGCCCGGCAGCGCGCTGGCCCGCGGCGAGCCCTTCCAGCGCACCACCATCCAGAAGGCGAACAGCGCCAGCAAGGCATTGAGCACGAACACCGCGGCCGGGCTCACCGCCGCCAGCAGCGCGCCGGCCAGCACCGGGCCGATGACGCGCGACAGGTTCATCGCGATGCCGTTGAGCGCCAGGGCCTGCGGGAACTGCGCCCGCGGCACGACCGTGGGCACGATGGCCGCGAACACCGGCCAGCGCATCGCCATGCCGACGCCGTTGAGGAAGGTCAGCGCCAGCAGCCAGCCGGCGGTGAGCCGGCCCGACACCGACATCGCCGCCAGCACCAGCGCGATGACGCTGACCCACAGCTGCGTGAAGGCGAACCAGCGCCGCCGGTCCACGATGTCGGCCAGCGCGCCGCTGGGCAGGCCCAGCAAGAAGACGGGCAGCGTCGACGCTGTCTGCACCAGCGCCACCATCACCGGGCTGGTGGTGAGCGAGGTCATCAGCCAGGCGGCCGCGACATCGTTCATCCACATCGTCAGGTTCGCCGCCAGCCAGGCGAACCACAGGCCGCGGAAGGCGGGGTTCTCGAGCGGCTGCAGCGCCGAAGGCAGTGCCACAACCGCCCCATCAAGCGGCCAGCGGCCGCGCAGATGCCATCAAGCGGCCGCGGTGGACGGGCTTGGCCCGGCCACTCGCGGCGCCCCCTCGAGGGGGAGCGCCAAAGGCGCTCCGGGGGGGGATCAATCCGCGTCCTGGAACGCTTCCTCGCGCTTCTTCTTGATGCCCGGCAGCATCACCACCACCACCATGGCCAGGGCCAGCAGCAGCAGCGTGGCCGACAGCGGGCGCGTCATGAAGGTCGTCCAGTCGCCGCGGCTGAGCAGCAGCGCGCGGCGCAAGTTCTCCTCCATCATGGGCCCGAGGATGAAGCCCAGCAGCAGTGGCGCCGGCTCGCAGCCGAGCTTGTAGAAGATGACGCCGATGACGCCGAACAGCGCCGCCATGTAGACGTCGAAATTGTTGTTGTTGAGCGTATACAGGCCGATGCAGCAGAAGCTCAGAATGGCCGGGAACAGGAAGCGGTAGGGCACCGTCAGCAGCTTGATCCAGATGCCGATCAGCGGCAGGTTCAGCACGATCAGCATGAAGTTGCCCACCCACATGCTGGCGATCAGGCCCCAGAACAGCTCGGGGTTGCTCGTCATCACCTGCGGGCCGGGTTGGATGCCCTTGATCGTCATCGCGCCGACCATCAGCGCCATCACCGCGTTGGGCGGGATGCCCAGCGTGAGCATCGGGATGAAGCTGGTCTGCGCACCGGCGTTGTTGGCACTCTCCGGGCCGGCGACGCCGCGGATGTTGCCCTGGCCGAAGGGCACCTCGCCCGGACGGCCGCGCGTCTTCTTCTCCAGGGTGTAGGCCGCAAAACTGGCCAGCAGTGCGCCGCCGCCGGGCAACACGCCCAGCAAGGAGCCCAGCGTCGTGCCGCGGAGCACGGCCGGGGCCATGTCCTTGAAGTCCTGTGCCGTGGGCCACAGGCCCTTGACGTCCTTCGTGAACACCTCGCGGTGCTCGGCCGGGCGGCCGAGGTTCATGATGATCTCGCCGAAACCGAAGATGCCCATCGCGATGGCGACGAAGCCGATACCGTCGGTGAGCTCCGGGATGTCGAAGCTGTAGCGCGGCACGCCGGAGATGACGTCGGTGTTGATTTGCCCGAGCAGCAGCCCGAGGAGGATCATCGCAATGGCCTTGACCAGCGAGCCCGAGGCCAGCACAACGGCGCCGATGAGGCCCAGCACCATCAGGCTGAAGTACTCGGACGGGCCGAACTGGAAGGCCAGTTCGGTGAGCGGCGGCGCGAACGCTGCGACGATCACGGTACCCACGCAGCCGGCGAAGAAGCTGCCCAGGCCGGCGGCCGCCAGTGCCGGGCCGGCGCGGCCCTTGCGTGCCATCTGGTAGCCGTCGATGGCCGTCACCACCGAGGAGCTCTCGCCCGGCACGTTGATGAGGATGGCGGTGGTGCTGCCGCCGTACTGCGCGCCGTAGTAGATGCCGGCCAGCATGATGAGCGCCGGCGTGGCGTCGAGCGCGTAGATGCTGGGCAGCAGCATCGCGATCGTGGCCACCGGCCCGAGGCCGGGCAGCACGCCGATCAAGGTGCCGAGCACGGCGCCCAGCAGGGCATAGAGCAGGTTCTGCAGCGTGAAGGCCACGCTGAAGCCAAGCGCGAGATTGCTAAGGAGTTCGTCCATGCGCCGCTTTCAGGTCAGGACAGGAAGGTGGGCCAGACCGGGATGGTCAGGTTCAAGCCCTTGATGAACACGAGCCAGCACCCCAGCGTGAGCACCACGGCGTTGATCAGCACTTCTTTCAGACGGAACTCCCCGCTGCCCAGACTGGCGATGCCGATCAACAGCGGCAGCGTGATGATCATGCCCAGGCGCGGCAGTGCGAGGCCGAAGAGGACCACCGCGCCCAGGATCACGATCCAGGGCTTGAAGGGCCAGCCGCCGATCTTGTCGCCGCCCGGGACCTCGAACGTCAGTGCCTTGAACAACACGAAGAGGCCGAGCACCGCCAGGATGACGCCCAGCCCGAACGGAAAGTACGCTGGGCCCGGCCGCGCCGCGGAACCGAAGCTGTAGTTCGAGGCGCCCCAGGCGAACCCCACGCCGATGGCGATGAACATCAGCCCGGACCAGAAGTCCTTCTCGCTCTTGATCTTCAAGCCCACGTCTCCCGCAACTGGTTGCGCACGGCGCAGGAAAGCGCGTGCCTTGGCGGGCGATTCTAGGAACCCCACCCCGGGGTCCCGCTGTGGTTTCCACGTAAGGGCGGCCGGGCGCGCTGCCCGGGGGCCGTGCGGCCTCTCAGCCGTCGAACGCGGGCGTGCTGCGCAGCACTTCGTCGATCGTGGTCTGGCCCTCGGCCACCTTCATGGCGCCTGCCAGGCGCAGCGGGCGCATGCCTTCGCGCACGGCCACGCGCTTCAGGGCCGGGGAGTCGAGGGCCGGGTGCACGGCCGCGCGCGCGGCCTCGGTCATGGGCAACAGCTCGTTCAGGCCGGCACGGCCGCGGAAGCCGGTGTTGCGGCACTCCAGGC
>JAIYDH010000041.1 GCA_027487585.1 Rubrivivax sp.
GCGTTGCTGGCCTGGTTCACCGCCGCCCACGCCAAGGCCAGCGCGAAGAAGCTCGACATGGGCAAGAGCTGCATCCGCTACAAGAAGGCCGAGGACATGCCGCTGCCGCTGCTGGGCCAACTGGCGGCGAAGCTCGCGCCCAAGGCCTGGATCGCGCTGTATGAGTCGACGCTGAAGCCGAAGCGGGGGTGAGGTCGGGGGCGTTTGTGTCGGGGCGCCACACTGGCACCATTGAGGGCGTGGCTGCGGGTTGAGGATGGACCTCATCGCGGCTCCGTTCGAGGTCTTCATCGCCCCGAATCGCCCATCGGACTCGCTCACGCGAGCTCCTGCTTCGCTTCACCCCGGCGCTGTACGCTGACTGCTCGGGCACGCCGCTGCCGCGCCTGCCCGACCACCCCTGCGAGTACCCATCTTGCGACGCGCTGCTGTGGCTGTGGCGCTACGCCGACCCCGGCGTTCTGGTCGAACCCCTGCTGAACGCCTGCGACTGGCACACCCACGAGGGTGCAGGACCGGGTGTAGACCCGGGTAAGTCCGGGGCCCTGCACCCACTTGGCGCAGACGCACCAATCCGATACAAAGCGCGCATCGTTTTGTATGCAATCTGCCAGGCCGATGGTGTGCAGGCGCAGGCACGGCGGTTGCATCACGAAGGCACTCCGATGAGCGCAGTCCTGTCCGACGCCGACATCCACGCCCGCCTGGCCGAGGCCATGCTCGATCAGCGCCTGGCGCCGGGCCAGCGCCTGCGCGAAGACGAGCTTGGCCAGGCGTTCGGCGTGTCGCGCACGCGCATCCGGCAGGTGCTCATCCGCCTGGCCAGCGAGGATCTGGTCACCCTGGTGCCCCATGCCGGCGCGCGCGTGGCCGAGCCCACGCCTGACGAGGCGCGCGAAGTCTTCGCTGCCCGCCGCCTCCTCGAGGCCGAGTTGCTGGCCGCCTTCACAGCCCGGGCCACCGCGGCCGACCTGCACGCGCTGGAGGGCTGGATCCGCGACGAAGAGCGGGCCCGCGCCGACGGCCGCCGCCACGACGCCATCCGCCACGCGGGCGCGTTTCACCTGCACGTGGCCGACCACGCCGGCAACCGCACGCTGGCGCGGCTGCTGCGGCCGCTGGTGATGCGCACCTCGCTTGTGCTGCTGCGTTTTGGGCCGCAGGACATCCGCGACGGCGGCGACACCAGCTGTGACTGCCGCGAGCACCGCAGCATCCTGGCCGCGATCAAGCTGCGCGACGGTTCGGCCGCCGGCCGCGCGATGGGGCAGCACCTGTCGCGCCTGCAGTCGCAGCTGCAATTCGAGGTGCCGGAGCGCGCTGCGCCGGGGCTGGCGATGCTGCTGGGCTTGGGTGACGGAGCCGCGGCGTGAGCACGCTGTTGCTGCTCAACCCCAACACCAGCGCTGAGGTGAGCGCGCTGCTGGTGCGGCACGCCGCGCCCGTGGTGCAGGCCGCGGGCCTGCGGCTGGCCGTGGCCACGGCGCGCTTCGGCCCGCGGTACATCACGGGTGAAGCGGGCGCCGCGGTGGCAGGTCACGCGGCGCTCGACGCCTATGCCGCGCACGTGCAGGCGGAGGGTCGGCCGGCGGCCGTGCTGCTGGCCTGCTTTGGCGACCCTGGCCTCTTTGCGCTGCGCGCCACGGCAGGCGTGCCGGTTCTGGGCCTGGCCGAGGCTTCCATGCAAGCCGCGGCGCGCCACGGGCCCTTTGTCATCGTCACCGGGGGGGCGGCCTGGGTGCCCATGCTGCACCGGCTGGCCACGCTGCTGCCGCTGCCCGCGCCGCTGTTGGGCGTGCAGGCGGTGCCGCGCAGTGGTGGCGAACTGGCCGCCGACCCCGCGGCTGCCATCGAGTTGTTGCACGCCGCCGCGCGCGATGCCGTGCAGCGCTGGCCCGCGGCTCGCGCCGTGCTGCTGGGCGGTGCCGGCCTGGCCGGCCTGGCCGCGCCACTGGCCGGGCGACTGCCGTACCCGGTGCTCGACAACCTGCAATTGGCGCTGCAGGCCGGCATCGCCGCCGCGCAGGCCCTGCGCGGCACCCCGCCGCCGCCGCAAACACCCGAGCCCGGCCCCTGGCAGGGGCTGTCACCCGAACTCAGCGCCTGGCTGCAGGCAGGCTGAGCTGGCACGCCGTTTGCCTACCTTTTGCCCTATTCACTTGGAGAGAGACCGATGAAGCGCACCCCAACCCCTCACCCCCTTCGCGCCCGCCGTGCCGCCGCCGGCCTGGTGTTCGGCCTCGGCGCCCTGGCAGCGGCGCTGGCTCTGCCGGCGCACGCGCAAGAGAAACTGCTGCGCATCGCGATGACGGCCGCCGATATTCCGCGCACCCTCGGCCAGCCCGACCAGGGCTTTGAGGGCAACCGCTTCACCGGCATCCCGATGTACGACGCGCTCACGCACTGGGACCTCTCCAAGGCCGACGCCCCCAGCGTGCTGATCCCCGGCCTGGCGCTGAGCTGGGCCGTGGACGCCAAGGACAAGACGAAGTGGGTCTTCAAGCTCCGCCCGGGCGTGAAGTTCCACGACGGCAGCGACTTCAACGCCGACGCCGTGGTGTGGAACGTGCGCAAGGTGCTCGACAAGGACGCCGTGCACTTCGACGCCAGCCAGGTGGGCGTGACGGCCAGCCGCATGCCCACGCTGCGCACGGCCCGCAAGATCGACAACCTCACGGTGGAACTCACCACCAGCGAGCCCGATTCGTTTTTGCCGATCAACCTGACCAACCTCTTCATGGCCAGCCCCGCGCACTGGCAGAAGAAGTTCGACGCCGCCCCGGGTGCCACGCCGGCCGACAAGGCCAAGGCCGCCTGGACGGCCTTTGCGTCGGACGCCAGCGGCACCGGCCCGTTCAAGATGGCGCGTTTCGTGCCGCGTGAGCGCCTCGAAGTGGTGGCCAACAAGGCCTACTGGGACCCCAAGCGCACGCCCAAGATCGACCGCGTCGTGATGCTGCCCATGCCCGAGGCCAATGCGCGCACGGCTGCGCTGCTGTCGGGCCAGGTCGACTGGATCGAGGCCCCGGCGCCTGACGCCATGGGCGCCATCCAGAGCCGTGGCAACAAGATCTACTTCAACCAGCAGCCGCACGTCTGGCCCTGGCAGCTGAGCTTTGCCGAGGGCTCGCCCTGGCTCGACAAGCGGGTGCGTCAGGCGGCCAACCTGTGCGTGGATCGGCTGGGCCTGATGAAGCTGCTCGGCGGCATGATGGCGCCGCCCAAGGGCACGGTGCCTCCGGGCCACCCGTGGTGGGGCAACCCCAAGTTCGAGATCAAGTACGACGTCGCCGCGGCACAGAAGCTCATGGCCGAGGCCGGCCACACGGCGGCCAAGCCGCTGAAGGTGAAGGTGCAGATCTCTGCCTCGGGCTCGGGCCAGATGCAGCCGTTGCCGATGAACGAGTTCGTGCAGCAAAGCCTGAAGCAGTGCCACTTCGACGTGCAGTTCGACGTCATCGAGTGGAACACCCTGTTCACCAACTGGCGCCGCGGTGCCAAGGACCCCACGGCCAATGGCGCCAACGCCATCAACGTGAGCTTCTCGGCGATGGACCCATTCTTCGCCATGGTGCGCTTCGTCAGCACCAAGACCTTCCCGCCCGTGAGCAACAACTGGGGCTACTTCGGCAACGCCGAGATCGACAAGCTGATCGCCGACGCGCGCACCAGCTTCGACGACAAGTCGCGTGACGCCGCCCTGGCGAAGCTGCATGCCCGCATCGTGGAAGAGGCGCCGTTCGTCTGGATCGCCCACGACGTCGGCCCGCGTGCCATGAGCCCCAAGGTCAAGGGCGTGGTGCAGCCGCGCAGCTGGTTCATCGACATCGCGACCATGTCGATGGACTGATCCACAGCACCCGGGCGCCTCGCGATGCTGGCTTACCTCTTGCGGCGTGTGCTGTACACGCTGCCCATCATGGCCGGCGTCGCGCTGGTGTGCTTTGCGCTCGTGCACCTGGCGCCGGGTGATCCGCTGGTGTCCATCCTGCCGGCCGACGCCAGCGAAGAGCTGCAGAACCAGCTGCGCACGCTCTACGGTTTCGACCGCAGCCTGCCGGAGCAGTTCTTCAGCTGGGTCTGGCGCGCGCTGCAGGGCGACCTGGGCACCAGCATCGCCAGCAACCGCCCCGTCACCACCGAGGTGATGACGGCGGTGGTGAACACGCTGCGCCTAGCCGTGGTGGCCACGCTGATCGGCTTTTTCTTCGGCTGCCTGTTCGGCTTCGTGGCGGGCTACTTCCGCAACAGCTGGGTCGACCGCGGTGCCTCGCTGCTGAGCGTGCTCGGGGTGAGCGTGCCGCACTACTGGCTCGGCATGGTGCTGGTCATCGTGTTCGCGGCGCAGCTCAACTGGCTGCCGGCCACCGGCGCCGGCCCGGGCGGCAGCGACAACTGGGTGTGGAACTGGGAGCACGTGAAGCACCTGCTGCTGCCGGCCATCACGATGAGCGTCATCCCGATGGGCATCGTGGCGCGCACGGTGCGCGCGCTGGTGGCCGAGATCCTGGCGCAGGAGTTCGTGGTCGGCCTGCGCGCGAAGGGCCTCAC
>JAIYDH010000208.1 GCA_027487585.1 Rubrivivax sp.
GATCCCGTGCTCACCACCTGCCCGGCTTGCGGCGCCGAGACCTTCTCCAAGCAGGTCACGGCCGCCGGCTTCCAGCTCAAGGGCTCGGGCTGGTACGTGACCGACTTCCGCGGCGGCAATACCGGCGGCAAGGCGGCCGAAGCCACGGCCGACAAGCCGGCCAGCGAGGCCAGCGCCAGCGACGGCAAGGCGGCTGACAAACCGGCTGCAGAGAAGCCCGCTGTCGACAAGCAAGCAGCGCCGGCCGCGGCCCCGCCGCCGCCGCCCGCCCCCAGCACCTGACCGACCGGCCTTCATCTTGAAGAAATACATCGTCGCCGGCCTGCTCGTCTGGATGCCTCTGGCCATCACGATTGCCGTGCTGAGCTGGCTGCTCGGCGCGGTCGACGGGGTGTTTGCGTGGTTCCTGTCGGCCAGCCAGGCCGTGATGCCGCAGAGCGCGCACGCCGGCATCGAGCGGCTGCGCCACGTGCCGGGCCTGAGCGTCATCGTGCTGGCGGCGCTGCTGATCCTGACCGGCGTCTTCGCCGCCAACATCGTTGGCCAGTGGTGGTTGCGCCAGTGGGACCGCGTGCTCGGCAAGATTCCCATCGTCAAGAGCATCTACAGCTCGGTCAAGCAGGTCTCGGACACGCTGTTCTCGAGCTCCGGCAACGCCTTTCGCGAGGCCGTGCTCGTGCAGTACCCGCGCCAGGGCTCGTGGACGATCGCCTTCGTCACCGGCAAGCCCGGCGGCGAGGTCGCGGCCCAGCTGCCCGCCGACATGCTGAGCGTGTACGTGCCGACGACGCCCAACCCGACCTCGGGCTTCTTCCTGATGATCCCGCGCGCCGACGTCATCGAGCTGAAGATGAGCGTCGACCAGGCGCTGAAGTACGTCATCTCGATGGGCGTGGTCGTGCCGCCGCCGCCGGCGGCACCGCGCCCGGTGGTGGCCCGAAATTGACCGGGCGGGCCGGCCCGGCAACCGGCCCGTCCTGACGCCTGGCGCCTCGCGCGCCGGCCGCATGCAGAGCCTTCAACGCCTGTCGAGGCGGCGCCGTCCCCGGTGATGGAGCGGCCGCGCGACGTACCAAGACTAGTCTCCAGCTGGAACCGACCACATGCGAACCACCTACTGCGGCCTCGTCAGCGAAACGCTGCTGGGCCAGACCGTCACCCTCATGGGCTGGGCCCACCGCCGCCGCGACCACGGCGGCGTGATCTTCATCGACCTGCGCGACCGCGAGGGCCTGGTGCAGGTCGTCTGCGACCCCGACCGCCCCGAGATGTTCCGCACCGCCGAGGGCGTGCGCAACGAGTTCTGCCTGCAGCTCACCGGCGTCGTGCGCGCACGGCCGGCCGGCACCGAGAACAGCACGCTCACCAGCGGCAAGATCGAGGTGCTGGCGCACACGCTGGAGGTGCTCAACCCCAGCGTCACGCCGCCGTTCCCGCTCGACGATGAAAACCTCAGCGAGACGGTGCGCCTGACGCACCGCGTGCTCGACCTGCGCCGCCCGCAGATGCAGCGCAACCTGCGCCTGCGCTACAAGGTGGCCATCGAGGTGCGCAAGTTCCTCGACGAGCAGGGCTTCATCGACATCGAGACGCCGATGCTCACCAAGAGCACGCCCGAAGGCGCGCGCGACTACCTCGTTCCGAGCCGCGTGCACGACGGCCAGTTCTTCGCCTTGCCGCAGAGCCCGCAGCTCTTCAAGCAGTTGCTGATGGTGGCGGGCTTCGACCGCTACTACCAGATCACCAAGTGCTTCCGCGACGAGGACCTGCGCGCTGACCGCCAACCCGAGTTCACGCAGATCGACATCGAGACCAGCTTCCTCACCGAGCACGAGATCCGCGCCATCACCGAGGCCATGATCCGCACCGTGTTCCGCAAGACGCTGGGCATGGAGCTGCCGGTGTACGCCGAGATGACGTACGCCGAGGCGATGTTCAAGTACGGCTCCGACAAGCCCGACCTGCGCGTGAAGCTGCAGTTCACCGAGGTGACCGACGTGATGAAGGACGTCGACTTCAAGGTGTTCTCGGCGCCGGCCACCACGCCGGGCGGCCGCGTCGTGGCGCTCAAGGTGCCGGGCGGCAGCGAGATGAGCCGCGGCGAGATCGACGCCTACACCGAGTTCGTCAAGATCTACGGCGCCAAGGGCCTGGCGTGGATCAAGGTCAACGACGCCGGCAAGGGCCGCGACGGCCTGCAGAGCCCGATCGTGAAGAACCTGCACGACGCGGCCATCGCGGAAATCATCGCGCGCACCGGCTGCAAGAACGGCGACCTCATCTTCTTCGGCGCCGACAAGGCCAAGGTCGTCAACGACGCCATCGGCGCCCTGCGTCTGAAGGTGGGCCACAGCGAGTTCGGCCGCCAGCACGGCCTGTTCGAGGAAGGCTGGAAGCCGCTGTGGGTGGTGGACTTCCCGATGTTCGAGTACGACGACGACAGCAAGCGCTGGAACGCGGTGCACCACCCCTTCACGGCCCCGAAGGACGGCCACGAGGTGCTGATGAAGACCGA
>JAIYDH010000313.1 GCA_027487585.1 Rubrivivax sp.
GGGTCCCATTGCGCGGGGCTCCGGGCGAGGCGGCTTCTGTCGAACCAGGGCACCATCTGCTCGAGCGAAAACAGCTCGTCGTCGCCGTGGCTCCAGCCCAGGCGCGCGAGGTAGTTCAGCATGGCCTCGGGCAAGTAGCCGGCGTCCTTGTAGGCCGTCACGCTGACAGCGCCGCGGCGCTTGCTGAGCTTGGCGCCGTCGTCGCCCAGGATCACCGGGCAGTGGCCGTAGTGCGGCAGCGGCACGCCCAGGCCCGAAGCCGCGCCGATGGCGTGCCAGAGGTTGATCTGCCAGGGCGTGTTGTTGATGTGCTCGTCGCCACGGAACACGTGCGTGATGCCCATGTCCATGTCGTCCACCACGACGGCGAAGTTGTAGGTCGGCACACCGTCGGTTCGCAGAATGATGAGATCGTCGATCTCTTCGTTGCGGATGGTGATCGGGCCCTTGACGAGATCGTTCCAGGTGACCGCGCCGTCCACGGGGTTGGCGAAGCGCACCACCGGCTGCACGCCGGCCGGCGGCTCGGGCAGGCGCATTTGCGGGTGCTTGTGCGGGTGCTCGGCGTCGGCAGGGCGCCAGCGGCGGTCGTAGAGCGTCTTTTCGCCGCGGGCACGCTGGGCCTCGCGCATGGCGTCCAGCTCTTCCGGCGTGGCGTAGCAGCGGTAGGCCCGGCCCTGCGCGATGAGCTGCTCCACCACGGCGTGGTACCGCGCCAGGCGCTGCATCTGGTAGATCGGGCCCTCGTCGTGGGCCAGGCCCAGCCACTGCATGCTCTCGAGGATCTGCTCCACCGACTCCTGCGTGGAACGCGCCACGTCGGTGTCTTCGATGCGCAGCACGAAGCTGCCGCCGTGGTGGCGCGCGTAGGCCCAGGAGTAAAGCGCGGTGCGCGCCGTGCCAAGGTGCAAGAAGCCGGTGGGCGAAGGCGCAATGCGCGTGCGCACCGCTGAAGCGGGGGTGCTCGGGACAGTCATTGGTTCAGGCAGCGATGGCGGACAGGCCGCGGTCGAGGTCGGCCCGGATGTCGTCGACATGCTCCAGCCCCACGCCCAGGCGGATCATGCCCTGGCCGATGCCGGCGGCCTGGCGCTGCGCCTCGGTGAGCCGGCCGTGCGTGGTGCTGGCGGGGTGGGTGATGATGGAACGCACATCGCCGAAGTTGGCGGCGATGCTGCACAGGCGGGCGGCGTCGATCACCGCGAAGGCGCTCTCGCGGCCGCCCTTCACGTCGAAGGACAGCACCGCGCCGCCGACACCGTTCTGCTGCCGCATCGCCAGCGCGTGCTGTGGGTGCGAGGCCAGGCCCGGGTGGTACACGCGCTCGACGGCCGCGTGGGCCTCGAGCCACTGCGCCAGTGCCAGGGCGTTCGCGCTCTGCGCCATCACCCGCACGCCCAGCGTCTCGAGCCCCTTGGCCACGATCCAGGCGTTGAAGGGGCTCAGGCTCATGCCGGCGCTGCGCATCACGGGCACGAACTTCTCGTTGATCAGCGCCTCGTCGGCACACAGCGCGCCGGCGTTCACGCGGCCCTGGCCGTCGAGGAACTTGGTGCCCGAGTGCATGACGATGTCGGCGCCGAACTTCACCGGCTGCTGCAGCGCGGGCGAGCACAGGCAGTTGTCCACCGCCAGCAGCGCGCCGGTCTCGTGGGCGATGTCGGCAAGCGCCTGGATGTCACACACTTCACACGTTGGGTTGGTGGGCGTCTCGGCGAACAGCAGCTTGGTGTTCGGGCGCACGGCGGCCTTCCACTCGGCCACGTCGGTCTGGCTCACGAAGGTGCTCTCGACGCCGAACTTGCCGAATTCGCCCTGCAGCAGCTTGATGGTGGCGCCGAACACGCTGCGCGAGCAGACCACGTGGTCGCCGGCCTTGAGCAGCCCCATGAACATCAGCAGGATCGCGCCCATGCCGCTGCTGGTGCCGATGCAGCCGCTGGTGCCCTCCAGCGCCGCCAGCCGCCGCTCCATGATGGTGAAGTTGGGGTTGGAGAAGCGGCTGTAGACGAAGGCGTCTTCCTCGTTGGCGAAGCGCCGCGCGGCGGTGGCCGCGTCGGGGTGCACGAAGCAGCTGGTGAGAAAGATCGCCTCGCTGTTTTCGCCCCAGGGCGACGGCGGCAGCCCCTCGCGCACGGCCAGCGTGTCGAGGTGGGTACCGGGCGGGAAGCTCTTCTTCGGGATCACCGGCGATCCCCCTCGCCCTGCTGCAGCGCCAGACGCGAGCGGCCCTCGCCGTCGTCCTCGTCAAACTGCAGCTGGCGCTGCGCGCGCAGCGCGGCAAAGTCGTCGGCGCTCACGTCGCCGGTGATGTAGTGGCCGTCGAAGCAGCTGGCCTCGAAGCCGCGCAGCTTGGGGTTGAGTGCCGCCACCACGCGCTTCATGGCGTCGACGTCCTGGTAGATCAGCTGATCGGCGCCGATGAAATCGCGGATCTCCTCCAGCGTGCGGCCATGCGCGATGAGCTCTTCCTTCGTCGGCATGTCGATGCCGTAGACGTTGGGGTGGCGCACCGGTGGAGCGGCGCTGGCCATGTAGACCTTGTTCGCGCCGGCCTCACGCGCCATCTGCACGATCTCCTTGCTGGTGGTGCCGCGCACGATGCTGTCGTCGACCAGCAGCACATTGCGGCCGCGGAACTCCATGCCGATGGCGTTGAGCTTCTGGCGCACGCTCTTCTTGCGCACGCCCTGCCCCGGCATGATGAAGGTGCGGCCGACATAGCGGTTCTTCACGAAGCCCTCGCGGTAGGGCTTGCCCAGCCGGTGCGCGAGCTGCATCGCGCTCGGGCGGCTGCTTTCGGGGATGGGGACGACGACGTCGATGTCGCTCGGCGGCATGGTGTTGATGACACGCTGCGCCAGCGTCTCGCCCAGGTTCAGCCGCGCCTGGTAGACGCTGATGCCGTCCATCACGCTGTCGGGTCGCGCCAGGTACACGTACTCGAAGATGCAGGGGTTCAGCGTCGGCGCCTCGGCGCACTGGCGCGTGTGGATCTTGCCGTGCAGATCGATGTAGAGGGCCTCGCCGGGAGCCACGTCGCGGATCAACCGGTGGCCCGTGCCCTCGAGCGCCACCGACTCGCTGGCGATCATGAACTCGCGCCCGCTGTCGGTGACGGCATCGCCAAAACACAGCGGGCGGATGCCGTACGGGTCACGGAAGGCCAGCAGGCCATGGCCCGCAATCAGCGCGATGACGGCATAGCTGCCCTTCACGCGCCGGTGCACGCCGCCCACGGCCTTGAACACGTGCTCGGGCATCAGCGGCAGGTCGCGCGCCACCAGCTCGAGCTCGTGCGCCAGCACGTTGATCAGCACCTCGGTGTCGCTCTCGGTGTTGATGTGGCGGCGGTCGATGTCGAACAGTTCCTCCTTCAGCGCCTGCGCGTTGGTGAGGTTGCCGTTGTGCACGAGCACGATGCCGTAGGGCGCGTTCACGTAGAAGGGCTGCGCCTCTTCTTCGCTGTAGGCGTTGCCGGCTGTCGGGTAGCGCACCTGGCCCAGGCCCACCTGGCCCGGCAGCGCGCGCATGTTGCGGGTGCGGAAGACGTCGCGCACCATGCCACGCGCCTTGTGCATGAAGCACTTGGTGCCCTGCATCGTGACGATGCCGGCAGCGTCTTGCCCGCGGTGCTGCAGCAGCAGCAGCGCGTCGTAGATCAACTGGTTCACGGGTGCGACGGAGATCGCACCGACGATGCCGCACATGGGAGCTGCCTCGGGTTCGGTATCAGGGTCGGAGATGACGAGACACGGCCTCGGGCAGCAGCGGTTTCAGCACCGCCAGACCCTGCTCGAGCCAGCGCGCGCCCTGCGAGCCGCGCCAGGTGGCCGATTGTGAGGCCGGCGTCAGCGCCACCACGGTGGCCAGCGCCAGCAGCAGCACGCCACCGCGCAGCGCGCCGAAGCCGGCGCCGAGCAGCCGGTCGGGTATCGACAAGGGCGTGGCGTGGATCAGCAGTCGCACCAGCCGCGCCAGCAGCGCCCAGGCCAGCAGCGCGCCGGCAAAGGCCAGGCCGAAGCTCACGGCGGCGTTCAGGCCCGAGCCCGGCAAGCCCACGGGCACATGCGGCGCCAGCAGCGGCGAGCCCCACTGCGCGGCAAACCAGGCCACCACCCAGCCCAGCAGCGACAGCAGCTCGAAAACGAAGCCGCGCACCACGCCCACGGCCACCGACACCGCCATCAGCGCCAGCAGCACCCAGTCGACGAGGCCGAGGGCCGGCAGTGTCATCGGGGCAGGAGCCTGGGCGCAGCCGTCACAGCGCCAGCACGGCCGTCTGCAGGCCCACGGTCTTGACGCGCGCCGCCACCGCATCGGCCTCGGCTCGGGTATTGAACGGGCCCACGCGCACGCGCGTGCGGCGGCCGGTGGTGGACTCGACGTCCTGCGTGTAGCTGGCGTAGCCCAGCTTCTGCAGCTTGGCGCGCGCAGCCTTCAGGCGCTCGACGTCGTTGTAGGCGCCGACTTGCACCACCCAGCGGCCGGTGGCCGGCGTGGCGGCGGCCGGCGGCGGGCGCGGCGCCGATGCAGCGGGCTTGGGCGACGCGGCCACGGCCACAGGGGGCTTGGTGGCCGGAGGCGGGGGCGGAGCCGAAGCGGACTTGGGCGTGGCCGCCGCCACCGGCGCCGAGGCGGGCACCACTGGCTCCACGCCGGCATCGGCCGGCAGCGCCTGCGTCACCGGCAGAGGGCGCGCAGGCGCAGGCGAGGTGGCCGCTGGTGCCGCCCGCAAGGCATCGGCCGCCACGACGATGGGCGTGTCCTGCGGCAAGGGGCGCGGCTGGGTCTCGAAGAGCAGCGGGAAGCCGATCACCCCCAGCGCCAGCAGCACCAGCGCGCCCACCAGGCGGCGGCGGGCCTGGGTGCGAGCGGCGGCGATGGCGGCATCATCGGGCGGCACGGCGGGTGCCACGCTGCGCGGCCGCTTGCGCGCGGGGCCTGCCTCGGGGGCCTCGTTCTTGGGGCGGAAGAACGGCAGTCGCATGCGGTCAGGGATGGCGCGGCAGAGGCTTCTTCAAAAGGGCGACGAGGCGCTTTCAGGCCGGCGGCGAAGCCGCGTGCGGCGCGCCCAGCCGGGGCAAACCGGCCTTCAGAACCCCACCCACGGTGTAGAACGAACCAAACACCACGATTCTATCGGCGGGGTCTGCGGCCGCCACGGCCGCCGCCAGCGCGGCGGCGGGGTCGGCATGGCGGTGCACGGCCGGCGCGCCGCCGATGCGCCCCTGGGCTGCCGTGGCGACCATCGCCTCCAGGTCAGACACCGCCGCCGAACGCGGGTTGGGCAGCGGGCACAGGTGCCACACGTCCACCAGCGGCACGATGTGCGCCAGCAGGCCCGGGATGTCCTTGTCGGCCATCGCCCCGAACACGGCGTGCGTGCGGGGGTAGAAGCCCATCGCGTCGAGGTTGGCGGCCAGCGCGGCCACCGACTGCGCGTTGTGCGCCACGTCGAGCACCAGCGCCGGCTGGCCGGGCACGATCTGGAAGCGGCCTGGCAGGTCCACCAACGCCAGGCCGGTGCGCACGGCCTGCGCGTTGATCGGCAGCCGGTCCTTCAGCGCGATCAGCGCCGCGATGGCACCGGCGGCGTTGATCAGCTGGTTGGCGCCGCGCAGCGCCGGGTAGCTCATGCCGCTGTAGCGGCGACCGCGGCCCGACCAGCTCCATTGCTGGCGGTCGCCCTGGTGGTTGAAGTCGCGGCCGACGAGCCACAGGTCGGCGCCGATCGACTCGCCGTGCTTCACCACGCTGGCCGGCGGCACCGGGTCGCTCACCACGCAGGGCCGGCCGGGCCGCATGATCTGGGCCTTCTCCAGGCCGATGCTCTCGCGGTCGGGGCCGAGCCACTGCATGTGGTCGAGGTCGATGCTGGTGATGACAGCCACGTCGGAGTCGAAGGCGTTGACGCTGTCGTAGCGCCCGCCCAGGCCGACTTCGAGGATGACCACGTCCACCTCCGCCATCGACAGCGCGCGCGCGATGACCAGCGTGGTGAACTCGAACTGCGTCAGCGTGGTGTCGCCGCGCGCGCGCTCCACGGCCTCGAAGTGCGGCAGCAGCACGGCCTCTTCGACGGCGTGGCCGTTGATCTTGCAGCGCTCGGTGAAGTGCACGAGCTCGGGCTTCTGGTACAGACCCGTGCGGTAGCCGGCGTGCCGCGCGATGCTCTCCAGCATGGCGCAGGTGCTGCCCTTGCCATTGGTGCCGGCCACGATGATGACGGGCACTTCGAACTGGATGCCGAGCGTGCGCGCGACCTGGACCGTGCGCTCCAGCGACAGGTCCATGGTCTTGGGGTGCATGGCGGCGCAGTGCGCGAGCCAGTCGGCGAGTGAGCGGGTGGGGTTCATTGCGGGCGAATTGTCCATGCGCGCCGAGCCTATGTGACCGCTCGCGCTGAGCCTATCTGACCGTTCGTGCCGAGCCTATATGACCGCTCGCGCTGAGCCTGTCGAAGCGCCCGTGGTGCGCAGGGCTTCGACAGGCTCAGCCCGAACGGTGGTGGGCTCAGCCCCAACGGTGATGGGCTCAGCCCTAACGGTGGTGGGCTCAGCCCGAACGGTGTGCTGGACTCAGAGCCTGTGAAGCATTCGATCGGCACTGATGGCTGATCGAATGCGGTTGATGGCAAGCGCTGCGGGCGGTAGGCGCATCGACAGGCGGCTGTTGAGCGATCCTGAGGCCGCACAATGGCCACGAGTCAGGGTTTTGCCCAGGTGTTCGCTTTTCATA
>JAIYDH010000090.1 GCA_027487585.1 Rubrivivax sp.
GCGCGCGCCACGCCGCGCCAGCTGATGCCCTTGTGCTCGTAGAAGCCGGCGTCCTCGGTGGCCACGACGGCGTCCTTCAGCGACTGCGGCATGGTGGCGATGGGCACGAACACGCGCCGTTCGCTGCCGAACTGCGCGATCTCGGGGCCGTCGCCGGCCAGCACCACCAGGTGCTGCCGCGGCCGGTACTCGGTGGCCTTGTCGAGATCGGGCAGGTCGAACGAGTACCAGGCCAGCATCAGCGCCAGCAGCAGCACGCCGAGCACCAGCAGGCCGCCGATGACCAGCAGCGTGCCGATGACGATGACGCCGCGTGGGCGGCGGGCGCCGAGCTTCACATCCGGCCTCACGTGCAGCCTCAAGGCGCGATCTCGTACGTGGCGAAGCCGTTGCCCTCGTCCCTAACCAGCCTCACCTGCGGCACCGCGGCCAGGTGCGCGATGCCCTTGGCCGAGGACTGGAAGCGCAGCTTCACGCCCGGCACCGGCACGAGCGACCAGTTGCGGTCGGCCGCCGGCCGCACCGTGCCCGCGGCCTGCAGGTACTGCAGCAACGCCTCGCGGTTTTCGTCGGGCGCCTGCAGGATGATGTTCTGGCCGTCCAGCGCCGGGAACGCACCGCCGCCCGAGGGGCGGTAGTTGTTCGTCACCACCGCGAACTCGGCGGCCTCGTCGATGGGCCGGCCCTGGAAGCGCATATCGACGATGCGGCGGGCCTCGGGCGCCACCCGCTTGCCGGCGCGGTCATAACGCGAAGGCTGGGTGACGTCGATGCGGTAGGTGAGGCCGTCGATGGTGTCGAAGTTGTAGCTCGGGAAGCCCGGGTTCAGCAGGTCCTGCTCGGGCGCACCGCCCGCGGCGGCGGGCTCGATGCGGTTGAAGGCCTGCGCGCTCATCTCGAGCCACTCGCGCACCTGCGCCCCGGTGAGCTTCACCACCTGCACGGTGTTGGGGTAGATGTACAGGTCGGCCACGTTGCGCACCGCCACCGGCCCGGGTGCGATGTCGGTGTAGTTGGCCGCGCCGCCGCGGCCCCCGCTCTTGAACGGCGCGGCGGCCGAGAGCAGCGGCAGCTTCTCGTGCGGCGTGCCCTTCAAAAGCCGCGTGGCATAGGCCAGCTGCGCCTGCGACACGAGTTGCACGCTCGGGTCGTCGGCCACCTGGGCGAAGAAGCTGTGGATGGGGTCGGCCGTGCGCGCCACCTCGGCGCGCACCCACTGCAGCGTGGCCTCGTGGGCGCTGCGCACCCACTCGCCCACGCCCGGGTGCGGCTCCACCAGCGCGCGCCGTGCGGCGCGGTTGGCCACGGGGCGCAGGTGGGCGCGGCCGTCGCGGCGCAGCCAGCGCGGGCCGTCGGCGCCGGCCTGGCGCTCGAGCACCAGATCGATGACGGCGATGTGGCTGCCCCACGAGCCAGCCATGGCCGCCGGCACGCCGTGCAGCGTGCCCAGTGCCAGGTCGACACCGGCGTGGCGCGCGAAGGCCGGGCCGGGGAACTCGCCGTGCGAGTGGCCGAAGACGATGGCGTCCACGCCCGGAACCTGCGCGATGCCGGCGACGGCGTTTTCGGCCATCGGCTCGGGCTTCGCGGCACCGAGGCCCGAGTGCGCCAGCACCACCACGACATCAGCACCCTGGGCGCGCAACTGCGCCACGCTGCGGCGCACCGTGTCGACGATGTCGAGCACCTCGACGCGGCCGGCCAGGTGCTGGCGGTCCCAGAGCATGATCGGCGGCGGCACGACGCCGATGACGCCGATCTTCAGCGTCTGCGGCGTGCCGGCCTCGTCAACGACGCGGCGTTCGAGCAGCGCATGCGGCTGGAACGCCGGCTGGCCCCGGCGCGCGCCGACGGCCTCCACGACGTTGGCCGCCAGCACCGGAAACCGCGCGCCGGCATAGGCGCGGCGCAGGAAGTCCAGCCCGTAGTTGAACTCGTGGTTGCCCAGCGCGGCGGCGTCGTAGTTGAAACGGTTCAGCAGCTCGACGGCCGGGTGCGTCTGCCCCGCGGCCAGCGGCCGCACGCGGGCCACGACGTCACCGAGCGGGCTGCCCTGGATCAGGTCGCCGTTGTCGACGAGCAGGTGGTTGCGGGCTTCGCTGCGGGCGGTGTCGATCAGCGTGGCGGCGCGTGCGAAGCCGTACTCGACGACGGCCCGGTCCTGGTAGTAGTCCCAGGCCAGCAGGTGCATGTGCAGATCGGTGGTGCCGATCACGCGCAGCTTCAGCGTCTGCGCCCAGGCCGCCGGTGCGGCGAACAAGGCCGTGGCGGCGAGCAGCAGGCTGGCGAACAAGGGGCCAGCGGTGCGCCGGCGAGAGCGGAGGGCGGGTGCAGTCACGTCGGGCAGGCCACGGCAAAGCCGCGAGCCTACCCGAGCCGCCACCGGCCCCGCGCCGCTGGGGCGCTTGGTTCAGGCCGCTTCAGGCGGCGTCGGGCCGCTTCATGCCGATTGCGGCAGCTTGAACCGCGCCACGCGGTCCGACAGCTGCACGGCACGCTGCTTCAGCGCCCCGGCCGAGGCCGCGGTCTGCTCCACCAGCGCGGCGTTCTGCTGCGTCGTGCCGTCGAGCTCGTGCGCGGCCTGGCCGACCTGCTGCACGCCGGCGGCTTGCTCGCGCGCGCCGGTGGCGATGTCGCCGATGAGCTGGCCGACCCGCTGCGTGCTCTCGACGATGCTGCTGATGGTCTGCTGCGCATTGGCCACGACCTTGCTGCCGCCTTCGGCGTGTTCGATGCTTTCCTGCACCAGCTGCTTGATCTCGCGTGCCGCCTGCGCACTGCGCTGCGCCAGCGCGCGCACCTCGGAGGCCACGACCGCGAAGCCGCGGCCCTGCTCGCCGGCCCGGGCGGCCTCGACGGCGGCGTTCAACGCCAGGATGTTGGTCTGGAACGCGATGCCGTCGATGGTGCCGATGATCTCGCCGATGCGCGAGGACGAGCCGGCAATGTCGCCCATCGTCTTGACCACCTGCGACATGGCGTTGCGGCCCTCGTGTGCCACCTTCGAGTTGGCGTTGGCGATGCGCGCGGCCTCGTCGGCATGCTCGGCCGTGGCCTTGACGGTGCCCGAGATCTCTTCCATGGACGCGGCCGTCTGCTCCAGGTTGGCGGCGGTGCGTTCGGTGCGGCTGGACAGGTCCATCGCGCCTTCTGCGATCTCGGAGCTGGCGTGCAGGATCTCGGCGCTGCTGGCGCGAACGTCCTGCACGATGCTGCGCAAGGCCTGTTGCGTGGCGCGCAGTTCCAGCATCAGCGTCGCAGCCTCGTCGGCCCCCAAGGGCTCGGGGCGCGTCGTCAGGTCGCCTGCCGTCATGGCCTGCAGGTGACGCTCGACCTCCTTCAGCCCGCCGCGCATGACCAGGAAGAAGCACCAGAACAGGTAGCCGGCGCCGCCCAGGCCCACTGCGAGCACCAGGCTCACCACGGCCCGGCGCGTCTCCATGCCCTCGATGCGCACCTTCACGCCCTCATCGAGACGGTCGAGCACGGCGGACTGCAACACCACCAGCGCGGCGGTGAGCTCACGTGCACTGCTGTCCATCCCCGCAGGGTTGCTCAGCGCAGCGACCTGTGCGTCGAAGCTCTTGTTGAGCCCGGCTACCCGGTCGAGATCCAGGCTCGCAAGCAAGCCGGGCATCACCCCTTCGGACTTGGTCAGCGATCCGGCGAGATCGCCGTAGAACAGTTCGCCGATGGTGCTGGAACGCGTGAGCTCGGCCTGCTGTGCAGCGCTGGACGTGCCGCTGCTCATGGCCATGGCCACGGTGCGCTTGCGGTCGACCTCGTCGATCAGGCGCGGCAGGCGGAACAGCGCTGCATCCATCAGGTAGTAGGTGTAGACGTCGGGGTCCAGCGTGAGGTTGGAGCCGTCGCTGACCTGCAGCACCAGGTTGGTGTAGGCCTGGAGCACGTTGCCCTGGGCGAGGTATTGCCCCTCGACGGTCGAGCCCGCGGCGGCTGCCGCTGCCAGCGCCTGCTTGAGTGCGTCCCAACTGGCCAGGGTGCCGAAGAGATGGCCTTGCAGGCCGGCCTCGGCTTGCCGCAGTTTGTCAGCCAGGCTTGCGTCCGGCGCCGGTGCCGGTTGGCCGTTTGCGACTGCGGCAAGGGTTGCCCGCCGCTGCTCCAGCAGAGCGGCCTGCAGCGGCGAGAGGCTGCGAACCATGGCCACTCCGGTGCGCTCGTCGCTCGAGAACTGGATGCTGGCGTTCACCTCTCGCAGCCACACCCCCATCACCAGCGCCAGCGGCACCAGGAAGCACAGAGACACCAGCGTGGCCTTGGCGCCGAAGCCGAGGCGGCGGAACAGGCGCACGCCGGGGGCCCAGACGCCGTGATAGGCGAAGAAGCCTCGATCGTGGGTGAGTCTCGATGCGGTGCCGTCAAGGGCGGCTGGTCGCGCTACGGTCATGGCGGAAAACCTTCGACAGAAATGGGGCCAACATGGGCAACGCGAGCCCCGGAGAAGGGGCAGCGCCTGCAATGGTTTTCGGATTCACCCGCCAGCACTCGAGCCATGAGTGCCGGCGATCGGCGGTATTTCTCACGTTCGGCTCCAGAAACGACAAAGCCCGCGCGGGCGGGCTTTGGCGAAGGGGCGGGCCATGGTGCCCGTCGGTGCGGCTTCTCAGTGCGTGCCGTGGTGCTTGTCGGCCCACTCGGCAGCCCAGGCGTCGGCCTTGGCTTGTTCGCGGGCGCCCATGATCATGGTCCAGGTCAGAAACCCTGCGGCAAACACCAGCGGCACGAGAGCCAGAAACAGCGTGGTCATGAACGGAACTTTCGTCAGGATGAGGGGTGGGTCGATCGCTTTTCGGCGCGCAGTGTGCCGACTTGAGCCCCGTCTCGTGCGGCAGTGCAGCATCAACCCTGCCCGGCCGGGCGGCATAGCCGCCGGGTCAGGCCGGTGTCAGCCCGCGCCGGTGTCGAACCAGGCCTTGCGCACCGCTTCCGGCAGGCCGGCGGCGCCGGCGAGCCGCGTGCGCTCGGCTCGCTGCAGCACCTGCCAGAAGTAACGGTAGCTGGCGCGGTCGTGCAGGGTGTCGGCCTGGCCGTCCTGGTGGCCGCCGTGGTCACCGTGCTGGTAACGGATGGGCGCCCAGTCGGCCGCTTCGGCCGCCTGCAGGATGGCCACCGCCTGCGCCACTTCATGCGCCGCAGGCGCGAAGGCCGCCACGATGGTGCGCACCTGCGACGGGTGGATGCTCCACATGCGCGTGAAGCCGAGCAGGTCGACGGCCTTGCGTGCCGCCTCGGCCAGAGCCGCGCTGTCCTTGAACTCGGTGACAACGCCGTGCGCCGGCACCTTGCCGTGGGCGTGGCAGGCGGCGGCGATCTCGAGCTTGGCGCGCACCACGAGCGGGTGCTCGAACTGGCCCTCGGCGCTCATCGCCCACTGCGGGATGGCGCCGCGGTGCGCCGAGATGAAGTCCATCAGTCCGAAGCTCAGGCTCTCGATGCGCGTGTGCGCCGCCAGCGCCGCCACCTCGGCCAGGGCGGCGTGGGTTTCGACCAGCGCGTGCAGCGGCACCTCGGCACCACCGAGGCGGTCGATGGTGCGCGCGGCGGTGTCGATGCAGGCCACGCCGCGCGGCTTGGGGATCATCAGGTAGGCAGGGCGCTGGGCGGCGCCGAGCACGATGCCGGCCACCTCGGCGAAGGCCGGGTGCGACACCGGCAGCAGCCGCACGCCGACGCGGCCGTAGCGGTTGAGCGGCCCGCCCAGCAAGCCGGCGATGAGCCGCGCGTGCTCGACCTCGCGGCCCACCGGGGCGCCGTCTTCGTTGTCGAGCGTGACGTCGAACACCGGGCCGAGCTCGGCCTGCAGCTGCAGGCTCTTCGTCATGCGCGGCTCGACGCCCGCGTAATGGTCACACACCGGCAGGGCCGGCACGGCGAGGGCTTCGGGGTCGAACAGTGCCTGGGCGGGATTCATCAACGGGCCGCCGGCAATTTCAAGCCCCCGCCGCGGAACCGGCTCTGCCGGGCCGCTGGCGGGCGGCCCCCTCGGGGGGTAGCGAGCGAAAGCGAGCTTGGGGGCTCACAGAAGGTGCTTCACGCCGTCCTGCTCGCCGATCAGCTCGGCCAGCGTCTTGTCGATGCAGCCCTGGCTGAACTTGTCGATGGGCAGGCCCTCGACGATCTTGTACTGGCCGCCCGCGCAGGTGACCGGGTAGCCGAACATCACGTCCTTCGGGATGCCGTACTCGCCGTTGCTCGGGATGCCCATGGTCACCCAGCCGCCGTTCGTGCCCAGCGCCCAGTCGCGCATGTGGTCGATGGCGGCGTTGGCGGCGCTGGCGGCCGAGCTCAGGCCGCGCGCCTCGATGATGGCGGCGCCGCGCTTGCCCACGGTGGGCAGGAACACGTCCTTGTTCCAGGCGTGATCGTTGATCATGTCCTTGACGCTGGCGCCGTCGATGGTGGCGAAGCGGTAGTCGGCGTACATCGTCGGGCTGTGGTTGCCCCAGACGCCGAGCTTCTGGATCGATGCCACCGGCTTGCCGGTCTTGGCGGCGAGCTGGCTGAGCGCGCGGTTGTGGTCCAGGCGCAGCATGGCGGTGAAGTTCTTCGCCGGCAGGCTGGGTGCGCTCTTCATCGCGATCCAGGCGTTGGTGTTGGCCGGGTTGCCGACCACCAGCACCTTCGCGTCGCGGCTGGCGACGGCGTTGAGCGCCTGGCCCTGGCCGATGAAGATCTTGCCGTTGATGGCCAGCAGCTCGGCACGCTCCATGCCCGCCTTGCGCGGCATGCTGCCGACGAGCAGCGCGTAGTCGGTGTCCTTGAAGGCGGTCATCGGGTCGCCGTGGGCTTCCATGCCGTGCAGCAGCGGGAAGGCGCAGTCTTCCAACTCCATCATCACGCCCTTCAGCGCCTTCTGCGGGCCCTCCACGGGCAC
>JAIYDH010000106.1 GCA_027487585.1 Rubrivivax sp.
CACCGAAGGGGCAAGGCCCACCGAACCGGCGGTGGCCGAATCTCTCAGGTAAAGCGGACAGCGAGGGCCACGGGTTCTCCGCGCAAGCGGCGAACCATCGTCTGCCCCCGCCTCGGGTTTCCGCCCGCCTGACATGTCTGCCGACAGCCTGCTCCACACCCCCCTGCACGACCTGCACACGCGCCTCGGCGCGCGCATGGTGCCCTTCGCCGGCTACGCCATGCCGGTGCAGTACCCCGCCGGCCTGATGGCCGAGCACAAGCACTGCCGCGAGTCGGCGGCGCTGTTCGACGTGTCGCACATGGGCCAGTTGCGGCTCGAGGGTGCCGATGCCGCCGCGGCGCTCGAGACGCTGGTGCCCGTGGACGTACTGGGCCTGGCCGAAGGCCGCCAGCGCTACGCCTTCTTCACCAATGATTCCGGCGGCCTGCTCGACGACCTGATGATCGTGCGGCCCACGCCGGCCGACGCGGCCGCGGGCTTCGGCGACCTGTTCCTCGTCGTCAACGCCGGCTGCAAGGCCGAGGACATCGCCCACCTGCAGCGCCACATCGGTGGCCGCTGCCGCGTCGTGCCGATGCCCGAGCGTGCGCTGCTCGCGCTGCAGGGCCCGAAGGCCGTGGACGCGCTGGCGCGGCTGAACGCCGGTGTCACGGCGCTGGTCTTCATGAGCGGCGGCCGCTTCGCGCTGGCGGGCATCGACTGCTTCGTCACCCGCAGCGGCTACACCGGCGAAGACGGCTTCGAGATCAGCGTGCCCGAGGCGCGGGCTGTCGAGCTGGCCGAGGCGCTGCTCGCGCAGGCCGAGGTCAAGCCCGCCGGCCTGGGCGCGCGCGACACGCTGCGGCTCGAGGCCGGCCTGTGCCTGTACGGCCACGACATCGACACCACCACCAGCCCCATCGAGGCCGGGCTGCAGTGGGCCATCCAGAAGGTGCGCCGCGCCGGCGGTGCGCGCGCCGGTGGCTACCCCGGTGCGGCCGTGATCGACCGCCACCTGGCCGAAGGCCCGCCGCGCCGCCGCGTGGGCCTGGTCGGTGTGGAACGCGTGCCGGTGCGCGAAGGCACCGCGCTGTTCGACAGGAACGGCGCATCCGCCGGCACCGTGTGCAGCGGCACGCTGGGCCCGAGCGTGAACCAGTGCGTGGCCATGGCCTATGTGCCTGCCGCGCTGGCCTCTGTCGGAACCACCTTGCACGCCGAGGTGCGCGGCAAGCGTGTGCCGATGACGGTGTCTGCCTTGCCCTTCCATCCCCATCGCTACAAGCGCTGAACCCTCTTTCATCTTCAGGAGCCCCGCCATGACGACCAAGTACACCCCCGACCACGAGTGGATCAACATCGAAGACCACGAAGCCGCCGTCGTCGGCATCACGCACCACGCACAGGACGCACTGGGTGACGTGGTCTTCGTCGACCTGCCCGAGGTCGGCAAGAGCTTCACCAAGGGCGATGTGGCCGGCGTCGTCGAAAGCGTCAAGGCCGCGGCCGACCTGTACATGCCCGTGAGCGGCGAGGTCGTCGAGGTCAACACGGTGCTGAAGGACGACCCCTCGCTCGCCAACACCGACCCGCTGGGCAAGGGCTGGTTCTTCAAGGTCCGCGTCACCAACATGGCCGAGTTCGACCAGCTGATGGACCCGCCGGCCTACGACGCGCTGCTGAAGACGCTCTGATCCCACCACGCCCACCGCACGAACCTCGCCACACAGGCCCGCGCCATGCTGATGTCCGCCCTCAAGCCCCTCGGCGAACTCGAGAACCCCACCGAGTTCGTCGCCCGCCACATCGGCCCGTATGAAGACGACGAGCGGCACATGCTCAGCGTCATCGGTGCGGCCAGCCGCCGCGCGCTCATCGAAGCCGTCGTGCCGCGCAGCATCGCGCGTGCGCAGCCGATGCAGCTGCCGGCGCCGGTGGGCGAAGCCGCCGCGCTGGCCGAGCTCAAGGCCATCGCCGCCAAGAACCGCGTGCTCAAGAGCTTCATCGGCCAGGGCTACCACGGCACGCACACGCCGGGCGTCATCCTGCGCAACATCCTCGAGAACCCGGCCTGGTACACCGCCTACACGCCCTACCAGGCGGAGATCAGCCAGGGCCGCATGGAGGCCCTCGTGAACTTCCAGACCATGGTCTGCGAGCTCACCGGCATGGCCATCGCCAACGCCAGCATGCTCGACGAAGCCACGGCCGCCGCCGAGGCCATGACGCTGGCCAAGCGCAGCGTGAAGTCGAAGTCGAACACGATCATCGTGGCCGGCGACTGCCACCCGCAGACCATCGAGGTCATCCAGACGCGCGCCGAGCCGCTGGGCCTGACGGTCAAACTGGCGAACTCCCACGCCGAGTGGCAAGCGCTGCTGGCCAGCCGAGACTTCTTCGCCGTCGTCGTGGGCTATCCCACCACGCACGGCGGCCTCACCGACTGGCGCGCCGATGTCGAACGCGTGCACGCCGAAGGCGCGGCCTTCATCGCCTGCGCCGACCTGCTGGCGCTGACGCTGCTCACGCCGCCCGGCGAGTGGGGCGCCGACATCGTGGTGGGCAACACGCAGCGCTTCGGCGTGCCCATGGGCGGTGGCGGCCCGCACGCCGCCTACATGGCCTGCCGCGACGAGTGGAAACGCAGCCTGCCCGGCCGCCTGGTGGGCGTGAGCATCGACAGCCACGGAGCCCCCGCCTACCGGCTGGCACTGCAGACGCGCGAGCAGCACATCCGCCGCGAGAAGGCCACCAGCAACATCTGCACGGCGCAGGTGCTGCTGGCCGTGATCGCCAGCATGTACGCCGTCTACCACGGCCCCGAGGGCCTGAAGCGCATCGCGCGGCGCGTGGCCAGCTACACGGCAGTCCTGGCCGAGGGCTTGGCGCAGCTGGGCTTCAAGCCCCATGGTGATGCCGCGTTCGACACCATCACGCTCAAGACCGAGGGTCGCACCGGCGAGTTCGTCGGCCGCGCGCTGGCTGCCGGCATGAACATCCGCCGCTACCGCGAGTGGGGCGACGCCTACCTGAGCATGACGCTCGACGAAACCACCACGCGCGACGACGTCGTGGCGCTGTGGCGCGTGTTTGCCGCGCCCGGCCAGGCGCTGCCCACGGTCGAGGCCTTCGAGAAGGGCATCGAGCCGCTGATCCCGGCCGCGCTGCGCCGCACCAGCGCCTTCCTCACGCACCCGGTGTTCAACACGCACCACTCCGAGACGCAGATGCTGCGCTACATCCGCAGCCTGAGCGACAAGGACCTGGCACTCGACCGCAGCATGATCCCGCTGGGCTCGTGCACGATGAAGCTCAACGCCACGAGCGAGATGATCCCGGTGACCTGGCCCGAGTTCGCGCAGGTGCACCCGTTCGCGCCGGCCGAACAACTGGCCGGTTATGCCGAGCTCGACGCACAGCTGCGCGGCTGGCTGACGCAGGCCACGGGCTACGCCGGCATCAGCCTGCAGCCCAACGCCGGCAGCCAGGGCGAGTACGCCGGCCTGCGTGCCATCCAGGCCTATCAAGCCGCCAACGGCGAGGGCCATCGCGACGTGTGTCTGATCCCCGTTTCGGCGCACGGCACCAACCCGGC
>JAIYDH010000244.1 GCA_027487585.1 Rubrivivax sp.
AGGATTGTGGCGCAGGCCTACACTGCCGGCCCTGCATGGAAACGAACCTGATGACCGCGGCCTTTGTCGCCGCCCTGCTGTTCTCGCTGGCCACCCGGCTGTGGCTGGCCACGCGCCAGATGCGCCACGTGGCCGCCCACCGCGGCGCCGTGCCGGCGGCCTTTGCCGCCAGCGTGCCACTCGAGGCGCACCAGCGCGCCGCCGACTACACCCTCGCCAAGGGTCGCCTGGGCCTGATCACCAGCTTCATCGGCACCGCCACCGTGCTGGGCTGGACGCTGCTCGGCGGCCTCGACGCCCTGAACACGCTGCTGCGCGACGCGCTGCTGCCCACCTGGGGCGCGCTCGGCTACCAGCTGGCGCTGCTGACGGCGGTGTCGCTGATCGGCGGCCTGATCGAACTGCCCGCCGAATGGGTAGCCACCTTTCGGCTGGAGCAGCGCTTCGGCTTCAACCGCAGCACGCCAGCCCTGTGGTGGGCCGATCAGGCCAAGGGCGTGCTGGTGGGCGCAGCCCTCGGCCTTCCGCTGGCCGCACTGGTGCTGTGGATCATGGCCGCCAGCGGCGGGCCCTGGTGGCTGTGGGCCTGGGGCGCGCTGGTCGGCTTCAACCTGTTGGTGCTGGTGCTGTACCCCACCGTCATCGCGCCCTTCTTCAACAAGTTCGAACCGCTGGCCGACGCCGCGCTGGCCGAGCGCGTCCAGGCCCTGATGCAGCGCTGCGGCTTCGCCGCCAAGGGCCTGTTCGTGATGGACGGCAGCCGCCGCTCGGCGCACGGCAACGCCTACTTCACCGGCCTGGGCTCGGCCAAGCGCGTGGTGTTCTTCGACACCCTGCTCGCCAAGCTGACGCCCGGCGAAGTGGAGGCCGTGCTCGCGCACGAGCTCGGCCACTTCAAGCTGCGCCACGTGCCCAAGACGATGGTCGGCCTGTTCGCCGGCAGCCTGGCCGCGCTGGCCTTGCTCGGCTGGCTCGCCGGCCAGAGCGGCTTCTACGTCGGCCTCGGCGTGGCGCCCAATCTGGCGGCACCCAACGACGCGCTGGCACTGCTGCTGTTCATGCTGGTGCTGCCGAGCTTCACGTTCTTCGTTTCACCCGTGTTGGCGCAGTTCTCGCGCCGGCACGAGTTCCAGGCCGACGCCTTTGCCTGCCAGCAGGCCGACGGCCGCGATCTGGCCAGCGCGCTGCTGAAGCTGCATGCCGACAACGCCAGCACGCTGACGCCCGACCCGTTGTACGTGCGCTTCTACTACTCGCACCCGCCGGCCAGCGAACGGCTGGCCGTCCTGCCCTCGCCTACCTGAACGCCCGTCTGAATGCCCATGAGCACCCTCGCCAGCCGCCACTGCCAGCCCCTGGAGGGCCACCCGGCCATGCAGGCCGACGACATCGCAGCGCACCTGGCACAGGCCGCGGGCTGGGCGCTGGTGGACGGCGCCATCCAGAAGCGCTACGACTTCGCCGACTACCACCGCACCATGGCCTTCGTGAACGCGCTGGCCTGGATCGCCCACGTCGAAGACCACCATCCCGACCTGCTCGTCTCGTACAACCGCTGCACGGTGCGCTTCAACACGCACTCGGTGGGCGGCATCTCGATCAACGACTTCATCTGCGCGGCCAAGCTCGACGCGCTGTCGGCCTGACCTTGGTCGATTCGGCCGCGCTGGACCTCGGCCTCGTCGTGGCGGCGCACGGCCGCCACGTCATCGTCGAAACCCCCGAAGGCCGGCGCGTGCACTGCGTGCCGCGTGGCAAGAAGAGCGAACTCGTGGTGGGCGACCGCGTGCGCTGGCAGGCCACCGGCGACGGTGGCGTCATCGAGCACGTCGAGCCGCGCCGCAACCTGCTGTTCCGGCAGGACGAGTGGCGCAGCAAGAGCTTTGCGGCCAACCTCGACCAGCTGCTGGTGCTGGTGGCCGTGGAGCCGCCCTTCGGCGAGATGCAGCTCACGCGCTCGCTCATCGCCGCCGCGGCGGCGGGCATCCCCACGGTCATCGGCCTGAACAAGATCGACCTGCCCGGCGCCGAGGCCACGCGCGCGCGCCTGGCGCCCTACCGCGCGATGGGCATCACGGTGATGGAGTTCGCGCTGAAGACCGATCTGGCCGGCGCGCAGGCCGTGCTCGCGCCCTGGCTGGCCGGCCGCACGACGCTGGTGCTGGGGCCCAGTGGCATGGGCAAGAGCACCTTGATCAACCGCTTCGTGCCCGAGGCGGCGGCGCAGGTCGGCGAGATCTCGCAGGCCCTGCAGACGGGCAGGCACACCACCACCACCACCACCTGGTACTGGCTCGACGCCGAAGTCGGCGCGCCCGCGCGCGGCGCGCTCATCGACTCACCCGGCTTCCAGGAGTTCGGCCTGCGCCAGGTGACGCCCACCGAGCTGGCCGGCCTGATGCCCGACCTGGCGGCCCACCTGGGCCAGTGCCGCTTTGCCAACTGCAGCCACCGCCACGAGCCCGGATGCGGCGTTCGCGCCGCCGCCGCGCGCGGCGACATCACGCCGACGCGCTGGCACTTGTACGAGGCGCTGCACGAGGAGCTGTCGGCCCCGCCGCGGTACTAGCCGCGGTATCAGCCGCGAAGTTAGCCCAGCAGGTTGGCAAAGGTCAGCAGCAGCACCAGCACCATCCACAGCAGAACCGAGCGCCACACCAGCCCGACCACGCTGTGCAGATGCGCCAGCTGCACCGGCTGGCCCTCGGTCGAGCCCTGCGCGGCGGCGATGCCGGCCTCGCCGCCCGCGCTGAAGGTCTTGCCGCGGTCGGGCGTGACACCCGGCGCCGCGGCACCGCCCAGCTGCACACCCAGCGCGCCGGCCGCCGCCGCGAGGATCACGCCCTCGTTGGCGTGCTGCCACAACGAGGCATGGCGCCGCCAGGCCGCCACGGCTTCCTCGAAGTTGCCGACGATGGCGAAGCCGGCCGCCGTCAGCCGCGCCGGCACGTGGTCGACCAGCGTGAACATCCGCCGCGACAAGGCCGCCAGACCCTCGTTCGACGGTGCGTCGAGGTTGCGGCTGCGGTAGTTCCAGTAGCGGGCGGTGAACTCGGCCATGCGGTACAGCACCGCGCCCAGCGGGCCCAGGCCCAGAGCCGACAACAGCACGAACCAGAAGAACACGCCGAAGACATGGCGGTGCGCGGCCAGCAGCGCATGCTCGATCACGTGGCGCAGCAGCTCGGTGCGCGGCAGCTCGCTGGCGTCGAGGTGACGCCACTCGGCCAGCAGCTGGCGCGCGGTGGTCTCGTCGCCGCGGTCGAGCGCATCGCGGATGTCGGTGAAGAAGTGGCTGAACTGCCGGAAGCCGAGCGTCAGGTACAGCACCAGCACGTCGAAGGCCAGCGCCAGCAGCAGGCTCTGCTGCCGCACCAGCAGGTACAGGCCGGCGGCCAGCAGCCCGGGCACGGCCACCGACACGCCCCAGACCACGGCAGCGTGGTGGCGCTCGCCGGCGTCGAAGTTGCGCCCTGTCCAGCGCACCCACTGCGCCATGGCCTGGTGCACCGCGTTGTCGCGGGGCAGCGGCTTGAGCTGCTCGATCAGCAGCGCGAACAGAACGGCGAAGAAACTCATCTGGGGCGCGATGATAGAAGCCGCGGCGCCGGCCGCCGCGCCAGCCAGGCTGCAGGCTGCCCGAGGCCCGCGTGGGCCGTGGCCGCCGAGGTTCAGCCCGGCGGCGCGGGCTGCAGCCGCACCGTCACGGTGGTCCCTTGCTGGGGCGCGCTCACCACTCGCACCTGCCCGCCCATCAGCTCGACGAAGCGGCGGCTCACGAAGAGGCCCATGCCGGAGCCTTCGATGCCCGACTTCTCGGCGCCGACGCGGTTGAAGGGCTGGAACAGCTCGGCCTGCTGCGCCTCGCTCATGCCCACGCCGGTGTCGATGACGCTGAGCTCGACACCGCCATCGACACGCTCGATGAGGCACTCCACACGCCCGCCCGGCACGTTGTACTTCACGGCGTTCGAGACCAGGTTGATGATCACCTCGCGCAGGCGCAGCCGGTCGCCGAGCACCGTGCAGGGCTCGCCCTCGCAGGCGCTGGCGTCCAGCGCCACGCCCAGGGTCTCGGCCTGGCCCTGGACCATGGGCAATGCCTCGGCCAGCGAGCGGCGCAGGTCCAGCGGCAGCAGGCGCACCTCGACATGCCCGGACTCGATGCGCGACACGTCGAGCACCTCGTTCACCAGCTCCAGCAGATGGCGGGCGGCGTTTTCGATCAGCGTCACCCGGTGCGGCTTCATCACCAGATCGCCGGCCTCGGCATCCAGCCGCATGAGCTGCGCAAATCCGAGCACGGCGTTGAGCGGCGTGCGCAGTTCGTGGCTCATGCGGGAGAGGAACGCGCTCTTGGCCACGTTGGCCGTTTCGGCGGCCTCCTTGGCGGCCAGCAGGCGCAAGGCCTCGTGTTCGGGGCTGCTGTCCCAGGCGCAGCCGATCACGCGCAGCACCTTTCCGTGGGGGTCGGCGTGGGCACGGCCGGTGACGTGGAGCCAGCGCTCCACGCCGCCATGGTCGGGGCGCCGCAGCTCCACGTTGAGCGGTTCCAGGCAGGTCAGCGCCAGGTGCAGCGCCGCCTCGAGGTGGGCCGCCTCGTCCGGCACCAGGTGCGGCGCAAGCGCCTGCACAAGCGTGTGGCTCGGCGACGCCGGCGGGCCGAGCATCTCGCAGAGGCGGCGGTCGAAAGCCAGCGTGCCCTCGGCAAGATTCCAGTCCCAGACGCCAATGCCGCCGGCCTCGTTGGCGATGGCCAGCCGCTCGGTGAGCTCGCCGAGTTGCCGCCGCACCTGGTGCTGGCTGGTGATGTCCTGGAAGGCGCCGAGCACGCGCACCACGCGCTGCTCGGACAGCTCAGCCGAACCCACGGCCAGCACGCGCAGCGAGCGGCCCGAGGTGCTGAGCATGTCGAGCTCGATCTCGAAGGGCTGGCCCAGCTCGGCACGTGCCACGGCACCGGCGAGCACCTTGCGGTCGTAGGGCGCGCAGCGCGCCAGCGTGGATTCGAGCGTGGCGGCGCTGTCGGCCGGCAGCTCAAGCATCTGCCGCAGCTGTGTCGACCAGCGCAGCACATACGGCCGCAAGCTCAGCTCCCAGCCGCCCACGCGCGCCAGCCGGGCGGACTCGGCCAGGAAGGCCTCGCTGCGCCGCAGCGCCACCTCCGACGCCGCAAGGGCCTGCAGATCCTGCAGGTGCTCGGTGCGGTCGATCACGGCGCAAAGGTACTGGCCCATGTCGTCTTCCGGGCTTTCTTCGGCGGCCGCGGGCAGGCGTGAGATGAACAGATCCCCCGTGAAGCGCCGGCCACCATCACCGAAAAAGCCCACGCTCTCGAGCGCGCTCGAGTTTCGGGCCTGCGCCTCGTGGAAGGCCGGGCGCACCCGGTCCTGATAGTCCGCGCTGTCAACCAGCCGATGCAGAAAGGTGACGCTGGCGGTTCTTTGGGGCAGGCTCAGCAGGCTCGATGCAAGCCCATTGCACTCGAGCAGCCGGCCGTTGAAGGTGACGATCACGCAGGCCACCGGCATGCCGGCGAACAGCGCGGCAAAGCGCTGAACCATGGCCTCGGTGCGCACCTGGCTGGCCTGCAGTTCGTCGGCCTGCGCGTGCAGCTCGGCCTGGTAGATGCGCAGATCCTCGGTCAGCTCCGACAGCCGGGCCTCGTGGCGCCGCGCCGCCGCCTCCACGTGCGCGAGATCGCCGCGTGCAATGGCGGCGAGCAGTTGCTCGTCGAGCAGCTGCCCCACGCCTTCGGCCTGCAACAGCAGCCGGTCACGGGCCTGGACCCGCTGCTTGAGGGCCTTCGAGCTCATCCACCACCGCCGCCGGGCGGCTTGTTCGTGCCCGCGGCCGACTGCGCCCAGGCCGTGATGTCGATGTGGCTCACCACGGCGCCACCCGCCGGGTGAGCCACCGGCGCGGCGTGCATCAAGAACCACAGCCGGCGACCGCCGCTGTCGCAGGGGTACTGCAGCGTGAAGTGGGGCTGGCGGCCGGCCAGCACGGCGCTGACACCGTCGTGGGCGAGGCGGGCGTCGGGGTCGTCCAGCGCAGCGCTGGCGCACACGCGCAGGTAGTTGCTGCCGGGCCCGCTGTGGCGCAACTCGGCGTCGCCGTTGTCGATGGCGAAGCGCCGCCACGCCTGGTTGACCATGATGATGGCCCCCTGCGAATCGAGCACGGCCAGATGCTCGGCCAGCGAGTCGATCACCGATTGCAGGCGCTGGCTGTCCTTGAGCGAAGTGACGTTGACGAAGCTCATCACTGCCTTCGTGCTGCCCGGCGCCCGGGCGGCGTAGGGCTGCATGCGGGCCAGCCACCACTGGCCGTCGCGGCTGCGCACCTCGCGCTCGGTGACGACGCGGTCCTTCAAGGTGCGGCGCAGGTCGCTGAACAGCTCCGGGTAGTCCAGCGTGTTGGCGAAGTCCTCGAGCGAGCGGCCACGATCGCCTTCGCGCACCTTGACCAGCTGCATCAACTCGGGCGTGAAGCGCAGCAAGCGCAGCTGCTCGTCGACGAAGAGCGTGGGCGTCGCGGTGGCCTTGGCCACGTTCTCCAGGTCGGCGTTGACCGAGTTGAGAACGTCCACCTTCTCCTGGTACTCGGAGTTCACGGTGTAGAGCTCTTCGTTCACCGACTGCAGCTCTTCGTTGGTGCTCTGCAGCTCTTCGTTGCTGGCCATCAGCTCCTCGTTGCTGGCCTGCA
>JAIYDH010000162.1 GCA_027487585.1 Rubrivivax sp.
AGCAGCCCGTGGCCCGACCAATCGGCCTGCAGCGCCACCACCGCCGCCAGCACGCCCGCCAGCACGCTGCCGGCCCACTGGCGCAGGCGGTCCCAGCGGTAGCGGGCCGCGTTCTGGAACACATCGAGCCGACGCGACACCAGGTTGCCCAGACGGGCCCGGGCACGCATCGCGTCGGCCATCGGATCGGCCCCCGACGCCGGCAAGTCGCCTTGGGTGAAGGCCAGCCACAGCGCATGGTCGGCCTGGCTGGGGTTGGGGGTGGGGCCCACGGGCTGGGTCAGGAACAGGTACAGCGCCCGATACAGGCCCGGGTGCTCGAGCGCGACGTTGGCCGCCGCCTGCAGTTGCGCGGCGAACCTGTCGGTGGGCTGGTCGAACAGGATCTGCGCATGCCGCAAATCGCCGCAGGCCAGCTGCAGGAACTGGCGCTCGGCTTCGGTGGCTTCGTCCAGCCTGAGCGAACTCGGGCTCGGCGTGTCGGCGTCGCCTTCGCCGGCCCAGGCATGCATGCGCGAGAAGCAGGCCGTGAGGTCGGCCCGCACCCAGGCCTGGAACAGCCTTCGGTGCATGCGCATGCGGCCGCGCCACAGATTCGAGGCGGTCTCGACGGCCGTCATGGCCAGGGTGCCGATGGCCGCCAGCAAGCCGGCCACGGCCAGCAGCTTGCCGCCGAGAGAGTCTGTCGATGCGATCAGTACGTTGAGCAGGTCCATGGTCGGTGCTGGTGCAAAGAGGGGTGGGAGCGCTGGTGCGCCCCCTGATTCTGTGCAAGCGTCGCCGCGGGCGGTACCGGGGTTGCCTACGCCGGTGCCTTGAAGAACCGGCCCTCGGATGGCAGGGCCGGCAGGCAGATGTCGACCTGGGTGCCCTTGCCCAGCGTGCTGCGCAGCCGCACCTGGCCCCCGTGCAGCTTGACGATCTCGTTGACGATGCTCATGCCCAGACCGGCGCCGAGGGTGCGGCCGGAGTCGTCGGCGCGGTAGAAGCGTTCGCCGACGCGGGCCAGCTGTTCGGGCGTCATGCCGATGCCCTGGTCGATGACGCTGATGCACAGCTCGTCCATGCCCAGGGGCGTGGCCCGGCGCCCGAGGGCCACCTGCACGGGGGTGCCTGGGGCCGAGAACTTGTAGGCGTTGTGCAGGACGTTGCGGATCACCTGCACCAGGCGGGCTGCGTCGCCGGCCGTGTGCGCATCGGGCCAGACGGCCTGGTCGCGCAGCTGCGGGGCCTGGCGTCCCGTGGGCCGATCGAAGCCGTTCGCGGCTTCTCGCAGCAGCGCGCCCAGGTCGACGCGGCTCACCTCCAGCGCAAGGCCTCGTCGGGCCTCCAGCCGGCCCAGGTCCATCAGCTCGTCGAGGATGCGCACCATGCGCTGGCACTGCTCGTGGATGACGGCGTGCAGACCCGCCCGGCGCTCTTCGTCCAGCGGGCGGCGCATCAGCAGCTCGACGTAGCCAAAGATCAGCGTCATCGGTGTGCGCAGCTCGTGCGCGGCCACGGTGATGAATTCGCTCTTCAGGCGCTCGACCTCGCGCTGCTGCGTCACGTCGCGCAGGCACAGCACGTGGCGCGCGTTCGGGTGGCTGCCGGCGCGCAGCTCCAGGCTCAGGGTGCGCGGCGGTGTGGTCGCCAGCGCCAGCGTGAAGGGCTCGTCGCCCTCCTGCAGCTGCAGCGCCTGCAGGCTGGGAAGGGGACTGTGAGGCCCGCACATGGCCTGCAAGCGCGCAAAGAACACCGGTGCAGGCTGCCCCTGCAGCGCCGCGACGTCCAGGCCGGTCATGCCGCCGAGCGCGTGGCTGGCCAGGCTGATGCGCTGATGGCCGTCGAAGGACACGAACGCGTCGGGGCTCAGCGAGAACACGGCCTCGAGACGCTCATTGGTTTCGCGCAGCCGAGCACCGACACGCGCCACCGCTTGCGTGATGGCGCTGATCTCATCCTGCGATGCCTCCACCGACAGGCCGGCCGGCACGATGGGCAGGCCATCGTCGCTGGTGGCCATGCGGGCGAGCGCGGAACGCAGCGCGTGCAAGGCGCTGCCGCGCAAGGCCAGCTCGTCTTCGAGCCGCTTGTGCATCTCGCGACGCTCGGTCACGTCGGCCAGCGAGCCGACCATGCGGGACGGCTGGTCCGCGGTCGCGCGGGTGCGCTGGCCGGCCAGCTTGAACCAGCGGTAGCCCCCGTCGCGCCCGCGCAGCCGCAACTCGGTGTCGAGGCGCTGGCCATCGGCGCCGCGGGCGGCCAGCAACTGCGCGAAGGCCAGCCGGTCCTGCGGGTGCACCAGGGCGATGAAATCGCTCCGGTCGATTGCGCACTCGCGGGCCTCGTGCCCCAGCAGCGCCATCAGGGTGCCCGAACAGATGACCGCGCCGCCGCCCAGGGGCAGCTCCCACAGGCCGTAGCCGCTGCCGGTGAGTGCCTGCTGCAGGCGCTGCTCGCTCACGGCCAGGGCATCGGCGGCCGCCGAGGCGCGGCGCTGCAACCGGGCCGTGAGCACAAACCCGGTCAGCGTGATGGGGACGGCCAGCACGGCCATGCCCAGCAACACGATCAGGTCCAGCGCCCAGCGTCCCTGACGTACCGCGTCGTCGAAAGCCGTGCGCAGCGGTACCAGGTGCCGCTCGGCCGCATAGATCGGGGCGAACGCCGCCACACGGCGCTGCGGATCGATGCAGTGGGGCCCGGCTGCGGCCCGCAGCCGCCGGGCATGGCCGTCGATCTCGCGCGCGACGGTGTTCGCCTGTTCCCAGATGACGGTGGCCTTCTTGTGCAGCGGGAACGACTGCAGCCGGGGCAGCACGTGAACCAGCAGCCGGGCTTCCCACTCCGGCAGGCCGAAGCGCTGATAGGCGGCCCGCGCCGCGTCGAGGTCGGGCCTGGGCGAGAACAGGGCCCGGCGCGCGCTCTCGAAGGCCTGGAGCACGCCCATGTCGGCCTGGTAAGCCTCGTAGTCCGCCGGGTTGCAACTGTCGGCGTAGCGGCCCAGATTCACCACGGCGCCTTGCTGGGCGCGTTCCCAGCGGGTGCCGTTGCCGGTCACGATCTCGCCCACACCCTGCACGACCAGGCCCAGCATCAAGAGCACCAGCAGCGCAGGCGCCAGTGCCAGCAGCGGCCAGGTCAATCGCAGGGTCTGGTAGTCCAACCAGTGCCACCACCGCTGCACAGGCCAGCGGCGCGGCGGGGCGCTTCGTTCAACGTCGTCGGTGGACATGCAAAGCAATTAATTGATATTTTTGTCTATTTTAGTCCCGATAAGGTGATACCAAAAAGCGTCAATGATATTTTCGCACCCAGTCTCGGAGATCTTCATCAAATTCGCGGTGCGCCACTGCGGCCGGCCGTGCGAGGGCCCCTGAGCGCAGGCCGCCTGGTCCATGTCGGGCGGTAGGCTCGGGATGTCGAACACAACAAGAGACGGTGTTCAGAGGAAACGAAGAATGAAGACAAGCACGGTGCTGTACGGACCCGAGCGCCACGAACCGCTGGCGGGCGCCGCGTGGAGCGAAGCCGCCGCGCGGGCAGCCATCCAGAGCTGGGTCGATTCGGCGCTGACCGACTTCGACCCTGCCCGCGGCTGGCGCGCCCACCCTCGCGAGGACGGCGGCCCCCCTGGCGAGCCCCTGGCCGAGGTGTACGGCGGCGCCGGTGGCGCCATCTGGGCACTTGAGCACCTGGCGGCAGCAGGCGCGGTCGACAAGCGCTGGGACTTCCGTGACTTCGTGAAAGGGCTGGCCGCGCAACAGGTCGCAGCGCTGGCCGATGCCCCGCACGGCACAGCGTCATTCCTGCTCGGCGAGTCGAGCCTGCGCTTGCTGGAGTGGAAGCTCACGGGCGACGCCGCCGTGGCGCAGCGCCTCTTTGAGGTGGTCGAAGGCAACCTGCACAACCCCGTGCGCGAGCAACTGTGGGGCTCGTCGGGCAGCGTGCTGGCGGCCATCGCCATGGCCGAAGCCACAGGCCAGGCCCGCTGGACCACCCTGGTGCAGCACGCGGTGCAGGGGCAGTGGGACGAGATGGAACCGATCGACGCCGCGGGAGGCAGCTGGGGTTGGGTGCAGAACCTCTACGGCCGTATCGAGACCTTGATCGGCGCGGCGCATGGCTTCGTCGGCAATGTCTACCCGGCGGTGCGCGGCGCCGCCTTCATCACACCCGATCTGCGCGACGCGTTCGCGGCGCGTGCCCTGGCCTTTCTGCAAGCGACGGCGCTGCGCGACGGCGACTGCGTGAACTGGTGGCCGAGCGTGCCGCCGCATTCACCCTCGAACAAGCCACCGCTCGTTCAAGACTGCCATGGCGCCGCCGGCATCGTCTGCCGCCTGGCGCCACTGTCGCGCAGCGTGCCCGACACCGAGGCCTGGGATCTCCTGCTGCTGCAGGCCGGTGAGCTGACCTGGCGCGCCGGCCCGCCAGCCAAAGGCGTGGCGTTCTGCCACGGCACGGCCGGCAATGCCCACGCCTTCCTGCATCTGTTCGCCCGCACCGGCGACGACCGCTGGCTCGCCCGCGCGCGGGCGTTTGCAATGCACGGGATCCAGCAGGTGGAGCAGGACCGCGCCACGCACGGCCAGGGCCGGCACACGCTGTGGACGGGCGACCTGGGCATGGCCTGCGTGTTGTGGGACTGCGTCAGGGGCCAAGCGCGGTTCCCGACGCTGGACTGCTTCTGACCGCACGCTTGGGTCTGGCGAGCAGGCGACGAAGAGCCGTGGGTGCCCGGCTGCCGGGAGGCTCGCGACGACAAGACTCATCAGCTGCTAGCCGATGCCCAGGTTCGCCCAACGCCGAGGCGTGATGCCAAGCTCAGCCAGCTGCTCTTCCGAGATGGCGTTTCTTCGGGTGTGTGCTCGGATGCGAACACATGCCTGCGCATCGGTGGCTGCTGCGGCTCTGTACGCCAACTACATGAGAGCGGGCCGACGTTGCGCTGTCATCTCTCGGAAGGGAGTGCGGTCAATCACTCGTCGAGCCCCTAGCGCGACGCCCGCGGTTGCCATGGGCGCCTGGTACATGCGGGCTCGCCGACCTGATGCGCGTCGCTGAGGACGCCTGCACCAGCTTGTTCAGGATGCCGCAGTGTTCTTCATCGCGGACACCGGCGCATTGCTGGCGCAGCGCCTTGAGTTGCTTATCCAACTGGCGCAACTCCCGTATGCGCGTGGCGACATGGCCGATGTGCTCATCGAGCAGCGCGTTGACCTCGCCGCATGCCGCTTGCGGTTCGTCCTTGAACCGCAGCAGCACACGGATCTCGTCGAGCGTCATGTCCAGCGACCGGCAGTGGCGCACGAAGGCCAGCCGCTCGACATGCTCAGCCCCGTAGATGCGGTAGTTGCCTTCACTGCGCGGCGCTTGCGGCAGCAGGCCTTCGCGCTCGTAGTAGCGGATGGTCTCGACCTGGGTCTGCGCCGCTAGCGCCAGTTCACCGATCTTCATGCCCGAGTCCCTTTTTCAACCTGCCGCACGGGGATGCAGTGCAACGATCGCCATGCCGACAAGGCAGATGCCTCCACCGACAAGGTCCCATCGAGTCGGGACCACACGGTCGCCATGAAGGCGCGTCCAACGCCGTTCAGCATAGCCGCTTGACTCTGGAGCCGCTACAGGGTTTCAAATGCCTGCATCAACACCTGAAAGCCCCTCATGAGCGACTCCTGCGGCAGCCACGGCTGCGCCACCCCTGCGGCCAGCCAGAGCCCGCGCTACCGGCGCGTGCTGTGGGCGGCGCTGATCATCAACCTGGCCATGTTCGGGGTCGAACTGGCCGGCGGCCTGAGCTCGGGGTCGGTGTCGCTGCTGGCCGACGCCGTGGACTTCTTCGGCGATGCGGCCAACTACAGCATCTCGCTGCTCGTGCTGGGCATGGCGCTGACCTGGCGCGCGCGGGCTGCCTTTTTCAAGGGTCTGAGCATGGGCGCCTTCGGCATCTTCGTCCTCGGACGCGCCGTCTGGTCGGCCGCTTCCGGCACCGTGCCCGAGCCGGTGACGATGGGCGCCATCGGCGCCCTGGCACTGCTGGCCAACGTGTCGGTCGCCGCGATGCTCTATGCCTGGCGCGAGGGCGACGCCAACATGCGCTCGGTGTGGCTGTGCAGCCGCAACGACGCGATCGGCAATGTGGCAGTGATGGCCGCCGCGCTGGGCGTCTTCGGTACCGGCAGCGGCTGGCCTGACCTGGCGGTCGCCGCAGTCATGGGCGTGCTGGCATTGACCGCTGCGCGCTCGGTCTTGCAGCAGGCACGGGCCGAGCTTCGCCCCGTGCCGGCGCATGCCTGAAAGGACCGACGGCGTCGGCCAGTGCAACACCAAGAGCACGCTGCTGATGCCCTTGCTGCGCGCGGTGGGCTCTCCTTGCCGCTCCCAAGGATTCACCATCGACAAGCGCTTGCAGAAGGGTGCGATCACCGGGCTGGCCTACTGGCTGCCGCCGCAGCGCATCGACCATGCGATGAACCGCAACGTGACCCGAATCCGCGGGTCACGCGGTGACCTCGGCAGACGGCGCCACCACGCACAGCGCTGCCGCCGGTGAGGGGCCCCCATGAGAGCCTGATTGAACCGCGGCGTTGACAATGCGTCGCCCCGGCAACCTGATGCCGAGGAGGCCAACTGAAGAGGCATCGATGCACCGCAACCCCTGGACCCCCTGGCGCACCGCGATCGGCTGGGCCTGCCGCCTGGCCGCGCTCTGGCTGTTCTGCACCGCCCACCTTCACGCCAAGCTGGTGCAGGAGGTCATCAAGGTGCCGGTCACGGTGAGCAACGCCTGGGGCAAGGTGATCCAGCAGGAGATCGTGGTAACTCTGTACGTCGATGACACCAGCCCCAGGCCCGCCCCGATCGCCGTCATCAACCACGGCCGAGCGCCCAAGCCGGAGCAACGCGCATCTTTCGGGCGCGCCACCTCCATCACCAACGCACGCTGGCTGGCTTCGATGGGGTTCCTGGTGGTCGTGCCCACCCGCGTGGGCTACGGCGTCAGCGGTGGCGAGGATGTGGAGGACACGGGCAACTGCAGCACCAAGAACTATCCCCCGGGTTATGAGGCTGCCGCCGCGCAGACGCTGCAGGTCCTCGACGTCGTGCGCCAGCGCCCCGATGTCCACCCCGATCGCACCTTGGTGATGGGCCAGTCGTTCGGCGGGACGACGGCCATCACCCTGGCCTCCAAGAACCTGCCTGGCGTGCTGGCTGCCATCAACTTTGCCGGTGGGGGTGGTGGCAATCCCGAGACCCAGCCCCAGCAACCCTGCGGCACGCCACAGCTCAAGTCCCTGTTCGCCCGCTACGGCAAGACCTCCCGCACTCCCACGCTGTGGATCTACACCGAGAACGACCAATGGATGGGGCCCACCTACCCACGGCAATGGTTTGACGCCTTCGTTGCCGAAGGCGGCGTGGGCGAGTTTGTGCTGTACCCCCCCAACGGCCAGGACGGCCACTCGCTGTTCACCCAGGCTCCCGAGGTCTGGCGGCCCAAGGTGCTGCAGTTCCTGCTGACCAATGGCTACCCGGCCCTCAAGCCACCGGATCAGGAAAAGTGAGTGCACCGCTCGACCGGGACAGGCCCGGTCGGGTGGGAACTCCAGCGGCCGCATAGGCGACCTTGTTCTGGGCGACCATGCAAGCTCTTCTTCAGTTCTCGTCGTTCAGGTCTCGATGCCAAGCATCGACCCTTGGAAGACAGAGATCGGCGGGCAGCTCAGGTCTTGCGCTGGATCAAGGCGGCGTCACTGGGCCCTCCTAAGATCAATTGCCGAATCTCGTTCGGGGTGCCGATTAAAGGTCAAGGGATCGCCAGATGAACAACCCCAACCCAACGCAAACCGAGTCCCTCACCGGCGCCTCGGTGCGCGTCTCCAGCACCATCTTGAGCAGTTTGGGCGCACACATCGCACAGTCCTCCATTCGTTTGCAGCAGGAGACCGGCTTGTCTGCGCCCGCCAAAAACACTTTGTTTGAACTGGAGGCCTTGGGACTGGAACTTCAGGAGTTGGTGCATGGGCTGGATGTGCCCATTTGGAGCAATGCCGAGCCGGTGGACTTGCTCGCCGCGCTGCACAACGCTCACAGGCTTTGGTTGACCGAACTCGCCCGGCGGGGCAGTGTGATGCAGGTCACAGGCAAGTCCATCATCGTTCGAGTCAACCCAGCCCTCTTGCAACAAGCCATCGATCTGTTGATCGAGCATGGCAGTTCAGGCCCTGGCCACTTCACCCTGGACGCCGAGAGCCTGCAAACCGAAGGCCCGGCGCTGCTGCGCATGACGAGCACGGCCGAAGAGGCCTTGCCCCATGAATTGCATTGGCAGTTGCTGCGTTTGGTTGCACGCGCCCATGGCTGGGCACTCACACACGAACCCTCCATCAGCGGCGTCGGGCCGCCATCGTGGCGCATGACTTGCCAGTTTGGTCAGACCCTGGCGTTTGCCAGCACAGAGGGCCTGACACGGGCCAGGATTCCCGCACGTGCCCGCATCCTCGTCATCGACCACGATGAGTTCACGCGCTTGCACGCCGCCCAACTGATACAAGCCGTCGGCGCACGTGCGGATTGCGTGAGCAGCATCCAGCAAGCCCGCCTGGCCTTGAAAGACGGCGACCCCGCGGCGGTGGTGACAGGAATCTCTGTGGACGACCCCGAGGCCCAGGAGTTTTTCGAAGATTTGCGGGAGCGTTTGCCGCATTTGCCATTGATCGAGTTGGTCGATCAGGCTTTTGTATTCACCACCTCGGCACCGCAAGGAGGTGCGCCAGCCCGCATTGCCCGCCAGGATCTGGCCAACACCTTGGTATCGTCTTTAGGCCAAGAGATCGCGGTGTCGGAGTGGTGATTGCCTTCGTGCCCCCCACATGGCCAGCGGCAATCCACTGGTTGGGGACATGAAGACCAGAGTCAGCCGTGTCACTCAGCGTGCGTCACCCCAAAGGGAGTCTCTGGTGGTCACCCGTTACGACCCGGTCGTGGATGGTTTCTCGCAGCGCGATACCCAGGTGCGCTATGGCGAGCGGCCACCACCAAAAGACCTGGCCGACGTCGTGCATGTGTTCTGGGAGTTGCGCACGCTGGCTCCTTTGCCGGCCGACTTTCTGTACCACGCGGTGCCGGACGCCTGCGTGAACCTGCTGTTCAACCAGATCGACACCGAGGTCGCCGGCGTCACGGCCTTGCACACCCAGGCCACCACGCTCAACCTGGGCACTGTCTTCCACTACGTGGGTGTGCAGTTCTTTCCAGGCGTGTGGCAAGGTCACCGCGATGAAGTCCAGAGCCGGTACGTCGGCGCAGCCTACGAAGGCACGCTTCCTTTGGTGCGCACCAACCGGCAACTGTCGGGGTTGACCTTCGACGCGATGGGTTCGGTGCTGGCTGAACTGGTTCGCTGGTGCATGGCGCACGGTCAGGTGAGGGGTCATCCGCTGACGGCCGCGATACTGTCGCGGCTCGATGCCATCCGTACGGTGGCCGACATGGCGGCGCTGTCGGGCCTGTCGACACGGCAGCTGCAGCGCACCCTGCGGCAGCTCACCGGGTTCACGCCGCACGATCTGCTGAAGGTGCTCCGGCTGCAGCAGTCGTTCCGTCGCCACCATCTCGACCTGTACGCCGACCAAGCTCACTTCACCCACGCCTTCCGCCGTGCCGTCGGTTACACGCCGGGGCAGTACCGAAAAGCCTTCGGTGTCCGATTTCCACAAGACCGATACGCAGGCGATGAATAGTCTCGCGGCTCCTCAATCACCCAGGAGCACGCGATGCACAAGCCCAACGCGATCGGCTGGTTCGATCTGTACGTCGACGACATGGACCGCGCCACGGCCTTCTACGAGACCGTCTTGCAGCGAAGGCTGGCGCCCATCGGGGATCCGACCGGCGAAACAGTGATGAACAGCTTTCCCGCCGACATGGGGACCTATGGCGCAGGCGGCGCGCTGGTGCGCTCCCCGCACAGCCGCCCAGGCCCTGGCGGGACCCTGATCTACTTCAGCGTGGAAGACTGCGCCGTGGAGGCCGGCCGCGTCGCGGCAGCTGGCGGGCGGTTGCTGCGGCCCAAGTTTTCCATCGGCGAGTTCGGCTGGGTGGCACTGTGCGCAGACACCGAAGGAAACCTGTTCGGACTGAGTTCGATGCGCTGAGGCGGTCGCCGTGGATGGGCCGCTCTTGGCCGGGTCCGGCCCGTCGACAACTCCCTGACCCCGGCCCTGCAGCGCCGGCTCAGCTTCCATCGGCTGCTGCCGATAAGAGCGAGACGAAGCTTCAGGATGACCGCCATGTCCACCTTGTCCACGCCCAGCGACGCGTTCCGCAACGCCAACCCCCACGCCTTGGCGGCGATCCTGGAGGCCAGCGAGACCCGAAGCATCATCGCCGCGACCGACATCTTCGACATCTCAGGCACGAAGCTGTGGGCCAGCAATCAGCCGGTGTCGTCGGCCTTGCAGCGCAAGTTGCTCGACCGCAAGCTGCGGCAGCCGCTGGAGAGTTGCCTCATCGCTGAAGACGGCGTGTCGACCTTGACCCTGGTGCAGGCGCTGAAGGCGCTGGTGGAAAGTGCTTCGCCACTGGCACCCCTCTTGCGGCAACACGCCGCAAGGCTGTCGCGCGAAGCAGCACAGCTTCCGCTGCACCCGGTGGCGAAACTGCTGCTGACCGCCTCGCAGACAGCACGTCCCCAGGCCTTTGAACATGCGGTAAAGGCAATGGCGCTGAACGGCGCGCTGATGGTCGGCAACGGTGGCGACACGCCCGAGATTCGCGTTGCCATGCTGTGCGGCCTGCTGCATGACCTCGGCGAGATGTACATCGACCCGAAGTACGGCGAGGCCGATGCCGACCGAGCCATGGACTTCATCAGCTACCAGCAGCTGGTGGTGCACCCCCACGTGGGCCAGCTTCTGGTGGCGCAGCTGACCAATTACCCCAGCGTGGTGTCGCGAGCCATCGCCGAACACCACGAGCGGCTCGACGGCTCGGGCTACCCGCACGCACTGCACGGCGACAAACTGTCGCCCATGGGCCGGCTGCTCGCGGTGACCGAAGCGACCTTGAACGCCGTGCAGAGTCCGTTCAGTCAACTGATGCGCGCAAGCGTCGCGTTGCGCGCCGTGCCGGGCGAGTTCGATCTCAACTGGGTCGGCAAGGTCAGCCAGGCCGCGGGCAAGCAGGCACCGGCCGAAGCGGTGATGGAACCCGAGGACATCCAAGCCCGCCTGGTGGCGCTGGGCAGCGTGTTGACCGCTGCCGAGAACAACGTTGCCACGGTCGCTGCCCAAACCGAACTGCCGGCGATGAAGCGAGCGCTCGAGCTGTCACAGTTCCTGCTCGGCCGGCTGCGCGCCGGCTGGAACGAGAGCGGCATGTGGAACCCTCGCGCCATGCTGAGTGCCGAAGCCGCTGAGGTAGAGATGATGGAGGACGAGCTCTACTTCCGCCTGCGCGGCGTTCAGCGCGCCACCCTGCTGCTCGCCGGCCAGTTGCCGGCACCACACGCCGAGGCCCTGGACAGGCTGTGCGACTCGTTCGCGATGGGCTGAGCGTTTCGCACGGTCTGACACGCTGACGCCCGCCAAGCCAGTGCCGGGTATGCGTCCGGCGCATCCTCGGTTCCGCGGAGGCGCCGCCGCGGTGGGGGCGTCCTGGACGCGGTCACCGGGCCGCGACAGGGCGCAAGCGCAGCACCTTTTGTCCGCCGCGGATCTCCATGGTCCCGCCCTCGATACTCGCTGCCAGCGCGCGGTCGCTGCCGCCTTCGAACTGCACCTGGAACAGGCCGTCGTCGGCGAGCCGGTAGCTACCTACACGCTGCTTCATCAGCACGCGCATGAGGCCACGGCCCTGCTTGCCGAAGAAGAGATCGGCCGGCGCGCCACTCTCGTGTCGGAACGTCCACAGCCCCTGCAGAATCGGCGGGTCGGCGCGCGGGCCGGCGCGCTGATGGATGCGGTCGTTGCCGTCGTCGCTGCGCAGGGTGAGTTGGCCGCCATCCACCGTGAAGCGAGAACGCTGCTCGCTGCCGTTGATGGTCAAGACCAGTTGGTTGCCCTCGACTCGGTAGTCGAAGTCGATGATCGCTCCCAGGTCCTCGAGCACCCGACCTCCGCCCAGAAAGGTGTAGCTCACGCCCATCCCACCGGCGGTGCGCTCGGTGGAAACCCACTGAGTTCCTTCGATTCGCTTCTGCGCGGCCGGCGGCGCCGCTTGCGGTGCCGCTTGCGGTGCAGCGCAGCCGGCCAAGCTGTTGATCACGACGAACAGCAACGTCAACGAGAGCACGGTCAGGGTCTTGGGCATGTTGCTTTGGAGAAGGCTGGTTGATCTTCGACACCGAGAGCGGCGTCGGCGCGCGCTGCGACAGTAGCCCATTCCGCCCGCAAGGTGGTCACCACCCTCGCGCGGGCTCCTGCGGCTAGCGGAGTCCTAGCCGGGTCAACTTCTTGATCAGACCAACGCGAGAGACCCCAAGCTGACGGGCCGCTTCGGATTGATTGCCTCCCGCCGCACTCATGGCGTCTTGGATCAGACGGCGCTCGAGCTCGTTCAAGGCAGCGTCAAGCACGCCTGTGCCGCCCGGGGGTTCGAGCGTGCGCCGCGGCTCCGTACCGTCGCCAGCTGCGAGGGTCAACAGTTCAGTGTCCACCTCGCTCTGATCCGGCAGGAGCAAGGCACCCGCCGACTCGACGATGGCCTTGAGTTCGCGCACGTTGCCGGGCCAGCCCCGAGCGGTGACCCAGGCGAGCGCACCGGCCGCAAACCGTGCCTGCGGCGCGACGCCCTTCAGAAACCGCGCTGCCAGCAACGGCACATCGGCGGTGCGCTCCGCCAGCGCGGGTGTGCGCAGGATGACACCCTTGAGGCGGTAGAAGAGGTCCTCCCGAAAGCCGCCTTCCCGCACCATGGCCTCCAGGTCACGATGCGTCGCCGACAGAACGCGCACATCGGCCTGGCGTTGTGCACGGCCGCCGACCGGGATAAACGTGCCTTCCTGCAAGAAGCGAAGCAGCTTGACCTGCATGGGCGGTGGCATCTCACCGACCTCGTCGAGGAACAGCGTGCCGCCATGGGCCGCCTCGACCAAGCCCGGCTGGTCGCGGTAGGCGCCGGTAAAGCTGCCCTTCATGTGCCCGAACAACTCACTCTCAAGCAGTTCCGCCGACAGCGCACCACAGTGCACGACGACAAACGGACCATCGCGCCGCGGACTGCCTTCGTGCAGCGCACGTGCCACCAACTCCTTGCCGGTGCCGGTTGGGCCGAGCACCAGGACGCTGACGCGAGTCGGCGCGACACGGCGGACCATGGCTCGCAACTGCTGCATGGGTGGAGTCAGGCCGACCAGTCCCGACTCATCGAATTCCTGGCCAGCGCGCAGACGGGCGAGTTCAGCGTCCAGCCGTGACTTGCGCAGCGCACGAGCGACCACGAAGCGCAGGAGGTCGGGGTCGATGGGCTTGGTGATGAAGTCCCACGCCCCCAGTTCCGCCGCGCGCAGGGCCAGCTCGTGTTCGCCATGCCCGGTCAGCACGACGACGGGCACGCCCGCCAGGCGCGGAATCAGCTCCAGGCCACGCTCAGGGTCCCTGTGTGGCGGCATGGCCAAGTCCAATAGCACGAGCTCCGGACGCTGTTTGGCGAAGCGGGACAAGGCGGCGTCGCCGTCGCCAGCGATGTCGACCTCGTGACCGAGGCTGCGCAGGAAGTTGCCTCCCAGGCGCTGGAAGGCCGCCTCATCGTCGACGAGCAGCACGCGGCCGGTTTCAGGCGTTGACGGGTGCATGGGGAAAGGTCAGGGTGAAACACGTGCGCCAGCCCAGGCGCTCGGTGAGTGCGGCCGTGCCGCCATGCGCAGCCATCACCCGGGCAACGATGGCCAGCCCCAGCCCCGTGCCGCCCGGGCTGCGCGATGCGAAGGGTTCAAAGAGCCGATCGCGCAGACTCTCGGGCACGCCCGGGCCGTTGTCGCAGACGTGCAGGTGCAGGCCGGCGGCGTCGCGGTGGGCGTCTACATGAACAGCGCTCTCGCTGGCCGTGCGAGCGTTCTCGATGAGGTTGGTCAGGGCCTGCTCGACCCGGCGCGCATCCAGACACGCGCGCAGCGGTTGCTGCAGGCCCGGGCCGAGTGCGACGCCAGGCTGGCGTCGTGCCACCGTCTGCACGAGCGTCGTCACGTCGAGCTCGGTCGGCGTCAGCTTCCAGGGTTTGGCGTAGTCCAGCAGGTCGCGGGTCAGATGCGCGATGCGATCGACCTGGTTGGCTACCTCACGGCGCGTGTCCCCTGGCGCAGCCGCAACGGCCATGGAGATGATGTTGAGGGGATTGCGGATGTCGTGGGCCACGGTGGCCGCCAGGGCACCCAGCTCGGCAAGCCGGGCCTGCAACTGCCTCTCACGCTCGCGCGACGCCAGTTGTAGGGCCTGCTCGACGCGCAGGGCCGCCTCGAGCACCAGACTGCCGAACAGCTCGGCCAGATGGCGCTGGCCCGGCGGCGCGGCCGACCAGCCTTGCAGCTCCAGTCGCCAGGGCACGCGACGGCAGTTCAGCCTCGGCAAAGTCGGCTCGGAAGCCGCATCGAAAACCACCTCGACCGGCGTGCCCAGCCGCCTGCCCAACAACTGCCCCGCCAAGTCGGCGAGTTCAGGCAGCGATTCCGCCGGAAGGAGTGCCTCACGCCATGCCTGCAGGTCCGCCGCAGAGGCCGTGCCACCGGGGTAGATCAGCTTCAGCACGAAGCGGCGCACCGGCCCGCTCAGGGCCAGGCAGCCTGCCGCCACAGCCAGGCCGCTGAGCCAGCGCGACTCGAAGGGGAGAACCAACGGCATCAGCGCGACGATGCCCAGGCCGACGGCCAGCAGCAGCGTCCACACCAAGGCCCGGCCGGCCCAGGCATTCGCCGCAAACACGCCCCACCGCAACACGCCGTACACCAGGATGACAGGGTAGAGCGGCAGCAGCAGGAGCGGTACCGGAAAGACCGGAAGCTCAAGAAGCACCAGGCCGTAACCGCTGAGACAGAGCAGACCCCACAGGCAGGAGCAGGTGACGGCCGCGATCTGTTGGCGCGCCGGCGGCCTGGCCTGCGCCAACCCGCGCAGCAGCACCGCCACGCCAGCGATGCCCAGGATGATCCAAGCGATGCTGGCCAACCAGCCCAGACGCTCGGCGATGAAGATCCAGCCGACGCTCTCGCGCCAGACCAGATGTCCGGGCTGTCCCATCAACGCCGCCAACGACGCCACCGCGCCAAGACCGTACGCAGCCACCACGCCGACGCGGTGCAAGGGCACGCGACAGAACACCACGCAGAAATGGAAGAAGAAGGTGGAGATGAACGGCGCCAACGACACCAGCTTCAGGGCCACCGGCTCGGCCTCCTGGCCCAACCAATTGGGCAACTCGTTGCCGGCGACCCAGAGCGCAAAGCCCAGCAGGAAAGCGGCCAGCAACCTGGCACCGGGTACCCGGTTGGCCCACCACAGCAACACACCAGCCAGCACGAAGGTCTCGAACAGCGCGAAGCCCAGGGACAGGCGAATCAGCAGCATGCGTTGTTAACGACGTTGACAGAGGGGGCTTGAGTCACTGTATCCGAGGTAGTCGCATCAGAGCGCAGTCGCCAATGAAATCAATCACTTGGTCGTCGCTTGATCGCTGGCACGCTTGTCGCAAGGCGGGGGCATGAATGCCACCACGCCCCTGGACCTTGCTGCCCTCGTCGGGCCTGCCGGATGGTCCCGCCTTCCCGCGGCTTTGCAGCGTCGCTTTGCCGCCAACCACTCACCGGTCACTTACCGAGGCCTGCTGGACATGCGCTGTTCACCCCTGGGCCGCGTGTTGGCCTGGCTCGTGAAGCCGTTCCGCAGTCCGCTCGTTGCGGCGAACGCGACCGGCGTGCCGACCACGGTCAAGGTCCGACCCGTCGGCACCGGCGTCTTGTGGGAACGCAGCTTTGAGGGTGGCGTCGGTCACGTCTGCTCCACCAAGGAGCTCGACAAGTCCGGCCGACTGTGCGAGCGGACCTGCGGCGGGTTGGGCATGGTGCTCCGCGTCTACGAGCGCGACGGCGTCCTGGTGTTCGAGAGCCAGCGCTACTTCTTGGCCTTGGGCGGCCTTCGCATCGTGATTCCGCGGCTGCTCAGCCCCGGCACCTGCCGTGTCGAGCACCGCGACCTGGGGGATCAGCAGTTCCGCTTCACGCTCTCGATGACCCATCCCCTTTGGGGCGAGACCTTCCATCAGAGCGGTGTGTTCAAGGACCCCTCACCCCTCGATACGCACCGATCGCCAACATGAACACCCTCTTCGTCTTGCTGAGCGTCCAAGCCGTCATGGGCGCCTTCGACAACCTCTGGCATCACGAGCTGCAGGCCAGGCTTGCGCAGCGGCGTTCAGCGCGACGTGAGCTTGCGCTGCATGCCATCCGTGAAGCGGTGTACGGCGTCATCTTCATCGGCCTGGCCTGGTGGCATTGGCACGGCGGCTTCGCGATTCTTCTTGCCGCACTGCTGGCGTTCGAGGTTGTCGTCACACTGGCCGATTTCCTCGAGGAAGACCGCAGCCGCAACCTGCCGCCGTTCGAGCGCGTGCTGCACACACTTCTGACCATCAGCTACGGCGCGTTCCTGACCCTTTTCGCCCCCGTGCTGTGGTCTTGGGCCCAGGAGCCAACACGTCTGTTGTCGGCTTCCCATGGCGCTTGGGCGCCGCTGCTCACTCTGTACGGCGTCGGTGTGTGGGCTTGGAGCTTACGCAACGCACTGGCCTTGCGTCGTCTGGGGCGCTTGCCGGTTCTCGCGGTAGCGCCAGCGCCAATGCGCCGTCCAGCCGCCATCCTGGTGACCGGCGCCACGGGCTTCGTAGGTCAGGCGCTGGTGGCCGAACTCTGCCGGGAGGGGCACCGCGTTGTCGCGCTCTCCAGAGACATGCGGCAGGCGCGGCGCCAGTTCGGACCCGGTGTGTGGGTGGTCGACGATCTGGATGCGATTCCATCGGAGACACGGATCGACGCCATCGTCAACCTCGCGGGCGCGAGGGTGCTGGGCATGCCCTGGACGGCTGCACGCCGCCGCGTGCTGCTGAACAGCCGTGTCGGCCTGGCGCAGCAATTGGTCGGGCTGATGCGCAGGCTGGAGCAGCGACCCCGCGTGCTGATCAGTGCCTCGGCCGTGGGCTTTTACGGCGCTGTCAACGATGGCCGTGCTTGCACGGAAGCCAGTCCACCCAGGGCCGGGGAGTTTCAGTCCGACCTCTGTGTCGCGGTCGAGCATGAAGCACGCCGCGCTGAGGCTCTCGGTGTGCGCGTCGTCCGCCTGCGGTTTGGCGTTGTTCTCGGTCGGGAGGACGGCGCCTATCCGCCGCAGGCTCTGGCAGCACGTCTCGGCCTGGGCGCGCGGCTCGGAACAGGACAGCAGCCGGCCCCCTGGCTGCACCGCGACGACGCGGTCGGTCTGATCTGCTTCGCCTTGCGACGTGACGATCTTGCAGGTGCCGTCAACGCCGTCTCACCCGACACGCGAAGTCAGTCGGAGTTCGCTCAGGCTCTCGCAGCTTCACGGGGTCGCCGCGCTTGGTTGAGTGTTCCTGCTTGGCCGTTGCGACTGCTCGCTGGCGAAATGTCGACGCTGCTGTTGGATGGACAGAAGGCCGTGCCCGGCGCGGCATTGGCGGCCGGCTATCGCTTCCGTCACTCGACGCTGCAATCCGCACTCGATGACCTCGCTGAGCGAGGAGACGATCGACATCAGCTCGCAAGCCAATGAGGGTGTCGGGGCTCGTACGCGCCTTGATTGCTAGCAGGGCGACCTCCCGGACAGCGGCCGGCGCCTCAGGAACGGCAGCGATGCGCACGACCGCTGCCGTCAGTGACTGCCGGCGCGCAGTGCGACACCCACAACGACCGTTCCCCTTGGGCGCGTCTGGCTCGCCTCTACCCAGACTGGGCATCCGACTGCCTGGACTGACAGCACCGAGCCCGGTGGCCACGCGAGCCGTTCGCGTTTTGACGATGCGGGCGCACAACTGAGCGGCGGCGGGGCCGGCGGGCTCAAGTCGATGCGCGGAGTGCCGAAACCCATCAAGTCGCCCCTTGGCAGCCGAGACACACACAGCATGAACGCACCCGTCGACCTGAGATATCGCCTTATCACCCGCAGCGACATGGACGGCCTGGTCTGCGCCGTGCTGCTGAAGGAACTGGGCCTGCTGGGCGAGATCGTCTTCCAGCACCCCAAGGACATGCAGGACGGCAAGGTCACCGTCACCGACCGCGACATCATCACCAACCTGCCCTATGTGCCGGGCTGCGGGTTGTGCTTCGATCACCACGCGTCGGAAGCCGTGCGCAACGAAGGCGCGCTGCCGGACAACCACATCCTGCAGCCGCAGGCCAAGAGCGCGGCGCGCGTGGTCTATGACCACTACGGCGGCAAGGCCCGCTTCACGCGCGTCAGCGACGAGATGATGGACGCCGTCGACAAGGCCGACAGCGCCGGCTTCACGCGCGAAGACGTGCTCGAGCCCAAGGGCTGGGAGTTGCTGAGCTTCCTGATGGACGCACGCACCGGCCTGGGCCGCTTCCGCGACTTCCGGGTGTCGAACTACCAGCTGATGATGACGCTCATCGACAACTGCCGCGACATGGCCATCGAGGACATTCTGGCCCTGCCGGACGTGAAGGAGCGCGTCGACCTGTTCTTCGCGCAGCATGCGCTGTTCCGCGAGCAGATCGCCCGCGTGGCCGAGGTGCATGGCAAGCTGGTCGTGCTGGACTTGCGCGACGAGAGTCTCATCTACGCCGGCAACCGCTTCGTCGTTTATGCGATGTATCCGCAGTGCAACATCAGCATGCACGTGATGTGGGGCCGCGAGAAGCAGAACACGGTGTACACGGTCGGCAAGAGCATCTTCGACCGCAGCTGCCGGGTGGACGTGGGCGACCTGATGCTGAAGCACGGCGGTGGCGGGCACCAAGCCGCCGGCACCTGCCAGGGGCCCAACGCCACCGCCGACGCGATGAAGCGCGAGCTGATCGAGCAAATCCTCGCTGAGGGCGACGCTCGCTGAGCCCCACGGCCGGCTCGGCGGGCCGCTTCACAAGCTCTCAGGCGGCCAAGTCGTACCCGGCTCTTTGCGAGCACCCGCTTCTGGCCGGGAACGTGAGGTCGCAGGGGCGCCGACTCCCATCGGAGCCCTGGCCCTGGATCAAGCCTAACCCCGCCGTGGAGCGGTCTGATGGACCGCTTGCTGGCCTGAGCAGCTGCTCATGCTGCCGGCCCAAGGCGTCTGCGCGGCAGAGATCGGCCTCAAGGAAGCTCCAGGAAGGCCCGCACAATGCGGCTGCTGTCAGAACCAGACCAGCCCATGTCACGCGCCGAACGACTGCTCGCTCTGCTCCAGCTTCTTCGCCGGCATCGCCAACCGATCGGTGGCGCCGTCATGGCGGCTGAGCTGGGCATCAGCCTTCGGACCTTGTATCGAGACATCGCAACGCTTCAATCACAGGGCGCGTGTATCGACGGCGCGCCGGGCCTGGGGTACGTCATGCAGCCTGGCCTCACGCTGCCGCCACTGATGTTCTCCGCCGATGAGGTCGAAGCCCTGGTGCTGGGCTCGCGTTGGGTTGCAGCTCGAGGCGACGGACGCCTTGCAGCGGCGGCTCGCGACGCGTTGGCGAAGATTGCCGCCGTGCTGCCCAGCGAGTTGCGCCACGAGCTCGACACGTCTGCGCTGATGGTCGGACCAGGCGAGCCCATCGCCGCCGGCGACGCCGAGGTGGCAAGCATCCGTCAGGCCATTCGGATGGAACACAAGATCGAGATCCGCTACCGGGACGCAGCCGCCAAGGACAGCTCGCGCACGATCTGGCCTTTTGCACTCGGGTTCTTCGACCGCGCCCGCGTGGTCGTTGCTTGGTGTGAGCTGCGTCAGTCCATCCGGCACTTCCGCACCGATCGGATCATGGGCCTGACCCTGTCTGGCGGACGCTATCCCCGTCGTCGTCAGGCCTTGATGAAGGAGTGGCGGAGGCAGGAAGGGATCTCGGAGCGATAGGGGACACGGCCGCGATCGACTGCTGCCAGAAACTGACAAGGGCTGTTCCTAGGATGAGGGCACCGAATGAAACCGTTCGCGACCTCAACCCGAAGGACCCCTCGTGCCCGATCCGAACTTTGTGATCCGCTATGTGAAGAGCCCGACCGAAAGCGCCGCGTTCTATGCAGACCTGCTCGGCAAGGCGCCCGCGGTCGCGCTTGACCCGGACGGTCACCGGCTGCGCGTCTTCGCACCGGGTGCCGCATGAGCGCCAATTGGGTCGCCGTGGCATCGGCTGAACATGTGCGCCACGGGCGCGAACATGGGTTCATGCAGGTTTGTCACGGCAAGGCTGCTCCTCTTCGCCGCATCCACCCAGGAGACCGCGTCGCGTACTACTCGCCCTGCGTGGCATTCCGCGGCAAGGACAAGCTGCAGTCCTTCACGGCCATCGGCATGGTCAAGGCCGGCGAGCCCTATGAGTTCGACATGGGAGGTGGCTTCCGCCCATTTCGCCGCAACGTTGCGTGGTTCGAGGCCAGCGAAGCGCCGATCCAGCCCTTGCTCGACAGGCTCGAATTCTCGGCGGGTGTACGCAACTGGGGCTACCAACTGAGATTCGGGCTGTTTGCGATCAGCAGCCTCGACATGGACCTCATTTCGTCAGCCATGCAAGTGCACGCTGCCGCCTGAGCCGCAGTTGCCCCATCGGCGCATGCCCGCCATCAGATCGATCGCGGGCGAACCAGTCGAACGACGGATCTGAGGATCCTTCCTGGACGGCGGCTCCGGGTCGAGAGTCCCACCTCGCCGCCAGCGGACCCAGTCGTTGGCGGGCCGCCGTTGCGGAACGGCTGAACCTCTCTCGGGCCTGGCGCCAACGACGGTCAGGTTCCGAGTGACAACCGACGGCAGTCTGGGAGGTCGGCCAAGGTCGGGGCTCGGCATCCGCTGACGTTCGCTGGCGCGGCGTGAGCGGCGGCAGCCCAGCTTGAAGCAGCGACACGATTGCAGCCTCAGCGTGCTCCCGTTAGCGCCGCCCGCACGAAATCGCCGAGGGCCCGGACCTTGGCAGAGTGCTGCCGTTGCGCCGGACTCACCAGGTGCATCGGCAGCGGCGGCGTCTGCCAGTCGGGCATCAGCGTGACCAGCTCGCCGGAGGCCAGCTCGGCGTCGAACAGCCAGTCGGGCGAGTAGCCGATGCCGCGCCCGGCCAGCACCGCGGCGCGGATGACTTCGCTGCTGTTGGTCTGCAGCCGACCCTTCACGCGCACCGTGCGCTCGGTGCCCGGGGGCTCGCTCGCGCCCGAGCCAGCGACGAAGGCCCATTGGTCGCGCGTGGCGAGCTCGGTGTAGACGAGGCAGTCATGCGCGGCCAGCTCGTCAGGGTGGCGTGGCGGCTTGGGGCCCTTGCGCTGCAAGCGGCGCACGAGGTCGCGATGCGCCACCAGGCGCCGCTGCGTGGTGCCGATGCGCTGCGCGACGAGGCTGCTGTCGGCCAGGTGGCCCACCCGAACGGCCACGTCCAGCCCCTGCTCGACGAGGTCGACGAAGCCGTCGGCCAAGCGCAGGTCGATGCGCACGTCTGGGTGACGGTCGAGGAAGGCATGCACCACCGGCAGTAGTTTCAGCCGGCCGAACCCCACCGAGGCCGCTACGCGCAGCCAGCCGCTCAGCCGCTGCTGGCCAGCACGCAGCGCGGACTCGGCCTCGGCGACCTCGGCCACCAGCCGCCGTGCCTGCTCGAAATAGCGCTTGCCTTCCTCCGTGAGGCCCAGCGAACGCGTCGTGCGGCCGAGCAGCCGCGCACCCAGCGCGCGCTCCAGCGCGGCTACCTGCTTGCTCACGGCGCTCTGCGTGGCGCCCATCTCACGCGCGACCGCCGAGAAGCTGCCGGCCTCGACGACGCGCACAAAGGTCTGCATGGCGGTGAGGCGGTCCATGGGAGTGCTTTCAGTCCTGATGGGAATGAATGTTAGGCCTTCCGCCAATCTACCGGATGGGATGGGAAGCAATCAGAGTTCGCTCCATCGCAACCCGTTCACCCCACCCGGAGCCCACCATGAACTCACCCGTCGTCCTCGTCACCGGTGCCCTCACCGGCATCGGCCGCGCCACCGCGCTGGCCTTCGCCCGCCAGGGCGCCCGACTCATCGTCAGTGGCCGCCGCGATGACGCCGGCCTCGCGCTGGCCGCCGAACTGCGCGCCCTGGGCGCCCTGGCCGAGTTCCTGCGCGCCGACGTGCGCGTCGAAGCCGAAGTGCGCAGCCTCGTCGAGCAGACGGTCGAGCGCTTCGGCCGCCTGGACGTGGCCGTCAACAACGCCGGCACCGAAGGCCAGCTCGGGCCCATCACCGGCCAGAGCGTCGACAACTACACCGCCACCTTCGAGACCAACGTGCTGGGCACGCTGCTGGCGCTGAAGCACGAGATGCGCGTGATGCTCAGGCAGGGCGCGGGCGCCATCGTCAACCTCTCGTCGGTGGCCGGCCAGGTGGGCATCGCCGGGGCCTCGGTCTATGCCGCCAGCAAGCACGCCGTCGAGGGCCGGACCAAGAGCGCGGCGCTCGAAGGCGCGGCCAGCGGAGTGCGTGTGAACGCCGTCGCCCCCGGGCCCGTGGCCACCGAGATGCTCGACCGCTTCACCGGCGGCGACGAAGCCGCCAAGGCCGGCTTCCTGGCCTCCGTCCCGGCGCGCCGGGCGGCCACGCCCGACGAGATCGCCCAGACCGTTGTCTTCCTTGCCAGCGATGCGGCGCGCTACCTCACGGGGCAGAGCGTCACCGTCGACGGCGGCTACACCGCGCAGTAACCCCCACCACCCCGACCCCGACTGAAGGAGCACACGCCATGAACACGATCCAAGCCCCGACCCGCGACCAGGTGTCCCCCGCCAACCAGGCCCTCTTCGACCAGTTGAAAAAGGGCCTGGGCATGGTGCCCAAGCTGTACGCCACGCTCGCGCTGTCCGAGCACGCGCTGGGCAACTACCTGGCCTTGCAGAACGCCAAGAGCAGCATCACCGGCAAGGCGCGCGAGGTGGTGAACCTCGTCGTCAGCCAGGTCAACAGCTGCCCCTACTGCCTGGCGGCACACACCGTCATCGGCGGCCTGGTGGGCTTCAAGCCCGAGCAGATCATCGAGATTCGCCGCGGCGACGCCAGCTGGGACCCGAAGCTCGACGCGCTGGCCAAGCTCGTGAAGAACATCGCCAGCGAACGCGGCCATGCTGACCCGGCCCGTGTGCAGGCCTTCTTCGACGCCGGCTGGACGCCCGAGAACCTGGTCGACGTGATCGTCGTCATCGGCGACAAGACCGTCACCAACTACCTGCACGCCACGACGCAGGTGCCGGTGGACTTTCCGGCAGCCCCGTCGCTGTGACGCGCGTCGCCGCGCAAGGAGCCGGACGATGAACACCGCCACCCTGGCCGCGCCGGCCGCCCCTGCTGAGGCCCCGCGCCTGGCGGCGGGCATCGCCGTCGGGCTGGCCGCCGCCAGCATCGGCGCGCTCTACACGGTCTACGCCCGCTGGGGCATCGCGCAGGGGCTGCACGCCAGCGACCTGACGGCCCTGCGCTTCGGCGTCGCCGGCCTGCTGATGCTGCCGCTGCTGCTGCACACGCTGCGCCAGCGGCGCGAGGTGCTGCTGGGCCGCTGGCGCCTGTGGCTGGCGGTGGCGGCGCTGGCGGGCACGCCCTTCGGGCTGCTGATGTTCGGCGCGCTGCAGTTCGCGCCGGCCAGCCACGCGGCGGTGTTTCCGTTTGCGGCGATGAGCCTGGCCGGCCTCGTGCTTTCCGCCCTGGTGCTGGGCGACCGGCTCACGCCCCGCAAGGCCGTCGGCATCGGCATCGTGCTGGTCGGGCTGGTGCTGCTCAGCGGCGTCGAGGCCGGGTCGTTCAGCGGCCGCGCGCTGGCGGGCGACGCGATGTTCGTCGCCGCCGGCACGCTGTGGGCCGGCTTCGGCATCCTGCTGCGCCGCCACCGGCTGGACCCGCTGCTGGCCACGGCCGTCATCTCGGTGTCGGCGCTGCTCACCTACGTGCCCGTATACCTGGCCGTCGAAGGCACTGCCCGCCTGGCCACCGCCAGCGCCACCGTGCTGTGGACCGAGGTGCTGGTTCAGGGCGCCATCGCCGGCGCCGGCACGCTTTTCACCTACGCGACCATGGTGCGCCTGCTTGGACCGGCGCGTGCCGCGGTCTTCCCGGCGCTGGCGCCGGGGCTGGCCGCGCTGATGGCGTGGCCGGTCCTCGGCCACGTGCCCACGGCCAACGAAACCGCGGGCCTTGTCATCGTGATGGCGGGCCTGATCCTTGCCGTCACCACATCCTCCAGGAGAACCGCATGAACCAAGTCGCCGTCGTCATCTATTCCAAGCTCGAAGGCGCGGGCAAGTCGGCCGTCTACCGCGCCATGATGTTCGTCGACGAGCTGCGCCGCGGCGGCGACGACGTTGCGCTGGTGTTCGACGGTGCCGGCACCACCGCGCTGGCCGAGATGCTGGTGCCGAGCAGCGACCTGCACCACACCTGGACCAAGGCGGCCCCGGCGCTGCGTGGTGCCTGCCGCTACTGCGCCAAGAGCTACGGCGTGCTGGACGCGCTCGAGGCCGCACCGGTGCCGATGCTCGGCGAAGATCGCGGTCATGCCAGCCTGCGGCAACTCCTGCTCGAGGGGCGGCAGATCATCACGTTCTGACTCGAGTCCGGGGTAGGTCCTGCTGGTTAGGCGGTCTGTCCAGGCCGACCGCCGGCTGGAGGAGACCCGCTTTGCAGCGTGACCGGTCACTCGCCTCCGGCTGACCTACTCACACACTCGGCCAATAGCTGACCCGGCACGGGTCTCCCCGAAGCGGTCGCCCAAGCCCGAAATCCAACGATGTCGACGCTCAGACCCGGATCGAGCGTCTGCGCCGAGGTGTTTCCGGCGCAACCCTCAACAGCGCAAGGGCCGAGGCCAGAGCCGGGTTGCCAGACTTCGGGCACCATGCCGCAGCCGTGGTGACCACGTCCACCGCCTCGGCCAGGGGCTTGAACACCACGCTCTCGGGCGCGATGCGCCTCAGGGCGGCCGGCACCAGCGCAATGCCCTGCCCGCAGCCGACCGACGCCACTTGCGTGGCCACGCTGCGCACTTCGTGGAGGATGCGCGGTGAGAAGCCGCTGCCCTGGCACAAGGCGACGATGCGGTCGAAGTAGACCGGGCTGACGCGGCGGCTGAACATCACGAACGCCTCGTCGGCGAGGTCGGCCAGAGCGATGCGGCGGCGGCGCGCCAGCCGGTGCTGCAAAGGCAGTGCCACGAGAAGCTGGTCCTGTGCCATGGCCAGCGTCTGCACGTCGGCACCCAGGTCGCCTTCCAATCGGGCAAAGGCCAGGTCCACGTCGCCCGCCAGCAGTGCCGGCACGGCCTCGACGCTGTCGATCTCGCGCACCGAGACCGTGAGCTGCGGCTGCTGCTGGCGCAAGCGCTCCAGGTAGGGCGGCAGCACTTCCAGCATGGCCGACGAGATGGCGCCGATGGTCAGCATGCCGGTCTGCCCGGACGTGGCCTCGCGCACGGCCAGCTCCAGCTGTTCCATCTGCTGCACGAACTTGCGCACGGCCGGCACGATTGCCAGCCCCACCGGCGTGAGCTGCGTCCCGCGGCGGGAACGCACGAACAGCTGCGCCTTCAGCGCCTGCTCCAGCACCTGGATCTGCTCGGTGAGCGGCGGCTGCGACATGCCCAGCCGTCTGGCGGCCCGCCCGAAGTGCTGCTCTTCGGCCACCGCGAGGAAGAGCCACAGGTGGCGCATCAGCCGGAAGTTGATCATGGTGCGTCCATAGGTTCAGCGTATCAAGACCTTCCTGTCTTCGGAATTTACAGAACGAACGCGCAGGCCGACAGTGCCCGATCCCCGCTTCGATCCACTCCTTCATGCCCGCATCCGACCTTGACCGCCTGGCGCGCCTGGACACCACCACGGTGTCGGACGCGCTGGACTTTCTCGCGCTGCCCGGTGCCACCGTGGGCCTGCGCCCCTTGTGGAACTGCCCGCGCATCGTGGGGCGCGCCAGCACTGTCCAGCTGGGGCCCAAGACAGGCTACGCGCCCACGGTGCACCTGATCTCACCGGTGATCGCGGCTATCGACAGCGACGACCGCATCCTGGTCATCGCCGGCGGCATCGACGGCGTCTCGTGCTGGGGCGACATCCTGGCCAACGCCGCCCAGGCCAAGGGCATCCGGGGCACGGTGATCGACGGCTTCAGTCGCGACATCGAGGCCAACGAGGAGATCGGATACCCCGTGTACGGCCGCGGCGCCACGATGGTCAGTGCGCGTGGGCGGGTGGTGCAGTTGCACGCCGGCCAGCCCATCCAGGTGGCCGGCGTTGCCGTGGCCGACGGCGACTACGTCATCGCCGACCGCTGCGGCTCGGTGTTCGTGCCCGCCGCCCGCATCGCCGAGGTGCTGGACCTGGCCGACCGCATCGCGCGCCGGCAGGATGGCATGGTGCAGGCGGTGCGCGCCGGCCGTTCGGTCGAGGACGTGATGCACGACAAGGCGTTCGAAGCCATCAAGACCGGAGCCGTCCTATGAACACCACCGACGCTGAACTGGTCGCGCTCTTCCAGGGCCTGGACACGCCCGGCGTGTCCGACGCGCTGGACAAGCTGGGCATCCCGGGCCAGTGCCTGGGCATCGCGCCGCTGGACAACTACCGGGGCACCGTGGTGGGCCCGGCCTTCACCGTGCAGTACGTCAGCTGCGCCCAGCCCGCCGGCACGGTGGGCGACTTCATCGACGACGTGGCGCCCGGCGACGTGGTCGTCATCGACAACGGCGGGCGCACCGACTGCACCGTGTGGGGCGACATCATGACCCAGTACGCCGGCCAGCGCGGCATTGCCGGTACCGTGATCGACGGCGTCTGCCGCGACGTGGCCAAGGCCCTGGGCGATGGCTACCCGCTGTTCACGCGCGGCCGCTTCATGCGCACCGGCAAGGACCGCGTGGAAGTGGCTGCGGTGAACGGCCCTGTGGCCATTGGGCGGGCCCGCGTGGTGGCACGCGACATCGTGGTGGCCGACGCCAACGGCGTGGTGGTGGTGCCCCGCGGTCGTGCCCGCGAGGTCGCCGAGACCGCGCACGCGATCGAGGCGGCCGAGTCGCGCATCCGCGGCCTCATCGCCACTGGCATGAGCCTGGGCGAGGCCCGTGCCCAGCTGGGCTATCACCAACTGCAGACGAGGCGCGCATGAGCCTCGACATCCACGGGCGGGCCCTGGCGCTGGGCACATCCACGCTGTACGAGGCCGCAGGCCTGCCCTGTGCCATCGATCCCGCGATCCGCCCGGTATGGACCGGCGCCGCGGTCGCCGGCCCGGCGTACCCGGTGCACTGCGCGCCGGGCGACAACCTGGCCATCCACCTGGCCGTGGAGCGCGCGCCGCGCGGCAGCGTGCTGGTGGTCAGCGCCGACGGTTTCGTCGCCGGTTACTGGGGCGAGGTGCTGACCGTGGCCGCGCAGGCCGCCGGCATTGCGGGTCTGGTGATCGACGGTGGCGTTCGCGACGTGGCGGCCCTGGCACGCCGGGTGTTTCCGGCCTTCTCGCGCGGCATCTCGGTGCGCGGCACGGTCAAGGCCAGCGCACCGTCGGTGGGTGGCGCGATCCGGATGACCGGCGTCGACGTGGCACTGGGCGATCTGGTGGTGGCCGACGACGACGGCGTGGTGGTGCTGCCCGCAGCCGAGGTGCCCCGTGTGCTGTTGGCCGGCGAGGCCCGGGCCGCCAAGGAAGCCGACTTCATACAACGCCTGGCCGAAGGCGCCACCACGGTGGACCTGCTGGGTCTGGCCGCATGGCGAGGCCGGGCATGACCCCCGACGTCACCCGGCTCAATGCCAGGCTGGCGGCGGCGCAGCCTTCAGCCACCTACCGGATGATCGACCGCGTGGCCGAGCGCAAGGCGGCGGGCGTGCCGCTGTTGTCGCTGAGCGCCGGTGAACCCGACTTCGACACCCCGCAGCATGTGCAGGATGCGGCCATTGCCGCCATCCGCGCCGGCCACACGCGATACACCCAGGTGGCCGGCCTGCGGGCGCTGCGCGAGGCCGTGGCGGCCAAGTTCGAGCGCGAGAACTGCATCCCCACGCGCTGGCAGGACACCATCGTCTGCAGCGGCGGCAAGCAGGTCATCTACAACGCGCTGGCCGCCACGCTGAACCCGGGCGACGAGGTGATCGTGCCGGCGCCGTACTGGGTGAGCTACCCCGAGATGGTGCAACTGTGTGGCGCGCAGGCGGTGAAGGTGTCCTGCACCGAAGCGAACGGCTTCAAGCTCACGCCGGATGACCTGGCCCGTGCCCTCACGCCGCGCACGCGATGGCTGATCCTGAACTCGCCGTCCAACCCCACCGGTGCGGTCTATTCGGCCAATGAACTGCGGGCCTTGGCCGAGGTGCTGCTGGCCCACCCCAGGGTGCTGGTGCTGTCCGACGACATCTACGAGCACCTGATCTTCGACGGCGCCAGCTTCGCGACGATGGCCCAGGCGGAGCCCCGGCTGGCACAGCGCACCCTGACGATGAACGGCGTGTCCAAGGCCTATGCGATGACCGGCTGGCGCATCGGCTACGCCACCGGTCCGCAGTGGTTGCTGCAGGCCATGGAAAAGCTGCAGGGCCAGCAGACATCGGGGGCAAGCAGCATCTCGCAGCATGCGGCGCTGGCCGCGCTGTCGGGGCCGCAGGACTTCGTGCAGCACACGCGGCGGGTCTTCGAGCGGCGGCGCGACGCGGTGGTCGACAGCCTGAACCAGGCCCGCGGCTTGCGCTGCGCAGGGCCCTCCGGCGCCTTCTATGCCTTTGCATCGTGCGAGGGCTTGATCGGTCGCACCAGCGCGGGCGGCAGGCCGCTGCACACCGACGAGGACGTGGCCCTGGCGCTGCTGGACGAGGCCCAGGTGGCCGTCATGCAGGGCAGCGCCTTCGGCCTGGGGCCCTACCTGCGCATCGCCTACGCGCTCGACGACGTGTCGCTTGCGCGGGCCTGCGATGCGATCAAGACCTTCTGCGCAAGGGCGCGTGCATGACCGGCTTCGACTGCCACCGGGTTGCACTGCAGGTGCTCGGCGTGCCGCTGGAGATCGCAGCCATCCATCGGCTGGGCGCGGGCGCACCGCTGGTGTTCCTGCACGGCTTCGGTTCGACCAAGGAAGACTACGCCGACATCGTGCTCCACCCGCCGCTTGACGGGCGCGCGTTCCTGGCCTTCGACGCACCGGGTTGCGGCGAGAGCCGGTGTGACGATCTGGCTCAGGTGTCGATCCCGTTCCTGGTCGCCACGGCGCAGGCCATCCTGGCGCACTTCGGGATCGACCGCTTCCACTTGGTCGGCCACTCGATGGGCGGATTGACCGCACTGCTGCTGGCCCATGCCGAGCCCGGGCGCGTGCTGAGCTTCATCGATATCGAAGGCAACGTGGCGCCGGAGGACTGCTTCCTCAGCCGGCAGATCGTGGAGCACCCGAGCGACGACGCCGAGCGCTTCTTCGACGACTTCATCGCCCGCACGCGGCAGGCCCCCGCCTACGCCAGCGCCCTGTACGCCGGCAGCCTGAAGCACAAGGTGCGTGCCGGCGCGGTGGCGGGCATCTTCCGCTCGATGGTGCAGTGGTCGGACCATGGCGCGCTGATGGACAAGTTCCTGGGGCTGCCGATGCCCCGGATGTTCATGCACGGACAGCAGAACGCGTCGCTGTCGTACCTGCCACGGCTGCGCGCGCATGGCATCCGGGTCGAGGAGGTGCCGGGCTGCGGCCACTTCCCCATGTACTCCAACCCGGTGCACATGTGGCGCGCGATCGCCGAGTTTCACGCCGACAACGGCAAGGCACGATGAAGGGCCGCTTTCTCAGCGTGTGACTGGCGGCTCCGGGTCGTTCGCGGGTCCAGCCGATCGCACGCTGACCGACCGCTGTCAGTCTCGAGCCGAACTAGACATCGGCCAAGAGCACTGCCACCAGATGGCGCCCTCGATCAGGTTCAACGCGCTTCGGCCTAGACGGCCAGTTGCCCGTTCATCTGCGACACCGTGACTGTGGCCTCTACTCCTGCAGTAAAGCGCAGGAAGTCAGCCTCCATGCCGTCGGAGAAAATCACCCCGTTGTCGGGCATGCGGGACCGCAGCTTCAGCGGATGCTCGCGAGTGACATGGCCGTATACCAGCTCAGCTTGCGACGCCTTGCTCGGGAACGGCTCGCGCACTGCAAAGGTCAGTAGCGGGCTGTCCCATGCCTGCGGTGTGTAGGCTAGCGACCGCCCGGGCTGAACGCGCTGCGTGATCGACGCCGCGCCGGTGACCACACTCTTGAGCCAGGCGGTGGAACCCAGCCCGGTCGAGACGATGACGCCGGACGAGGACTGCACCTCTCGATGGCCGCCGATCTCCAGTTCATACAAGGCCGAGGTGTGGCTGCGAGGGCCGATGAACAGGTCGTTCACGGCCCGCAAGGTCTGCCCGTCCGAGAGCGTTACCTCGGCCATCGTCACCACCTTGATGGGCCGGCGCCCGGCAGCCACATCGGCCAGAACATGGGCGATGTCCCCCGGCACGAAGGGCAGCAGCACGCCGTCCCAGCGGCTGGGCTCGGGGTTCAGGCCGATCAGTGGCTGGCCGCTCAAGTACTTCATGGTGTTGGCCACCAGGCCGTCTTGCCCGAGCGCCAGCACGATGTCGTCGGGCGCGAAGACGAAATTGGGCAGGTAGCTGCGATCCACCACCTGGTAGCGGCCCCAGGCCTGCAGGGCCTCCACCGTCGTCTGCAGGCCCTGGGCATAGGCCGCGTTCTCCCGCAAGTAGTCGGAGAAGTCGGCCCCCAGGTGCTCGATGTAGAAGCGAGCCTGGGCCAGGGTGTGGTAGCGCGCAACCAGCTCTTCCAGCCGCGAGCGGCGCGTGACCAGCACCGCCTTGCGGTCACCGCTCATGACACCCCCTTGGCCGGCCGGGCCAGGCTTACCAGACTTTGCAGCAGCTCCGGCGACATGTTGAACTGGCCGATGCTTCCGGCCCGCTCGGCGATGCCACCGAAGGCCTGAGCGATCAGCTGACCCGGTTGCATACCGGTGGCGGCCAGCGCCTGGACAACGCGCGGATCGGCCCCTTCCAGGGCCCGCATCACCACCGAGACCCGGTGCGCCTCGGCCTCCGAGAGGGTGCGGCTGTTCAGCGCCTGCCCTTCCACGAATTCCTTGCGCTGGCTCTCCAGCTCCACGTCAGCGCTCATCTGCTCGGTGCGCAGTTCATTCTCCTTGCGCATGGCCGCCGCGCGGGCCTCCATTTTGGTTTCCTGGATCTGGCGCTTCTTTTGCTCGACGGCGATGTCCGTGTCGAGCTCGTTCTGGCGAATGGCGCGTTCCTTTTCCAAAGCCGACATGCGCCGCAGGTAGACGGCGTCGTCGGCCGCCTTGAGGTTGGACTCGCGCGCCTCGGCCTCTAGCGCCCGGGAGATGTCGGGGGTGGGCTTGACGGCCATGATGGACACGCCCAGCACCTCCAGACCCAGCGCCAAGATCTCGGCCTGGCCGGCCAGCTGGCGCTCGGCCTCGCGGGCGATGGTGGCCGAGGCGCGCAGCGCCGCCTTCAACTCCAGCGCCTGCACGGCCTGCTGGATGATGACCTCCACCTGCATGGCCACCCGCTCGCCCAGGCGCTGGGGGTCTTCCGAAACGTAGCCACCCTTCGCGTCCAGCGCGAAGTCCATCATTGCCACGGTTCGGTGCGGGTCGGAGATACGGTAGGTCACCTGGCCCTGCACCGTCACGCTCTGGAAGTCGGCGGTGACCAGCTCCAGGATGAAGGGGCGGTCCTGGCTGGCCAGGGGTACGGCCACCAGGGTGCTGGTCGGAGAGTAGTAGTAGAACGACTGGCCAGCGCCTTCGCGTGCCAGCTTGCCCCCGCGGAACTGCATCAGGTGCACAGTGGGCTGAGACTTGATGAAGCGGATGCCGAACATGGTGATCTCCTTGGGCTATAGGTTGTACTGTACAACCTTCATGGGTTGCACAATACAACCCATAATCGAGGCCGTCAAGAGGGAGCCAAGATGAATGCCCAATCGCAGCGATCAATCAGAGCAATGCCTGCCAAGGGCAAAGGGCACGCGTTCGCGCAGCCGCTCACCACGGTCGACGTGGTGATCTTCACGGTGCTGGCCGGCGAGCTCCAGGTGCTGCTGGTGCAGCGGCCGCAGGATGAGCGCGAGGCGTTTCCCGGGCGATGGGCGCTGCCAGGCGGCTATGTGGATGTGAACAAGGATGCGAACCTGCTGGCCTGCGCCAGGCGAAAGCTCAAGGAGAAGACCGGCATCACCAGCCCCTACCTTGAGCAACTGGGCAGCTGGGGCAGTCGCGAGCGCGACCCCCGGGGTTGGTCAGCCACGCATGTGTACTTCGCGCTGGTGCCGGCTGCCAATCTGAAGCCCGCAAAGGGCGCGAACGCTGCCGACGTCTCGTGGGTCAACGTGGACAACGCAGTGGGCCAGCGAGGCCTGGCCTTCGACCACAGCGAGATCCTGGATGCGGCCGTGGAGCGCCTGCGCGGCAAGGTGGAGTACACCTCACTGCCGGCGTATCTGCTGCCAGAGCCGTTCACGCTGCCACAGCTGCAGCGAATCTACGAAGTCATCCTGGGGCGCCCGGTGGACAAGAGCGGGTTTCGCACGCGAGCCCTGGCGGCGGAGTTCCTGGAGGAGGCAGGGACGACCGAGGGGGACTCGAACCGGGTGGCGGCGGCCTACCGGCTGCGCGATCGGGATCGTGTGGTGGTGTTCCCCAGAACCTTCAGTCCCAGGGGATAGGCCGCCTACCGTGGCAAGCGCATTGCCGGTCACCCGGTACTCCAGCGCTCGGGCGAGTGGACCCTTGCCCGATCAAAGGTATCGACGCCAAAGCTCGTTTGAAAACTTTCCTTGTGGATCGACGGCGCCCTTGAGACGGCGCAGGTGTTCCGCTTCGGGATAGGCGCGGATGAATTGCGAGGCGGTTGCGTGCAGCTGGTAGGGCAGGTAATAGCGGCCGCCCTGCTCGAGGGCCAAGTCGATCAGCTCTCGAGTCCATCGGCCGACGCGTTCTTGCGCACTTCTCCAGGTTCGCTGTTTGTAATACAGGACGAAGGAGAACACCTCTTGTCTCGCCCATGGCAGCGCCGACACGCGGTCCGCGGGTGAGTGTCGGATAGAGATGTTCAGCACCTCCACGTCGCGCCGGCGCAGCAGGGCGGCCATCGCCCGCGCGAAGGGGATGAAACCAAGATCGGGGATGAAGTATTCCTGCAGCACGTAGGTCGACATGGCTCGGGTGCGCGGCTCCAGCTCGGCGGCATCCAGGCTCGCCTCGTGATTGAGCCACTTGACCGCCGGCGGTCGCATCAGCATCGGGTGAACGACCTTCTCGCGCAAGCGCGTGCCACCTGGAACCTCGGTCATCACGAAGATCGCGTTCTGTTCGAGCGCGTAGGACGCGCCACGCGGAACCAGGCGGCTCTTCTCTGTCAGCGGCTTGCCGTCATCGGCGCGGTGCCAGGTCACGCTGACGGGCGCGTCGAAGTCCGGCGGCAGGAGGTCGGCGTTGTGGAGCACGGCCGTCGAATCCGCCAGCACGGACTGTCGAAAGAAGTCGGCATAGCCTTCGAGCGACACCTGTCGAACACGGCGCTCGATACGAACGTTGGGGACGACGTCGAGTTCCACCTCGGTGATGACGCCCACCGCGCCATAGCCACCGATCGCGGCTGCGAACAGTTCTGGCCTCTGTTTGGGACCGACTTCAAGCACTGAGCCGTCGGCTGTCACGAGCTGCAGCGATCGGACCGAGTGACCGATCGGCCCCAGGCCGACGTATCGGCCGTGGCAGTTGACTGAGACGGAGCCCCCTACTGTGAACTTCGAGTAGCTCTGCATGATCTTGACGGCCAGACCCAGTGGGTCCAGCACGTCCTGCAGATCGCGCCAGCGCATGCCCACCTGCACGCGCACTGTGCGGGCCTCGGGCCTGATCCAAACCAACTGGTTCAGCCTGCGCATGTCCAAGTGCAGGCCCCCCTTCACGCCGATCTGGCCGCCCATGCTGTAGCGACCACCGCCCACCGCGACCTGTCCCTGCCAGGACGCGACGGCAGAGGCCACTTCGGCGGCGCTGCCCGGCACTTCGATGCGCGAGACCGCCACTGGATACAGCCCGGTGACGTTGTGGACCTCCAGCGGTGCTGCGGCCCGGGCTGACCCAGGCACCGCAACGAGTGAGCCGGCTGTCCCAAGAGATCCCACGAGGAGCGTGCGTCGATCGAGACGATGGGGGGTTCTCATCAGCTGAAGTATCTGGCGAGACGGTGGGCCGTGAACCTGCCGCGATCGTTGAAGTCGCCCGGGCCGAGTGCTGTTGGCGCCATCCGCTCTGCCCACGGGGAAACAGACTTTGCATGTCCGTTGTCGGGCGGGTGCGAAAGGTTGCTGCCACGGGCCGCTGAGGACGGTACAGCTGACATAGCCAGCGCATGCTGACACTGACAGCAGCGAGCCGGCGTCAGCGAAACCCGCCCGCGTTCGCGCCAGCAGCACTGGACGATTCGGCTCTGGCCAAAGCGTTTCAGCCCTGGTCTGCTGCACATTCCTGGTCAACGCCAATCCAACGAGCGCCGAACCATGACCGTGACTTGCTTCATCCGCTACCAGATCGATCCCTTCCAGCGCGACGCCTTCCAGCGATACGCCGAGGCATGGGGTCGAATCATTCCGCGCTGCGGCGGCAATCTCATCGGCTATTTCCTGCCGCATGAGGGCAGCAACGATGTGGCGTGGGGCCTGATCGGCTTTGACAGCATCGCAGCCTATGAACGCTACCGACTGGCGCTCAAGACCGACGCCGAGGGGCGTGCCAACTTCGAGTTCGCGCAGTCCCAGCGCTTCATCCTTCGCGAAGAGCGAACCTGGCTGGAGGATGTCATCGGTACGCGAAATGTGGCGCGGCAGGTGACGCCGTGATTGCGGTCATCTTCGAAGTGGAGCCGAACCGTGGCGCGGCAAACCGATACCTCGAAATTGCAGGCGCTCTGAAAGCCGAACTGGAGTCCATCGCCGGCTTCATTTCGGTCGAGCGATTCGAAAGCCTTGCAAAGCCCGGGCGATTTCTGTCCTTGAGTTTCTGGCACGACGAAGCCTCTGTGCGTGCTTGGCGCTGCCATGGCATGCACCGCAGCGCTCAGCAGGAAGGCCGCAGTGACCTGCTCGCCGGCTACGGACTCCGGGTTGCAACCGTGGTGCGCGACTATGGGCTGCATGAACGCGAAGAGGCGCCCTCAGACTCGCGAAGCGCGCTAATCTGACACCGGTGAATACCACCCATGAACCCCGACTGGCCCGCGTAGCAGCCATCGTGGCCGACCCGGCGCGGTCGCAGATGCTGGCCTACTTGCTGTCGGGTGAGTACGCCAGCGCCAGCGAGCTGGCGAAGGCAGCATCGGTCACGCCGGCCACGGCCAGTGGCCATCTTGGCAAGCTGATGGCCGCGCAGTTCGTGGTGTGCGAGCCCAGAGGCCGTCACAGGTACTACCGCCTGGCCGACGCCGAAGTCGCGCATGCGCTTGAGGCATTGGCCCTTGTTGCCGAGCGCGATGATCACGACGCCGCGTGGGCACATCCGCAAAGAGCCCGTCTGCGCATTGCGCGATGCTGTTACGGCCACTTGGCCGGTCAACTCGGGGTTTTGGTCTTCGACGCCCTTCAGCGGCGGGGATGCCTGGCATCCACCTCCAGCGGCTTCGAACTCACCACCGCGGGTCGTGCATGGCTCGAAGGGTGGGGGATGAACCCCAGTCAGCCCAACAGACGGCGTCGCTTTGCGTACCGGTGCCTCGACTGGTCAGAACGTCGCGATCACCTCGCGGGCCAGCTTGCAGACGATCTCTACCAGCACTTCACAGCAAAGGGCTGGTTGCGCCGCGCGTCCGGAAGGGCGGTGGAGGTCACGGTCCGCGGTCACCTTGAACTGTTGCCGCATCTGAAAGAAAGCTCGGCCTGAGACCGCGCGCGTCGCTCTGGTCTGATGGGATACCTGTGCTGGTGATGCCACCGCACAGCCGCCCACAGATCTTCGGGCTCGTTCAGCCTTTGGCGTCGCTGCTGGTGTTCTGACTCTGGCTGGGCAGCGCAAAGAACACATCGGTCACTAAGGCCAGCGGCAGTGGGTCCCAGCGTCCCGGCGACCTTGGCGTGCCGGCCGTGAACACCGTGTAGGGGTCGTGCACGAACGGCGGTGTCGCGCCGCCGGCGGCCGCCATCGCGGTCTTCACCCGTGCGGCTGACTTCGTCTGCTGGGCCTTGATGGCGGCCAGCAGCGCAAGCGGCTGGCCTCCCGCGCCCTCCAGCAGCGTCATCTGCCGGTGCAGGTTCGGCAGCGTGCCCACGGCGTGCCCTCGAGGGGCCGTGCCCAGGTCGGGGTCGCTGAGCAGCGCCCGCACGATGGCCGGCTTGAGCGGAGACTTGAACAGTGACACCGCCATGCCCTGCAACACGGCCACGGCGCCGGCGATCACCGGGGCGCAGAGGGACGTGCCGCTCACGGTCTGGCCAACCGTTTTTACCAGGCCCAGCGGGCTGGCGTCGAGGACGGTGGCGCAACAATCGAGCCGGTTGCCGTGATTCCGAGAGTTGCTCGACACCAGGGCCGGCGGCGTAAGCGGCTGCCCCTGATAGCTGCCAGACACATACCCACTCGACACGACGATGCCGCCCGCATCTGCGAAGGTTGAGAGCGACGCCCGATCGAGCGACGAGGCGTGGGACCTTTCCAAGTTTCCCCGATAGGCATTGAGGGGCGACGCGAGCGGGGGGGCGGCCGTGTAGGCGAGCCAGTGTCCGCTCAGGTCGGCGCCCTGGTTCGCGACCTGCTTCTTAGTGGGCCACTTGTTGTTCCGGTCCATCACCTCCACGCCGTTCCCGGCACCCTCCACCACGGTGATGCCTTGGCGCGTCAAATCGGCGACCACCTTGAGGATGAGGCTGTCGAACTCGGCCGGTACCTCGGTGACAACGGCGCTGGCCCTCGTCTGCTTTGAGGCAGCATCCACTTCGGTGAGCGGATGCGCGAAGACCTTGCGCAGCTCGCTCAGCAGCTCGCTCATTCCAGAATAAGGCTGCTTCACATCGAGGCCTGCCAATACGGCAAGTGACAGGTTGACAACGTCGCCCGCCTTCAACTGGTTACTCAAGGTCACCAGCGCGTTGATGACGTTCGCGCTGTTCAGCACCGTGACTGGTGCGTACTTCACCGTCACGTCTGGTGCCACGCCGATGGCCACAGTGTCGTTGTCGGCGGCGCCCAGGATCCCCACGGTGTAGCACGCGTGGGTGCCGAAGCTAGCCGGTGCCACGCCCGCCGCCACGCCCGTGGGAGCTGTGACCATCACGGCGCTGATGTTTACTGGAATGCGGGAAACGTTCGCGACGGAGTCGACGACCCCAGCGGAGATCCCCGCGCCGGTGTAGCCCTTGGCCCAGACTGGCTCGATGTCGATGCCGGTGCCGGCCTTCAGGTAATCCTGATGTTTCTTGAAGATGACGGAGGACTTGTACTTCAACGGCACGCCGCACTCGACGAAGAGCGGCTCCGGATACGCCATCGTGACCGCTGCCGATTGCGAGAGTGTCTCGCTGACGTCACGGGCGCCGGACCCGCCCGTGAGTGCCAGCAGGTAGATGTGCGAGTAGGGCGTGCTGCGCACGAGCTCTGGCACCGACGCCAGCGAGTCGCCGGCGGGCCCCGCTGATGCCGCCCGCACCACACGCCCCATCCACGCCGTCTCAGGCGTGATCAACAGGCGCTGAGCCATCCCGTCGCCGAACAAGGCATCGAACGCGGCCGGTGCGCAGTCGATTTCGTCGCCCTCGGGCACCTGCACGGCCGGGTGCAGCCACACCACGATGCGGAGGTGGCCAGACCGCAGAGATGCCGCCGTGGGCTGGTCGATGCCGCGCACCCGCGGGCGTTGCGGCGCCTGTGGTGGCTGCGGGGGAACGATGGGCATGCGACCGGCCTACTTCTGACGTCCCGTCTTCGGGTCGTAGACCACTTCGACCGGCACCACCTGGTCGGTGGGCAGGATCTCGGTCCACTGGTCGAACACCTCGAACGCGTCGGCGCCGGTGCGCAGCTTGAAGCCGCCCTGCAGCGGGTAGAAGCCGTGCTCGAACACCTTGTCGACCGGGGTCGCCGCCACCCTGTTGTCGTCGTCGATGCCCGCGGGCGGGAACTCCTGCACCTCGGTCGACCCCTTGTGCTTGGCGGTCACCTTGTCACACAGGTGATGAATGGCTTCCAGCACGGTGGGCGCGGCGCCGGTGCGCGGAATCTCGGCAAGCTCGCCCACCGGTGCCACGTAGGCGGCATCGAGGCCGTCGGCGCCCTCGACATGCGTGGAGCGCAGCCAGTTGATGGCGGCACGCTCTTGCCCGGGCCGAATCGGGATCACGGCCTTGACCCACGGCGCGTTCAGGAAGGCGTTGCGCATGTTGTCGCCGTCGAGCTGAAGCATCCAGCCCAGCGATGCGCCCAGCCGGGCCGGCGCGCTTTCGTTGGTGATGTAGTAGTTGTCGGCTCGGTTCTCGCCCACGCCGCCCCACGACACCACCTGCGTGGCCGGCAGCGAGGTGTCTTCTTGCTGCGCCTGCTTGGCCAGCTGGCTCACGGTGCTGCCGGAGATCTTGTTGACCATTAGCTTCGCCTTGAGCGATCGGTGCACAGCTCCGGCACCGCTGCCTGAGCTGGCACCGCCCGCACCCGTCTGGATGATTGGCGGCTTCGGCACCTTGCCGAGGGCCTGGCGACTCTGGTGCAGGCGCGGCCGCCACCACTCGGGAGCGACGAAGTAGAGCATCTTGTCGATGTCGAAGATCGTGTTCAGCAGCTCCGACACGACGTGCCGGGTGCGATCGTCGGGCATGGGCACGCCCTTGGTGAGCATGTCCTGAACCAGCGCGCGGTAGACGACGATGCGCTCTTCCTCCCGCAGCTCTTCGAAGGGGCGCTGCTCAACGCGGCTGGCCTGGTTGATGCGTTCGCGGGCGGCGTCAATGAACGCCTTCTCATAAGCGCTCTTGGTTTCGGCGTTGAACTTGCTCACCGCTGCGAGGTTCTTCGCGTCGGCCTCGTCCACGAGCTTCTTCGAGGGACCCCAGTTCACCTTGGCCGTGACCCGCACGTTCGGGTTGTTGCGGAAGTTGATGTGTCGCACCTTGATGTCGAACCCCACCTCGCCAGGCATCGACGTGTCGACCGCGCCCAGCTCGAGCCGCACATCCTGGCCGCCGTAATCGAACTCCACGTCCCTGAACTCGTAGCTGGCGATGTCGCACGCCGAACGGAACCCCGAGAACTCCCACTTCACGCGCTCCGGGTCGCCCTCGTTGGTGTCGGTATTGACCTCGACGCCGTCGCGATACGCCTCGTCCATGTCTTCATCGGGTTCGGTGTCTTTCGTGGCCGGGACGAATGGGATGTCGATGGTTACCTGCGTGGAGTGCAACCCTGGCCGCGGCACCGATTCCGGCGGCACGATGGCACCCAGCTCCGGGTCCTTGGCGATGTGTACCAGCTTGGCGATGCCGAGGTTCTTGCCGGGATCGTCCACGAATGCCTGCCAGCACAGGTAGGTGCCGATGTCTTGCACCTGCACGCCCACCTGCCGCATCTTGCGCCGCAGCTCGTAGTTGATGAGCTTGTCGGTGTCGTTCTTGAGCACGTAGCGCTTGCTCGACGTGTCGGTGGTCTCGGTGACCGTGCGGAACGTGGACTTCACGCTGCGGCGGATCTCGGTCGAGATCTTCTCGGTCTGCTGCCGCATGTGCCGGTGGCTGGTCTCGCGCGCCTTCGACTGCGTGCTGTCCAGGTTCAGGCTGGTCGACGCGGTGGCGCTGCCGGTGATCCATCCCTGGTTGACCGTGGCGTTCATGCCGAACTTGGTGTCAGAGCGGTTTTCTTCCTTCACCGCCTCCGACAGCTCGTCCTCCTCGGTGCGGCTCTTCTCGGTCTTCAGCGTGGTCTCCAGGGACTGCTCGAGGGTCTTCTCTACCAGCGACCGGCGCGTCGAGACCTCGATGAGCTCCACCATGGCCCCGGGACTGAGCCACACGTGCCCCACCGGTGTGCCCAAGAAGGTATCGAACTCGAAGAAGTACTGCCGGAAGAGATGCACGATGCCGATAGGCGAAAGCACCGCGCGGTCGATCTCCTTGGTGGGGTCGATCACATCGAGTGGGTTGCGGGAGGTGGCGAACGCCTGCAGCTTCTGCAGGTCGGAATCGTCCTTGAAGAACAGGTCGCGCAGCGCATCGAACTGCTTCGTCTGCTTCAGGTGCACCAGCAGGCCGGCCATGGCCGACTCCAAGCCCAGCTGCTGCGCGGCGGCGGTGATGCGCTCGGAGTGATGGCGCTCCGCCTCCTGTTCCTGAGCCCAGGCTTGCACTCGCGGCGCCACCTCTGACTTCAGCATGTCGGCCAGGCGGCGCTCGTCGATCACGTCCCACGCCGCGTCGTCCAATCGATCTCCGGGCGGCAGGAGCGAAGCCACCAAGTCGCCGAGCAGCGTGGATGTCGACCGCGGTCGCGTGGCCGTGAACCCTGCCGGCGCCACGCTGGAGACTTCGAGCAAACGGCCTTCGCGTACCAGGTCCAAGTCCATGAGCGGCGTCAGGCGCTGCAGCAGCCCTCGGCGCGCCTTGGCCAGATCCTCTGCGAAGCCGCGGTTCATGCGTTCCGCCTGCCGTTTCGAGGTCCAGCCTATGAGCGGCTGATAGATGCCGAAGATCTCTGAGGCGTAGGGCAGGACGCCCGTGTATGGCTTGAAGTCTGCGATGCGCTTCATGGCGGTGATCCTGGCGGGTTGAAGGGTTCGACCTCAATCAGAATAGGGGCTTCAAGGGCGCGCGGCAACGCAGGTGACGGCCTAGGCGGCCTGCAAACTAGGTGGTCTTCCTTAAGGGGGTGTAGAGGGCGCCTCAGAAGCACGGTTTTCGTGCACAACAGCGATCTCCATGTCGCGAAGGCTCTTGCTCGTGCGTCGTGCTGACCGTGCGGCGAACTGCACGTGGTGAAGCACCATGCACAGGTGTCTGCAGCACCACGTCATGGTCGGCAAGAGCCGACATCCGCGAATGCGGTGTCCCGCCGTGAGCGACCGGCCCCAACTGGCGCGGCGGACTCGAATCAACCCACAAGAGACAAACACTGCTCCATTTGGATCGGTCCGGACCGGTCATGGGCGTGTCGATTCGGCGCACAGCTGACGCCAGCCCGCGCCGATGCCAGACAAGCCACAACGCACCAATCGCCAGACTGATTGCGCCTTGACCGAGGAACCACCGGATACCCCTTGCGCCCTTGTTAGAGTCAGACCATGTACGCACGACGGATGGTGTTTGCTGCGGCGAGGTGCTTTGGCATCAAGAACGCCACAGGGCAATCAGCAGCCGCCCGCTGGCGGCGTGCTCTTGTGACCGGCGGTCTCGCTTTGCAGGCGGCGCTGCTGTCGGCCTGCGCGACCCGCTTCGACAACGAGCCCCAGAACCAGCCCATCACGGCAGAGTTCATTGCGCAAAGCGCCCAGGCGCGCGGCATCGTTGGCGCCAACACCATCGGCCTGTCGCTGTCCGGCGGCGGCCTGCGCGCGGCGGCGTTCTCCTTCGGGGTGTTGCAGGCCTTGTCAGCAGCGGGCGATCCGGCAGTCGATCTTTTCGGTGAAGTGACCTTCATGTCCAGCGTGTCGGGCGGCTCCTTGACAGCGGCCTACATGGCGCTGCACGGGCAGGAAGGCATGCAGCACTTCCGTGCGCGCGTGCTCGACGCCGATCTGGAACGCGACCTGCGGCTGAGCCTGTTCTCGCCCGCCAACCTGGTGCGCTTGCTGGCAGGTGGCGTCAACGACCGCAGCAACATGGCTGCCACCCTGGACGCCGATGTGTTCAATGGCGCCACTTTCGCCGACCTGTACCGCCGCAACAAGCCCGATGTCTGGATCAACGCCACCGACTTGTACAACCGCACACCGTTCCCGTTCATTCCGCCGGTGTTCCAGGCGCTGTGCAGCGACCTGTCGCGCTTGCGCGTGTCCGAGGCCGTCGCGGCCTCGATGGCCGTGCCGCTGGCGTTCGCGCCGGTCGTTCTCAAGACCTTCCCCGGCGACTGCCTAAAGCCGCTTCCAGCCAACATGGACGCCATGCTGGCTGACGATGGCAGCGTCACGGCCGGCATCTTGGCCAGCAGCGCCCGGGCCATCCGCAACTACCGCGACCCGCAGCGCATGCGCTACGTGAAGCTGGCCGACGGCGGCCTGACCGACAACCAGGGGCTGGCCAGCATCCTCATCGCGCGCGCCGTGTCCGACACGAGCTACGGCCCGATGCGTGAAGACGACATCGTGCGCCTGCGCCGAATGCTGTTTCTCATCGTCGATGCCGGTCGCCCGCCGGCGGGCGACTGGGCCCTGCAGCGGGACGGCCCTTCTGGCGTGGATGTGGGCGTCGCGGCAGCCGACGCCGCCATCGATTCAGCCACGCGCCTGAGCGCGGCCGCCTTCCGGACCATGACGACCGAATGGCGCAACAACATGATTCGCCATCGCTGCGGCCTGACCGAGGCCGAGGTGCGCCGCCATCTCCCTGCAGGCCAGCCCTGGCGCTGTGACGACGTGACGTTCTTCGTCGGCACCGTCAGTGCCGAAACGCTGGGGCCGGAACGTGCAGCCCGGCTGCGCGACATGCCCACACGCCTGTCACTGCCGCGCGCCGATGTTGATGCGGCCATCGACGCGGGCCGCGACGCAGCGCGCGCCAACCCGGCGCTGCGCGCCTATCTGGCTGACCGCGCTGCACGCCCGTGACGCCGGACTGCTCCATGAAGTCGGCCGGCTCGTAGGCGCCGATGGGCAGGATCGCCAAGCCCATGCGGCCTTGACGACCTGGGAGTCAGCGCCATTGGGAAGCCATGACGCGTGCGCCAAAAGGCTAGCCCGGCAGGTGGCGATCGCAGTCGATCATTGCTTTGCGCTCCGCAACCCGGCCTTGCTGAGCGCGGCTTCCATAGAGTCGTTCTCCAGGGCCGGTGGGCCGATCTTGGCCTGCAGCGCCTTCAAGCCCAGCGGCGGCGCCTTGGTCATGGGCAGCGCCGCGAACACCTGGGCAGCACGCTCGAAGAGTTGCCGGCGCAAGCCCGAGCGGCTGTGACACCAGGGTCTGCTGTGGCTTTAGCAGCCAACACGCTTGTCAGGCGAAGGCCGTCTTTTTAGTCGTTAGCTATAGACCGCCACGGTGCTTACCGGAGGTGTGTCAGACGCTGGCTATCCTCAGCAAGCGCCGCAGAGCAGAGGTTCGGACCACCCCACCTCTGCCGCGCCTTCACCGCGGCACGAGCGGCTTGTCGGCCCGCAGGCCCCTTCGGCTGCCTCTTCAGAAGTGTCGGCCGCACCCGCACTCCCGCCAGAAGCGGTTGCCTCCCTCAAGAGGCGCAGCGTCGCGCGCCGGGCCCAGACCAAGGGCGTTGGCCCTGGGTGGCCTTCAGGACGACCGCCACCGACACCCCTCGAGACCAGGGTAGCCCCCCCTAAGTCAACAGGCAGCGGCACCCTCTTCCTGACGATGCGTCGCCTTCCGCTGGCGGCCACCATGGCCGCACGGCAAGACTGCAGCACCAGCCCGGAAGCACAGGCCGTTCATCAAGGAGTCCCACCATGGCCTGTCTGAACCTCAGCAACGGCAGCTTCGATGCTGCCAACTTCGTGCCCAGCAATGTCAACGCAGGCGCTGTCACCGTCACCCGCACATCCAGCTCGATCTCTGTCGCCCATGCATCGTTTGCCGCACCGCTGGTGCTCAGCGGCGACTTCCGAGTGCTGCTGTTTGGCGGCGGCCGGCATCTGGCCTTGATGCGCGTGGAGTCCAGCGCTGGCTTCGGTACACGCACCGTCTTCATCGTCGACTTCACCGGCAGCGGACCTGCGCCGGGCCTGGTGCAAATACATCAGCAGAGCCTGGTGGCCGACTCTGTCACCCTGCCCATGCTGCTGACCTCCCCCGGCAGCCAGGATCTGGTGTTGACGGCCAGTGCCAGCGGTACCGTCAACGAGTCGCGCGGCTTGAGCATCTTCCGCAGCGACAACGGTGCGGTGGTGCTATCCGGGCCGATCACCGTGTCGGGCTTGAGCGGCGCCATACGCGCAGAGATCACTGCCAGCGACCTGGTCATCCACCACCCCAACAGCTTCGGCAACAACAGCACCAGCGGTCCGCGCCCGGCAGGGGCACTGACCGTGACCGGCCCTGGAGCTTTTGGCGAAGCCGTGCTGGGCGCCTCGGCTCCTGGGCTGGCCACCATCACCCGTGTGGCCACCCTGCGCAACACCGGCTCCGACTGTCTGCAGATCAGCGCCATCGCCGATGCAGCGCCGTTCACCGTCGTGTCCACCAGCCAACCCTTGCCTGCGGTGCTGGACGTAGGCCAGACGCTGGACGTGCGCATTCAGTTCGCCCCTGCGGCGCCCGGCACCGTGTCGCGCAACTTGACGGTGTCGCGCAGCCCGACGGCCGGCGCAGCCGGCATCCCCTGCAGCGGCTCGGCCCGCGCGGCGCAAGCGCGCATCTCCACGTCGACTGCCAGCATCGCCTTCGGCACCCTGGTGCACCCCGGTGCGGCCACGCGCAGCTTCACGGTGTCCAACACCGGCGACATCGACCTGAGCGTGAGCATCGCGGCGGCGCCCGCGGGCTCTGACTTCGCCTGGACAGCCTTGCCCGCTCCCGGTCTGGCATTGGCCGCCGGTGCCACGTCAGCGGCGCAAACAGTGGCCTACACCACCAGCGGCCCGGGAGCGGCCTTTACGCAGACCCTGACCGTCACGCCTTCGCAGGGCACAGCGCGCAGCATCCAGATCACCGGCTCGGCCTGTGTGGCCGAGTCGCGCATCAGTGTGCCGGCGGCCGTGCCGACCGCTTTCGGGCCCATCGAAAGGGGTTTTCGCAGCGTGCGCGTGGTGCAGGTCAGCAACATCGGCAGCGCCGACCTGAGCTTCAACGCCCGCATCCAGGGCCCCGACGCGGCCCACTTCGGCTTGGTGCTGCCCAACGACGACATCACCGACGCGCGCACCACCCGCAGCTATGTGGTGGCGCCGGTCAGCCGCTGCGGCGCGGGTGGCACCGGCAGCGGTGTCATGCCGGTGGCAGTGAGCTTCTTCGCTGACGGCGCGAATGGCCCTCGCGTGGCCGAAGTGGTGATCGAAGGCCACAACGCCGTCAACGCACCCGCCACCCAGACATGGGTTTTTGCGCTGAGTGCCGAGATCATCGACGCCGTGCCAGTGGACATGGCGCTGGTCATCGACAACTCCGGCAGCATGTCTGACAGCGTCGGCTCGCGCACCAAGCTGCAGGCCGCGCTCGCGGCCAGCCAGTTGCTGGTGCAGATGCTGCGCGACACCGCGGCCGACCGCTGCAGCATCGTCAGCTACGAAAGCGCGCCTCAGTTGCGGGTGGCCATGACGCCCGTGTCCACCGGGCGCGGGGCGCTGCTGTCGATGCTGTCGGGGCCTGGCATTGCGCCGGCCGGCGCCACCAACATCGCCGGTGGCGCCGTGCTGGGCGCCGAGCAACTGGCCCTGCCGCACCCAGACACACCCCCCGTCCTGAAGAAGGCCATGGTGGTGCTCACTGACGGCATAGAAAACCGCTGCTGGCAAGCAGGCGGCGCAGGGCCCTGGCTGTCCATCACCGGTCGCGGCGCGAGCCAGGGCATGCGCCGTCCCGATGGAACCGCACAAGACACGGTGCCCTGGAGCCCACCCAGCGGCCAACGGGTCTACACCATCGGCCTGGGTGCGCCGGCGGTCATCGACGCCGCTGCCCTGAACCAACTGTCCACGGCCACCGGTGCCAGCTACACAGGCGCCGACGACCTGAACGGCATGGCCTTCTTCAACCTCGAGAAGTACTTCACCCAGATCTTCATGGAAGCGGCTGGGCTGGCCCAGATCACCGATCCATTCTGGACCATTGCTGCCGGCGATCGGCACACGCACGAGTTCGACATCATGCGCGGCGACGTCGGCTGCCTGCTGGTGATGTACGACAGCCCGGGTACCCGTTTGCCCTTCTTCGTGGAAAGCCCGCAAGGCGAGTGGTTCACAGGAAGCTCACTGCCGGCGGGTTTTGCACTGCGCCTGCGCTCCACGCCCACCGCGCGCTTTGTGGAGCTGGGGTTTCCGCTGGCCGAGCCTGATCGATCGGCGGGCCGCTGGAAGCTGACCGTGGAGCATCCGGGCCTGACCTGCGCCGGCGATGTCGGATCCGGGCGTGACAACCAGGCCGGTTTCCAGCCACCCAAGTGCACGGAGACCAAGACACCGGTGCTGTACGGGCTGGCCATTGGCGCGGGGTCCAACCTGCGCATGCAGCCGTGGGTGGACCCGAACACGGTGTTCGTCGGCCAGAGCCTGCGCTTGAACGCCGAACTGGCCGAAGCGGGTCTGCCCGTCAGCGGAGCCACCGTTCATGTGCACATCACCGGCCCCACCGGTACCACCTGGACGGTGCCGCTGCGGGACGACGCCGCCCATGACGACGGACAGGTCGATGATGGCGACTACGGCGGTCGTTTCGATCAGACCTATGCCGCGGGCCACTACCAACTCACCTTTGTGGCCCAGGGCCTGCGGGCTGGCAAGCCCTGGCGTCGCGAAGCGCACCGCAGCAAACCCGTGTTCGACCCCCGCCACCCGCCTGGCAGCGGCGAGCCCGATGGAGGGAACCCGGATGCCGGCGCGCGCACGCCCGACGCCTGCTGCGAGCGCCAGCTGCAGGAAATGGCGCGTCAGCGCTGGGTGCTGGTGGTGATTGCGCTGCTGGTGCTGGTGGCGCTGCTGCTGGTGCTGAAGCTGCTGCCGTGAAGCTGTGGTCGGCCGACGGGGGGCAAAAAAGGCGTCTGATCCGTGCGCCCGACCCGGCCACGCGCGGCCCTGCGCCGGGGCTGGCCGCGCTGATGGCGTGGCCGGTGCTCGGCCAGGTGCCGACAGCGGCCGAAGCCGCGGGCCTAGTCGCCGTAGTGGCGCGCCTCATCCTCGCCGTCACCACCACTTCCAGGAGCACCGCATGAACCGCATCGCCGCCGTTGGCTGGTCCAAGCTCGAAGGAGCCGGGAAAGTCGGCCGTCTACCGCGCCACGGTGTTCGTTGACGAACTGCGCCGCGGCGGCGACGACGGTGCGCTGGTGTTCGACGGCACCGGCACCACCGCATTCGCTGAAGTGCTGGTGCCGGGCAGCGACATGCACCACGCCTGGATCACGGCGGCCCCGGCGCTGCGCGGCGCGTGCCGCTGCTGCGCCAAGAGCTGCGCACTGCTCGCCACCAGGACTGCCAGCGACTCACTCGCTGAAAACGCGGTTGCCCCGGATGAGGACGACAAAGCCCATTGACCGGCAAAGGAAGGCCGTTCGGCAGCAAGGTCGTTCGGTGGTTTCGGCCAATAAGGAGCCGACGGTCTCCTTCTTCAGATCCGGCCTGGGGTAGCGGTCAACGACCTGCGCAATCTGATCACGTTCCAACACCCCGAGACCCAGTCCTGCGACGCCGCCACCAGAGCCGGCGCGCACCATTTGCGCCTCCTTGCCATGCTCGTCGCCTACAGTGACGCTCAGGTGGAGGGTGATCGCATTGGCCGCCAAGTGCGCGCGGGTACGTTCCATCCACAGAGTTGTGCCAAGTTTCGACGCGCAAGCTCTCTTTCAAGTCACCTGGCAGCCGCGATCGAGGCCACCTGGCGGCTGAGCCTTGCGCGCACCTGTGCGACCAGCGCCTCACCAGCAAGCTCGGGCCGACCACAGTTGAATGGCGGCTGCGGGGCGTACTCCAGCTGCAGCTGCACTTGCTGCGCTTGTGATTCGCCAAGCAGCCTTGCCAGCACCTCCAATGCCATGTCGATACCGGCGGTGACCCCGCCACCGGTGACTCGGTTGCGATCGCGCACCACCCGGCCATCGTCCGCGGTGGCTCCAAACGCCGCCAAGTGCTCGCGGTAGTTCCAGTGACTGGCAGCCCTGTAACCCTTGAGAAGACCTGCTGCACCCAGCAGGAGCGATCCCGAGCAAACACTCGTCACCCATAGAGCCTGCTGCCCCTGACGCCCCAACCACCCCAGGACATCCGGGTCGCTCATGAGCGGCAATTGTCCGGGCCCACCCGGTACGCACAGCAGGTCCAACAAGGGGCATGACTCGAAGGTCGCGTTGGGAACGATGCAGAGGGCGGCATCGGTGCGCACAGGCGCGAGATCCTTCCAGACGAAATACAGCTCGGCCTCGCCGGCCGCGGCGAACACTTGGGCCGGTCCGGTCAGGTCGAGTTGTGTCACCTGTGGGTAGAGCAGAAAGCCGATCTTCATCGTGTTCTCCAGTTCGCCAGCGGCATTCTGGGCACGATGGATACTGGCAGCAATGTCAATATCTTGCCGATTCTTGCCACCTCTCGCCGTGATCAATCAACCCCGTCTGAGCAGCTTGCGCCGCAGGATCGTGATCCTCGTTTTCGACCGGGCGCAGTTGCTCGACGTCGTAGGACCTGGCGACGTCTTCGCACTTGCCGGCACCTTCGACACCCAGACGCGATACGCAGTGCTTTGTGTTTCCTCGCTTGGCGGTCCAGTGGCAATGTCGAACGGCTTGAGTCTGATGACGCGCTCCATCCGCGATGTTCGGCTGAGCAGGACCGACACCCTCATGGTGGCTGGTGCGGATAAGGGAGGGCTGTTCAAGGCGCTGGCCGATGAAGCACTCGGCGCCTGGGTGTGCAAGGCGGCGGGCAAGGTGCGCAGGCTGGCTTCTGTCTGTGTCGGATCGTTTGCGCTCGCGCACTGGGGGCTGCTCGATGGAAGACGCGCCACCAGCCACTGGTCTGTGATGGACGTGATGCAAAAGCGCTTTCCGGCGGTCGCGGTGGATCGGACTGCGCTCTATGTGCAGGACGGCTCCATCTGGACAGCAGGCGGTGTGACCACGGGTATCGACATGAGCCTGGCCATGGTCGAAGCCGACTGCAGCCGACTGGTAGCCGGCCGCGTGGCCCGTGCCCTGGTGATGTCTACTCGCAGGATTGGCAACCAGTCGCAGTATTCGGTGCAATTGCGCGCGCAGACGGGCCGTTATGCGCAACTCGTGGACTGGATCAGCGCGAATCTCGATCAACCGTTGACCATCGCCACGCTTGCGGCGCGTATGGATGAGTCTGAGCGAAGCTTCTGTCGTCGCTTTGCGGCTGAAGTTGGTGAACCACCCGGGCGCTTCATCGAAACCGTTCGGCTCGGCGCAGCCCGGCGGGCCCTGGAAGGCGGCGCAGCGGCCAAGGTCGCAGCCCGCGCCGCCGGTTTCGCTTCAGCTGAGCAGCTGTCAAGGTCCTTCCGGCGACGGCTCGACCTGTCTCCGATGGAGTATCGGCGTCAGCATAGGGATGCGTGAGCGGCATCCCACCGCCATTCGAAGGTCGGCTTCTGGGCGATCGGCCAATTGCCCAGTCAATCGCGCCACTGTGACAGTGGCCGCTACCCCTGCAGTAAGGCGCAGAAATCAGCCTTGATGCCGTCGGAGAACTTCACCCGATCTCCGGCATGCGGGACCGCAGCTTCAGCGGATGCTACTGGGTAACATGACCGTATACCGGTTCGGCTTGCGACGCCTTGCTCGGGAGCGGCTCACGCACTGCAAGGGTCAGTTGAGGCACACCTAGTCCCTTAGAACAAAGTTGCTAAATGGCCGCTAGTCTCGGCGCGGCTTGTTGAAGGGCTCAGGCCGCTTGAGCTTGCATCAAAAGTTGCCAAAGCGACGCGCCTGATGGAAGGCTCGCGGTACGTCCAAACATCAAAGTTGCCAAAGGGATCCTGCACCTGGCTTCGCTTCGGGTCGTATTGGTCTTAATGGCTTGCTGAGCCGGAGGTTGATTCCTGGCTCGGGTGCCAAGGTCTCAGAAGCAGCGGTTGCTGACCTTGGCTGCCTGCGGGCGTACTCACGCAAGGCGGCACCAAGCAGCCGTTGGGCCCTGGGACCAGCGAGGCCACGAGCGGCCGCGGTTCGGGGTGCAGCGGCCGTAGGCCACTCGCGAGGTGGTTCACGGCGACGGCGGCTGCTTCCGCACGGCTCGAACTGGCAGTGCCGACCCTGAGCGGTCTGTCAATAGTTCAGATGGCCCGCCATTTAGCTGCCATACATGAAGCCTGAATGTCATGACCATGCTGCCCAAACCTCGTCAATCCAGGGCGGACCGAGGAGTCCCACCCAGGAGGGCGCGCGATCGGGCCCGGCGTATGGGGGCTTTGACGCCGAACCGCCAACTTCGACAGTCAGGCGTTGAATGCAACTGACAAATCCACCGAGGCGAAATCAAGTCAATCGATAATTGGCAGGCGGCCGCCGCCCAAGCTTGAGGCGAAGCCTTCTCTAGAGCTGTACTGGAAGTGCCTTCGCACCGCGGGGTTCCCCCGCGGTCCTGGTCTTGTTCGATTCATCCGAGGCGTGAGCCGCATGGCGATCCTCGCCAGTTTGCTCACGCATCACCTGCAGGTTGGATGGCGCGCCGCACCTCACAAGCATGACTACCCTCACCCGATTCACAGCGCTCGCCGTCGCTCGTGCCATGTTGGCCGGAGGCCAAAACGCTACCGGGCTGGCGGCGCGCATGCGGGCCTGCCTCGATGTCGACGCTGCCTGGTACGGGCCCCTGGCGGAGCGATGTGCCCGGTTGCCTGGCGAACACTGGCGCCGCCTGACACCGCGCACGCTGGCCAGCCTGATCGAGCGCGATGTCGGCTACCAACATGCCTGGCTGGCCGACCACAAACCGAGGGTGCGCCGCTACATATTGCGTGAGCGGGTCGGCATGAACCCGCTGCCTCTAGGCCTGGACCGTTGCCAGGTGCCTTATTGGCCGCACACCGCCGCGCTTGGGCAATGGCTGGACGTGTCCGATCCCGGCATGTGGCGCCTGACCCGGGCCTCCGCGTGGCAGCGTCGCATTCATCTCGGCGATCAGCACTACCGCTACAACCTGCTCGCCAAGCGCAGCGGCGGCTGGCGATTGCTCGAAGTGCCGCACCCCTACCTGATGACATTGCAACGCCGACTGCTGGACGACCTACTCGATCGCATCCCCCCGCATGAGGCGGCCTGTGGCTATACGCGGGAGCGGTCCGTGGTGGACCACGCACGTGCTCACGCCGGCCAGGCCGTGGTGCTGAAGTTCGACCTTCAGGACTTCTTCACCTCCGTGCGCGCATCGCGGGTGCACGCCCTGTTCGAGACCCTGGGATATGCAGAGACCGTGGCGAGGGAACTCACTGCGCTCTGCACCACGGCAACGCCCGAGCCGGTGTTGCGCCGGATGCATGAGGAAAGCGGTCTGACCTGGACCCAACTGCAGCGTCTTCGTGACCCGCACCTGCCGCAGGGCGCGCCGACATCAGCTGCCCTGGCCAACCTGTGCGCCTTTCGGCTCGACCTGCGGCTCGACGGCCTAGCCCACACCCTGGGCGCGCGCTACACCCGATACGCTGACGACATCGTCCTCTCAGGTGGAAACCACTTGAGCGAGACCATGTCCCGCATCGAAGCCTGGATCGGCCGCATCGCAGTCGAGGAAGGCTTCGCGCTGAACCACCGCAAAACACGCTGCCTGAACGCCGGGCGTCGCCAGTCAGTCTGCAGCGTCGTCGTCAACCAGCATCCGAACCTGCCGCGTGCCGAGTTCGACCGACTCAAGGCCATCCTGCACCAATGCGTGACGAAAGGGCCGGCCTCGCAGAACCGCGAGGCCAGGCCGCACTGGCGCGAATACCTGCATGGCCGGGTGGCCTGGGCGGCCCAATTGAATCCGGCCAAAGCCCAACGACTGAAGCGCCTGCTTGATCAGGTCGACTGGAGTCAGTGAGAGGCCGCACGTGCCAGCGCAGCCGTGACGGCTCGACAGCCCAAGGCCTCATCGTTCACGCGTTTACTGCGGCCATCGCACGCACGCGGGGGCACGTGCCGGTCGAGTTCACCTCGAACCTCACCGGCAGAAACCTCTCTATCACTCCGATGTTGGTCGTGGCATGTTCAGTCAGCTCGGTGCAGGTGAAAGACGCCGCGCCGCCTCGTTCCACGACGGCGAGTGCCAGCGGCAACATCCACTGATCCGCCAGATGCTGGCCCAGCGCGCCTTCGCTCGCTTGGTAGGCCTTGACCTCCTTGACCAAGGCGCCCGCCACCTGCTCTGCACTCACCCTAAATCCGGCAGTTCCTAGCCCCTGATCCCCCGGATCGCCAGCACTGGCGCGGCGATGGCCCGCGTTGGCACACTCACCCGATGGGTGAGTCAAGACGCAAGGCGCTGGCGGTGC
>JAIYDH010000110.1 GCA_027487585.1 Rubrivivax sp.
CAGGGCGAGGCCACGCTGGTGATCACGGCCGCCGACGGCAGCGTGCGCCGCCTGGCCGTGGTGCTGCGCATCGACACGCCGATCGAGGTCGACTACTACAAGCACGGCGGCATCCTGCCCTTCGTGCTGCGGCAGTTGCTGGCGGCCTGACACCGCCGGTGCCTCGCCAGCCGGCGCGGCCCTTCAGCGGCCGCGCAGGAACAGCGCGTCCAGCTCCTTCATCGTCACCTGCCGCCAGGTCGGGCGGCCGTGGTTGCAGGTGTCGCTGCGCTCGGTGGTTTCCATCTCGCGCAGCAGCGCGTCCATCTCGGGCAGCGTGAGGCGGCGGTTGGCGCGCACAGCGGCGTGGCAGGCCATGGTGGCGAGCAGCTCGTCGCGCGCGCGCTGCACGACACGGCTGCCGCCGACTTCGGCCAGATCGGCCAGCACGGCCCGCACGAGTTCGGTCAGGTCGGCGTCGGGCAGCGCCGCCGGCCGGCTGCGCACGACCAGCGAGCCGGCGCTCAGCACAGCCACGTCCAGGCCAAGCGCACGCAGCGCCTCGGGGTGGGCCTCGGCAGTGGCGACCTCGGCCGCCGTGGCGGCCAGCGCGTGCGCAATGAGCAGCGGCTGCGCCGGCAGGTCGGCCGCGGTGTCCGTGGCGCGCTTGAGCCGCTCGTAGACGATGCGCTCGTGCGCCGCGTGCATGTCGACGACGATCAGGCCGGCGGCGTTTTCGGCCAGCACGTAGACGCCGCCGATCTGCGCCACGGCGCGGCCGAGTGGCTGTGCGCCGGGGTCGGCTTGCGGTTGGGCATGCAGCTGGCCGGCCGGCAGCGCCGACTCGCCTGCGGGCGGCAGCGGCGCCGTCAAGGCCTGCAGCACAGGCGCCCAACGCGCCGCCGGCTCGGCCACCGCTGGGGTGGCCCAGGCCAATGAGGGCTGCCAGCCGGCGCGGGTCGGCGCGGCGGCGTCTGGCTGAGGCGGTGGCGGCAAGGGCGCCGGCGCCGCAGAGACCTCAGCCGCCAGCGAGGCCCGTGTGGGCGCCAGCGCCTCCTGCACCGCCCGCTGCACCGCCTGGTGCACCGCGCCACCATCGCGGAAGCGCACCTCCGACTTGGCCGGGTGCACGTTCACGTCCACCAGCTCCGGCGCGATCTGCAGAAACAGCACCCAGGCCGGCTGCTTGCCGCCGTGCAGCTGATCGTCGTACGCCGAGCGCACGGCGTGGGTGATGAGCCGGTCGCGCACGCAGCGGCCGTTGACGAACAGGATCTGCAGATCGGCGCGCGTGCGCGCCGCCTCGGGCTGGCCGATACGGCCGCGCAACACCAGCGGCCCGCGCTGGGCGTCGAGCGGCCGGCTGGCGGCCTCGAAGTCGCGGCCCAGCACGTCGGCCAGGCGCTGCGGCCATTCGGCGGCGCGCCACTGCGCGAGCTGGCGGCCTTCGTGCCAGACGGCAAAGCCCACGTCGGGCCGCGCCAGCGCGGCGCGCCGCACGACGTCCATCGCGTGCGCCAGCTCGGTGGCGTCGCTCTTCAGGAACTTGCGCCGTGCTGGCGTGGCGAAGAACAGCTCCTGCACCTCGACCGTGGTGCCTGGCGCGCGCGCCGCGGGCGCGATCTCGCCGCTGCGCGCCGCCAACCGCCAGGCGTGCGGCGAGGCAGCCGTGCGGCTGGTGATGGCCAGCTCCGCCACCGAGGCCAGCGCCGCCAGCGCTTCGCCACGAAAACCCATCGTGGCCACGCGCTCGAGCTCCTCCAGGTTGGCGATCTTGCTCGTGGCGTGGCGCTTCAGCGCCAGCGGCAGCTGCGCGGGCTCGATGCCGGCGCCGTCGTCCTCGACCGAGACGAGCCGCACGCCACCGCCGGCCAGGCGCAAGGTGACATTCCGGGCACCCGCATCGAGGGCGTTGTCGAGCAGCTCGCGCACCGCGGCAGCGGGCCGGTCGATCACTTCACCGGCAGCGATCTGGCTGATCAGCTCGTCGGGCAGCTCGCGGATCGGGCGGCGCGGCGGTGTCTGCATTGAACGTGCATTCTAGAAGCCGTGAACGGCCACACGGAAAGCGTGATGGCCGCCTCGGCTTCGCAACAGAGCGAAGGTCCAGCCCGCGCCGGCATGACGCGGTTCACCCCCGACAAAACCCGAGATCGCGCGAGACTGGCCGGCTATGCCTGGGGCAAGGAACTGCCACAGTGCTGGCAGAAGCGCGCACCAGCCAGCACCGCCGTGCCACACACCGAGCAGTAACGCGCTTGCCGCTGCGGCGGCGCAAGCTGTGCTGCCTGAGCCGCCGCGCGCGCGGCCACTGCAGCGGCCGCGGCCTCACGGATGCGCCGCTTATCGGCGGCGTCGGGCTGCGCCTGGGCCACGTTGCTGGCGATCTTTTGCAGACTCTGCAGCCACTGCCGTGCGGCCGCGTCATCGCCACGCAGGCCGCGCAGCGTGCGGCTGCCCAGCCGGTATTCGGCCGCGGCATAAAACACCGAGCGCGCCTGCGCCACCGCCACGCGCACGCCATGGTTCTGCACGATGGCCGGCATGGCGGCGTTGGGGCGCAGCCACCCGCCCTGGAACTCGAACCAGATCACGGAGGACTCGACCTCGAAGCGGCTCCAGAGCAGGTGCGACACGCGCAAAGCATGCCCGGCCGCCACCACCAGCGCCAGGCCGACGCCGGCCTTCGTCCAGTAGTCGCTGTCATCGTGCAGCTGCGTCCAGCCCTGCCATATCCAGAAGGCGCCACCCATCAGCGTCCAGGTGAGGCACAGCATCCCCATCATCACCAGCCACATCTCGGGTGTGCCCCAGCGCGGCCAGGCCAGCGGGCGTTCGCGCGCGGCCGGGGCCAGCAACGGATGCGACTCCTCCAGCACCACGCCCTTGAAGCGGCCACGCTCGCCGGTATCGGCCGGCGCGGGCATTTGCCAGGCGTGACGGCGGTTCGGCACGCCCTCGGACCAGCGGCGATGCAGTTCCAGGTCGAACTCCTTGACGAAGGCGCCCAGTTCGGCATCGGGGCTCAGCTCGCGGTCGTGGATGTTGATGCGGCCAACAGCCACCGGCACCAGTTGCGCACGCCCGGCCAGCAGGGCCATGAACTCCACGATCAGCAAGCCCCACAGCAGCGAGGCCAGCGCCACGGGCAGGGCCAGCGGCACGAGCAGTTTCAGCAGGGTCTGGTCGGGCAGCTTCGGCACGGCAAGCACGGCGGCGGCCGCAACCAGCAAGCCCAGCAGCAGCCACCCGACCAGCACCAGTGGCCCGGCGACCTTGCGCTGCGGGATCAGCGCACTGGCACCGACCACGCCCACGACGATGGACCCGAGGCCGATCGAGGCCACTGCCGCCGCCTCGGGCGTGGCCATCCAGCACGCCGGCGCCAGCACGACCAGCAAGCCCGCGCACAACAGCGTGTGGTACAGCCGCCGCCCGAGATAGGCGTGCAGCGGCCGTGGCCAGTGGCCCAGGTCAGGCGCCAGCCGCAACAGCCACGATCGCCAGGGGCCTTCGACCGCCATCGGTTCGGGCGCCCCGTTGAGCAATGCCCGTTGCAGCCAGGCCGCGCCGGGGCTGGCGCCCTGGGCTTCGCGGAGCACTTCGCTGGTCAGCGACGCGGGCTGCCCGGGCTCGAGCAGCAGCCGCCGCTGGCCGCTGGCTCGCACCAGATTGACGATACCCAGCACAGCAAACAGCGCCGCAGCCAGCAACATCGGCACGGGGCGAAAGCTGACGAGCAAGGTCAGCACCAGCGCCAGCAGCAGCAAGGCGCACCCGCGCACCAGCAGGATGCGGTTCTCGACTGCGTAGGGCGTGGGGTAATCGAACGCGGGGCCGACAAGGCCCCAGGGCATGACCATGCCTTCTCCCTGGTTGCGGGGCGCGGGCCGTTGCCCTGGCCGGACGCACCTCCATCCGTGATCTCGCGTGATTCTGCCCGAGCGACCTGGCCCGCCCCGGGCAGGCGTGGGGGCAGCACCGAGCGCTACATGCTGCGCCGGTACTGTCCGCCCACCTCGAAGAGCGCGCTGGTGATCTGGCCCAGGCTGCACACGCGCACCGCGTCCATCAACACCTCGAACACGTTGCGGTCTTCGATGACCGCCTGCCGCAGCCGCGCCAGCTGGGCCGGCGCCGCGGCCGCGTGGCGCTGGTGGAAGTCGGCCAGGCGCTGCAGCTGGCTCTGCTTCTCGGCCTCGGTGCTGCGCGCGAGCTCGATCTGCTGCGGCAGCGCATCACCCGCCGGCGAACGGAAGGTGTTGACGCCGATGATGGGCAGCTCGCCCGTGTGCTTGAGCATCTCGTAGTGCATGCTCTCTTCCTGGATCTTGCCGCGCTGGTAGCCCGTTTCCATCGCGCCCAGAACACCGCCGCGCTCGGCGATCTTCTCGAACTCGGCCAGCACCGCTTCTTCCACCAGCTCGGTGAGCTCGTCGATGACGAAGGCGCCCTGGTTCGGGTTCTCGTTCTTCGCCAGGCCCCACTCGCGGTTGATGATCAGCTGGATGGCCATCGCGCGGCGCACGCTCTCCTCAGTAGGCGTGGTGATGGCCTCGTCATACGCGTTGGTGTGCAGGCTGTTGCAGTTGTCGTACACCGCGATCAGTGCCTGCAGCGTCGTGCGGATGTCGTTGAAGGCGATCTCCTGCGCGTGCAGGCTGCGGCCGCTGGTCTGGATGTGGTACTTCAGCTTCTGGCTGCGCTCGTTGGCGCCGTAGCGCTCGCGCATCGCCACCGCCCAGATGCGGCGCGCCACGCGGCCGAGCACGGTGTACTCCGGGTCCATGCCGTTGCTGAAGAAGAAGCTCAGGTTGGGCGCGAAGTCGTCGATGTGCATGCCGCGCGCGAGGTAGGCCTCCACGAACGTGAAGCCGTTGCTCAGCGTGAAGGCCAGCTGGCTGATCGGGTTGGCCCCGGCCTCAGCGATGTGATAGCCCGAGATGCTGACCGAGTAGAAGTTGCGCACGTCGTGGTGCACGAAGTACTCGGCGATGTCGCCCATCACCTTGAGGCTGAACTCGGTGCTGAAGATGCAGGTGTTCTGGCCCTGGTCTTCTTTCAGGATGTCGGCCTGCACCGTGCCGCGCACATTGGCCAGCGTCCAGGCACGCACCTTGGCGGCTTCGTCGGCCGTTGGCTCGCGGCCGTTGTCAGCACGGAACTTGTCGAGGTTCTGGTCGATGGCGGTGTTCATGAACATCGCCAGGATCGTCGGCGCCGGGCCGTTGATCGTCATGCTCACGCTGGTGCTGGGGTTCGTGAGCTCGAAGCCCGAGTACAGCACTTTCATGTCGTCGAGCGTGGCGATGCTCACGCCCGAGTTGCCGACCTTGCCGTAGATGTCGGGCCGCAGGTCGGGGTCGTTGCCGTACAGCGTGACGCTGTCGAAGGCCGTGCTCAGGCGCTTGGCCGGCAGCCCCGCGCTCACCACCTTGAAGCGGCGGTTGGTGCGGAAGGCGTCGCCCTCGCCGGCGAACATGCGCGTCGGGTCCTCGCCCTCGCGCTTGAAGGCAAACACGCCGGCGGTGTACGGAAAGCTGCCCGGCACGTTTTCGAGCAGCAGCCACTTCAGCAGCTCGCCATGGCAGTCGTAGCGCGGCAGCGCCACCTTGCGGATCTTGCTGCCCGACAGCGTGGTGTGCACGAGGCCAGTGCGGATTTCCTTGTCGCGGATCTTCACGACGTACTCGTCGCCGGCATAGGCCTGCTGCATGGCCGGCCACTGCGCCAGCAGCTGGCGCGAGGCCGGCTGCAGCTGCTCTTCGCGCCGCACGGCCAGCTCGCCCAGGGCCTCGCGGGCGCGGTGCTTGTCGGGGTTGGCCTCGGCCAGCATGCGGGCGCTTTCGCGCAGCTGCTGCAGCTCGCGCGCCAGCGCGGCCTGCGCCAGGGCGCGCCGCTTGTAGCCGCGCACGCTGTCGGCGATGTCGGCCAGGTAGCGCACCCGCGCCGGCGGCACGATCGGCCGGCCCTGAGTGCTGTGGCGAGTGGCCACCAGCGGCAGCCGGCCCGGCTGCAGCGCGAGGCCCAGCGCGGCCAAACGGGGCTTCAACGCCTGGTACAGCGCCGTCACGCCGTCGTCGTTGAAGCGGCTGGCCATGGTGCCGAACACCGGCATCTTGTCGGGCGAGGTCGTCCAGGCCTCCTGGTTGCGCTGCACCTGCTTGGCCACGTCGCGCAGCGCGTCGGCCGCGCCCTTGCGGTCGAACTTGTTGATGGCCACGAACTCGGCGAAGTCGAGCATGTCGATCTTCTCGAGCTGGCTGGCGGCGCCGAACTCCGGCGTCATCACGTACACCGGCACATCGACCAGCGGCACGATGGCAGCGTCGCCCTGGCCGATGCCGGAGGTCTCGACGACGATGAGGTCGAAGCCCGCGGCCTTGCAGGCCGTCAGCACATCCGGCAGGGCCTGGCTGATCTCGCTGCCGAAGTCGCGCGTGGCCAGGCTGCGCATGAAGACGCGCGGCCCGCCGGCCCAGGGCTGGATGGCGTTCATGCGGATGCGGTCGCCGAGCAGCGCGCCGCCGCTCTTGCGCCGGCTGGGGTCGATGCTGATGACGGCGATGCGCAGCGCATCGTCCTGGTCCAGCCGCAGGCGGCGGATCAGCTCGTCGGTGAGGCTGCTCTTGCCGGCGCCACCGGTGCCGGTGATGCCCAGCACGGGCACCGGGCGGGCCGCGGCCTGCATCGACGCCTTCAACTCAGCCGGCGCACGGCCGTTCTCGAGCGCCGTGATGGCCTGCGCCAGTGCGCGCCAGGCCGCGGGCGTGTGGCCCTGCAGCGCCGTGGCGTCGCGCGGGGCATGCGCCGTGAGATCGCTGTCGCAGCGCATCAGCATCTCGCCGATCATGCCGGCCAGGCCCATGCGCTGGCCGTCCTCGGGGCTGTAAATGCGGGCCACGCCAGCGCCCTGCAGCTCGGCGATCTCGGCCGGCACGATGACGCCACCACCGCCGCCAAACACCTGGATGTGGCCACCGCCGCGCTCGCGCAGCAGCTCGACCATGTACTTGAAGTACTCGACGTGCCCGCCCTGGTAGCTGCTGATGGCGATGCCCTGCACGTCTTCCTGCAGCGCGGCCGTCACGACCTCGTCGACGCTGCGGTTGTGGCCGAGGTGGATGACCTCGGCACCCATGCCCTGCAGCAGCCGCCGCATGATGTTGATGGCGGCGTCGTGGCCGTCGAACAGGCTCGCGGCGGTGACGAAACGCACCTTGTTCGTGGGCCGGTAGGCGGCCAGCGCCCGGGCATCGGCGGAGAGGTCGGTCATGGCGCAGCCAGTCCTTTCGGCTTGTCTCTTGCTCTCGGGTTTGGGTCTCGTTGACGTTGACGTAAACGTCAATTCGCGATCATGCCATGGACACCCTCGCTGGCCCTGCTAGCCTTGGCGCCCATGTTTCTGGCCATCGACACGGGCAACACGCGGCTGAAGTGGGCGCTTTACAGCGAGCCTCGGCCCGACAGCACCCCCTTGCACCAGGGCGCGGTGTTCCTGGAGACCATCGACGAGCTGGCTGAGCGCCACTGGCGCGCGCTGCCAGTGCCGCAGGCCATGCTCGGCTGCATCGTCGCCGGCGACCACGTGCGCCGCCGCGTCGAGCAGCAGATGGAGCTCTGGGATCTCGACGCGCACTGGGTGGTGGCCAAGCCCGAGGAAGCCGGCCTCACCAACGGCTACGACCACCCCGCCCGCCTGGGCGCCGACCGCTGGGTGGCGCTGGCCGGCGCGCGCTGGCACCTGCTGCAGCGCGGCCCGGCGCGGCCAGCGCTGGTGGTGATGGTCGGCACCTGCGTCACGGTGGACGCGCTCGATGCCTCGGGCCGTTTTCTCGGTGGCCTCATCCTGCCCGGCTTCGGCTTGATGCAGCGCGCGCTCGAAATCGGCACCGCCGGCCTGAAAGTGCCCACGGGCGAGGTGGTGGATTTCCCCACCAACACGTCCGACGCGTTGATGAGTGGCGGCAGCAACGCGATGGCCGGCGCGGTGGAGCGCCAGGCCCGCCGCCTGCGCGAGCGCACCGGCGCCGAGCCGATGCTGCTGATGACGGGCGGCGCGGCGCAGAAGCTCTCGGGCATCACCGACCTGAAATTCGAGGTCATCGACAGCCTGATTTTCGACGGGCTGCTGATGCTGCAGCAGCACCGCCACCCGAGCTGACGCCCGTTCGGGCTGAGCTTGTCGAAGCCCTGCCTGTCGTCCTCCAACAGCGCTTCAACAGGCTCAGCGCGAACGGGTGTTTTCGGCCCCGCGAACAGGTGCTTGCGACCGGCGGACGGGTGTTTGCGGCCTGCGAACGGGTGTTCGCAGCCGCCGAACGGGCACACAAGGCAGCTTCAGGCGGATTTCGCGCTCGTGCAGCTGCCACTTCGCCTCGTGGCCGTCGAGCACCGGCATGCCGATGTCCATCAGCACCCGATCGACGCGGTGCTGCTCCAGCAACGGCAGCGCCTGTGCACCGTCGTGCGCCACCTTCACGCCGAGCCCGAAGCGGCGCAGCATCTCGTTGCCAATGAGGCGGTTGACGTCGATGCGCCCACCCATCGCCTCGGTGATGCGCTGGATGTTCGACAGGCCGAGGCCGGCGCCGCCGCTCAGGCGCGCGCGTGCCGCCGAGCTGCGTGAACGGCAGGAACACGCGCTCAAGTTCGTCGGCCTGGATTCCGACGCCGCTGTCCTGCACCTCGAAGCGCATGGGCCCGGCGTACGGCTCGCGCGGCTGCAGCGGCAGCCGCAACGTGATGCCGCCGCGCTCGGTGAACTTCACTGCGTTGGACAGCAGGTTCAGCAGCACCTGCCTCAGGCGCGGGCCTTCGGCCAGCACGCCGTCGGGCACGTCAGGCTCGATCTCAAGCATCAGCGCCAGTGACTGGGTCTCGGCGCGGTCGCGGAACAGCGCCGCTGCCGACATCGCCAGCGAGTGCAGCGATGTGGGCAACTGCGCGAGCGTCAGCTTGCCGGCCTCGATCTTGGAATGGGCAAGGGGTACACGAACACCGTGACCAGCGCCCCTGTCAGGCCCACCGCCACGGCGTTGGCCTCGAGCGCGTGTCAGCCCGCGCGAAGGTGCTGGGGCCAACCGCGAGGGCGCTCAGGAGTGGATGTAGCTCTCGAGTTGGGCGATCGTCGCCTCGCGGTCGGCAATGATGTCGTCCATGATGTCGCGGATGGAGATCATGCCCAGCACCGTGTGGCCGTCGAGCACCGGCAGGTGGCGGATCTTCTTTTCGCTGAGCAAGGCCATGCAGACCTGCGTGCGCGTCTCGGGCGTCACGGTGTAGACGTGGCGCGTCATGATGTCAGCCACCGTGGTGGTGCGCGAATTGCGGCCCTGCAGCGCCACCTTGCGGGTGTAGTCGCGCTCGCTGACCACGCCCACCAGCCGCCCACCGTCCATCACGACCAGCGCGCCGACATCGTGCTGCGCCAGCAGCTCGAGCGCAGCGAACACCGAGTCTTCCGGGCGCACATGCCAGAGCGTGCCGTCGCGGGCCTTCAGCAGTTCGGACACCGTCTTCATCAGCCACTCCTGTGTCGCGTGGGCTTTGAGCCTAGTCTGCAAACCACGGTGCCCGCAAGGGGGCGCGCCCCGGGGCAAGGCCCCGCGGCGGCAGCGGGACGACGGCCGATGACAAGATGGCGCCTGCCACGACCATGAATCTGCGACTTCCCCGCCACCCCGTGCGCCGCGGCCTGCTGCTGGCGCTGGCCGTGGCCGTCGCCATCGGGCTGCAGGCCGGCTGCGCCACGCTCGACGAGAAGCAGCGCGAGTGGATCTTCCAGCCCGGCACGCGCAGCTGGGGCGGCGCCGCGGCCGAGGGACTGCAGGACGTGTGGATCGAGCACCGCCCCGCCGGCGCAGAAGCACCCGTGCGACTGCACGGCCTGTGGCTGCCGCAGCCCGCCGCCGATGCCCCGGTGCTGCTGTACCTGCACGGCGCGCGCTGGGACGTGCGCAGCAGCGCCAACCGTATGCGCCGCATGCACGAGCTCGGCTTTGCCGTGCTGGGCATCGACTACCGCGGCTTCGGCCAGAGCAGCCCCTTGCTGCCCGGCGAGGCCGAAGCCACCGAGGACGCGCTGGCCGCCTGGCGCTGGCTGGCCACGCAGCACCCGCAGTCGCCGCGCTACGTGTTCGGCCACTCGCTGGGCGGCGCCATCGCCGTGAACCTGGCCGCGCGGGTGGCCGACGAGCGCGGGCTCATCGTCGAGGGCAGCTTCCCGTCGATCCGCGAGGTGGTGTCCACCTTCAAGTGGGGCTGGCTGCCGGTGGGGCCGCTGATCACGCAGCGCTTCGAGGCCGGCGAGCGCATCGGGCAGGTCGGCGCGCCGGTGCTGGTGGTGCACGGCAGCGAAGACCGGCTGATCCGGCCCGAGCTCGGCCGGCGCCTCTACGAGCAGGCCGCCGAGCCCAAGCGCTTTGTGCTGGTGGAAGGCGGCTCGCACCACAACACCAACTCGCTCGGCCGCGCGCAGTACCGCGCTGCCATGGCCGAGCTGTTCGGGCTCAAGCCGGCAGCCGGTTCAGACTGAGCCCTCAAGATCCCGCTTCAGGCTCCTGCTTCAGGCGAAAGCGCTGCAGTTTGCCGGTCTCGGTGCGGGGCAGGCTGGAGCGGAACACCACGGCCCGCGGGTACTTGTAGGGCGCGATGGTCTGCTTGACGAAGTCCTGCAGCGCCGCGGCCATCTCCGCACTGCCCTCGTGGCCGGGCTTGAGCACCACGAAGGCCTTCACGACCATGCCACGGGCCTCGTCGGGCGCGCCGACCACGCCGCACTCGGCCACGGCCGGGTGCAGCAGCAGCGCCGCCTCGACCTCGGGGCCGGCGATGTTGTAGCCGCCGGAGACGATCATGTCGTCGGTGCGCGCCTGGTAGACGAACTGGCCGTCGACGGGGTCCACCAGGTAGGCGTCGCCGGTGAGGTTCCAGCCGTCTTGCACGTACTGAGCCTGGCGCGGGTCGTCGAGGTACTTGCAGCCGGTGGGGCCCTTCACCGCCAGGCGGCCTACCTGGCCGGGCGGCAGCTCGCGGCCGTCGTCGCCCAGGATGGCGGCGCGGTAGCCGGGCACCGGCAGGCCGGTGGCACCGCCGCGGGCCTGGTCTTCGCGCGCCGAGATGAAGATGTGGAACATCTCGGTGGAGCCGATGCCGTCGATGATCTCCACGCCGGTGGCCTGGCGCCACAGCGTGCGTGTGGCCGCGGGCAGCGCCTCGCCGGCGCTGACGCACTTGCGCAGCGTCGGCACGGGGTGCTGCGCCACCAGCGCCGCCATCGCGCGGTACGACGTGGGCGCCGTCACGCACACCGTGGCGCCGAAGCGCGCAACCGCCGGCAGCAGCGCCTCGGGTGAGGCCTTCTCCAGCAGCACGGTGCTGGCGCCCACCGCCAGCGGAAACAGCAGCAGGCCGCCCAGGCCAAAGGTGAAGGCCAGCGGCGGGCTGCCAATGAAGCGGTCACTCGCTTGTGCGCGCAGCACGTGCGGCGGCCAGCAGGCGCAGGCAGCGAGCAGGTCGCGGTGGAAGTGCATCGTGCCCTTGGGCACGCCGGTGGTGCCGCTGGTGAAGGCCAGCAGCGCCACGTCGGTGGCGGCGGTGTCGACGGGCTCGAAGTGGTCGGGCTCGCGGGCGGCCGCGGCTTCCAGCTCGCCCGGCGCGGCCGGCGTGCCGTAGTGGCGCACGGTGTGCAGGCTGGGGCAGAGTTGGCGTGCCGCGGCCAGCTCGTCCGCCAGACGGGCATCGCACAGGGCGTGGCTGATCTGGGCCTTGTCGATGATCGTGGCCAGCTCGCGGGCGCGCAGCATGGGCATCGTGCCCACGGCAATGCCGCCGGCCTTCATGACCGCCAGCATGCAGGCTGCGAGCATCGGGGTGTTCGCGCCGCGCAGCAGCACGCGGTTGCCGGCCACCAGGCCGAGCTGGCGCACCAGCACGCCGGCGATGCGGTCGACCTGGGCTTGTGTCTGCGCGTAGCTCCAGGCCACGCCCTCGCCCAGCAGGCAGGGCTGCTCGCCCAGGCCGCGCACCACGGCGGCATCGAGCAGCGCGGCGGTGGCGTTCAGCCGCGGCGGCAGTTGCAGCCCGAGTCCGTCGAACACGAACTCGGGCAGCGCCGCGGCCGGCGGCAGGCGTTCCAGCGCAAAACGGTCGACGTGGGCGCTGGCTTGCGTTGGAGCTTCGGCTGCCATGCGGCATGTTCGAAGCCCGGGCCGCGGCTGTCAACGCGGGGCCGCACCTATGATGCCCGCCATGGCCGACCGCAAGTTCTGGGACATCTCCCCGCCGGTGGGCCCGGGCGCGCCGGTGTTCCCGGGCGACACCGCCTACACGCAGCAGTGGGTGGCGCGCATCGGCCCGGGCTGCCCGGTGAACGTGAGCGCCCTCACCCTCAGCCCGCACATCGGCGCCCATGCCGACGCCCCGCTGCACTACGACGACGCCGGCGCCGCCATCGGCGAGGTGCCGCTCGAGCCCTACCTCGGCCCCTGTCGCGTCATCCACGCCATCGGCTGCGGGCCGCTGGTGACGCTGGCGCACCTGGCCCACGCACTGCACGGGTTGCCGCCGCGGGTGCTGGTGCGCTGCTACGAGCACTTCCCGGCCGAGCGCTTCGACGACGATCTGCCCGCCTTCCACCCGGCCACACTCGGTGCGCTGGCCGATGCCGGCGTGCTGCTGGTGGGCATCGACAGCGCCAGCGTCGACCCCGCCAGCAGCAAGACCCTCGACGCCCACCAGGTGCTGCGCCAGCGTGGCCTGCGCGTGCTGGAGAACCTGTGCCTGGACGGCGTGCCCGAAGGCGACTATGAGCTGATCGCCCTGCCCCTGAAGCTGAGCCAGGCCTGCGCATCCCCCGTGCGCGCCGTGCTGAGGGAACTGACATGAACCGATTGCTGACATGACCCGACAAGATGCCCTGGCGCTCGACGCCGCCGACCCGCTGGCCCCGCTGCGCGGGCAGTTCCACATCCCCGAGGGCCTGATCTACCTCGACGGCAACTCGCTGGGCGTGCTGCCGCGCAGCACCGCCGCGCGCGTGCAGCAGGTGGTGGAACAGGAGTGGGGCCAGGGCCTCATCCGCAGCTGGAACAGTGCCGGCTGGATGGCGCTGCCGGCGCGCGTGGGCGACAAGATCGCGCGGCTGGTGGGTGCCGGGCCGGGCGAGCTGGTGGTGGCCGACTCCACCAGCGTGAACCTGTTCAAGGTGCTGGCGGCGGCGCTGTTGATCGTGAAGCAGGACGCGCCGCCCGCTTCCCACGACACCCGCCGCGTCATCCTCAGCGAACGCAGCAACTTCCCCACCGACCTCTACATCGCCGAAAGCCTGGCGCGCGAGCACGGCTTCGAGCTGGTGCTGGTGGAGCCCGACG
>JAIYDH010000287.1 GCA_027487585.1 Rubrivivax sp.
CGAGCCAGGCCGGCAGCGGCGAGCCATCGGCAAGGGTCGCGGTGTAGTTCAGCGTGTCGCCCAGGTCGACATCGGCGAAGGTGTTCGCCGGCAGCGTGAAGGTGAACACGCTGTCCTCGTTGGCGGATTGGTTGGCGATCGCCACGCCCAGCGTCGGCGCATCGTTCGTATTGGCGACGCTCAGCGTGAAGCTGCCACTGGCCTGCGCGCCGGCAGCGTCGGCGGCCGTCACCCTGATCTCGACCAGACCCACATCGCCATTGGCCGGCGTGCCGCTGAAGCTGCGGGTGGCGGCGTCGAAAGCGAGCCAGGCCGGCAAAGGCGAGCCATCGGCAAGGGTCGCGGTGTAGTTCAGCGTGTCGCCAGCATCGACATCGGCGAAGGTGTTCGCTGGCAGCGTGAAGGTGAAGACGCTGTCCTCGGTGGCGGCCTGATTGGCGATCGGGTTGGCCAGCGTCGGCGCGTCATTGACCGAATTCACCGTCACGTCGAAGCTCATCGGCGTGGTGGCGGTGCCATCGCTCACGTTCAACGTGATCGTCGTCGTGCCGCTCGCGTTGCCCACCGGCGTCACTGTCACCGTTCGGTAGGCCCCGCTGCCACCCAGCACCACGTTGACGTTGGGCACGAGCGTCGTGTTGCTGCTCGTGGCGGTCACCACCAGCGAGGCTGCTGCCGTCTCCGGGTCGCCTACCGTGAAGTGAAGCGCACCCGTGTTCAAGTCCTCGGCGATCGTCTGGCTCGCGATCGCGGTCACAGTGGGTGCGTCATTGCCGGCCGTGATGCTGGTGCCCAGGCTCACGGTGGCGCCCGACCAGATGCCGTTGGCACCGAGGGCCGCGGAGAGGTCGCGGCCGGTGTTCAACAACAGGCTGCCCTGCGAACTGTCTGCCAGCCGGACGGTCAGCGCGCCGGGCGTGCCGTTGTAGTCGGCGACCGGCATGAACCTCAGGAAGTGCGTGGCAGGCAGCACGAGCGCCGCTGAGTCCGACAGGCCGGAGGTCGGCACGGCCGTCCAGGCCGTTCCGTCGGAGGAGTACTGCCACGCACCCTGTGCCGCAGTGGCCGCGTTGCCCGTGACCGCCACGCCGGCCAGGGCCGTGGCAAGCGCACCATCGCGCGAGTCGCTGAAGTTCGCAGCGAAGAGCGACGCCACCGACACGGCAGGCGGCGACAGCGTGTCTTCCGGCACGGCCGCGAGCATGGCGTTGCCGCTGGCCACGGGGCGGTCGTTGATGGCCGTGATGCTGGTGGACAGCGGAACGGTGCCGGCCGACCAGTCTCCGGTCCCCCCAACGCGGAGGCTCAGATCGGCCGAGGGGCTGAAGCCCAGGGTTCCGCTAGCTGATCCATCCGCCAGCCGCACGGTCAGCGTGCCCGGCGTCCCGTTGTAGTCCGCCGCCGGCAGGAATCGCAGCCGATAGGTGTCGTTGAGGGCCGGCAGCACCAGGGCCGAGGTGTCCGAAAGCCCGGAGGTCGGCACGTCGGACCAGCTCGATCCGGCATTGGCCGAGTACTGCCACCGCCCCTGGCCCGCGGTGGCGGAATTGCCCACGATGGCAACGGCCTCCAGAGTCGATGCACCCACGCCATCGATGCTGTTGTCATAGTTGGGCAGGAAGAGAGACCTGACGGAAGCACCGGTCGGGGCAGAGGTGTCTTCGTCAATGGCGGCCAGCGCGGAGGTGCCCGTGGCCACCGGGGCGTCGTTGACCACATCGACGGCGATGGCCAGGTTTTCGGTGCGGGTGTTGACGCCGCCGTTGGCCGTACCGCCGTTGTCGACCACGGTCCAGGTGAGGTTGGCGGTGCCATTGGCATCGGCAATGGTTCTGTAGGTGAGGCCGCGCAGCGCTTCCAGTGACAGGGTGGTGTTGGCTGTGATCTGGCTGCCGCCGTTCCAGACGGTGATGAACGAGGGGATGGCTGTGATCGTGTAGGTGAGCGTCTGGGAGGCTTCATCGGCGCCGCCGCCCGGTCCGTAACTGAGGGCGGAGAGACCGAGGGAAACGGCGACACTGTTGGCGGAATCCTCCTGGACATCGACGGGGGTCAAGGAACCAGCGGTGCGGACCGGTGCGTCGTTGACGGCGGTGATCGAGGTAGAGAGGGCAACGGTGTTCGCTGAGAAGGCGGAGGTGCCGCCGTTGGTGGAGACGTCGAGCGTGGAGCCGTTGGTGGGGGCGGCAATCGAGGTATCGACCAGCCGGGCCGTGAGGGCGCCAGGGGTGCCGTTGTAGTTGGCAGCCGGCAGGAAGCGCACGCTGGTGGTCGCCGTGATGAAAAGGCTGGTGCCGTTGCTGAGGCTGGTGGCGATGCTGGTCCAGGTGCCGGCGTTGTTCCATTGCCAGGTGCCCTGATCGGCGGTAGCCGCATTGGCGGTGATGGCCACACCGCGCAGGGTGTTGGCCGACGAACCACCGCTGACCACGTCGGCCGTGTCAGAGAAGGTGCCGCCGAACAAGGACGTGACGCTGCCGCCTGCGGGATTGGTGGTGTCCTCATTGACCGCGGAGAGAGTCGCGGCACCTGATGCGATCGGTGCGTCATTGACGGCGGTGATCGAGGTGCTGATCGTTGCGGTGGCGCTGGAGATGGCGGTGATGCCACCGTTGGTTGTGGTGTTGACGGTGACCCTGGATTCGCTGGCGTCCGTGCTGGAGAAGCCATCGGTGTAGGTGTTGTCGAGGGCGCGGATCGAGAGCGCAGGCGGGGTGCCGTTGAAGTTGGCCACCGGCACGAACCGCACCAGCGTGGCGGCTGAAAGCGCCAGGGCATCGCTGCCGTCGCTGACGCTGCCGATGGCAAACCAGGTGGTGCCGCTGTTGGTGGAGTACTGCCAGGTGCCCTGGGTGGAACTGTTGGCGCTGTTGGCAATGATTGCGTAGCCGGCATTGCTGCTGCCGATGTCCACATCGGTGGCACTGATGCCAAGCGAGGACAGGGCTGCACCAGTGGGAGAGGTGGTGTCCTCGGCAACGGCCGGCACGGTGCCGCCGCTGTTGAACCCCGGGGCGTCGTTGACGCTGGAGACAAAGATCTGGACGGAACTGGTGGTCGTGGAGAAGGCGGATGTGCCACCACCGACGCCGGGGTTCACCTTGCTGCCGGCGCTGCCCGTGGTGGTGTCCCAGGCGCGGAAGGAGAAGGTGGCGGTCTCACCGTTCTTCACGTCGGGGGCATAACGCACCTGGGTGGCGGCGGTGATCAGCAGGGCATTGGAGGCGGAGACGCTGCCGAAATTGGTCCAGGTGCTGCCATTGGTGGAGAACTGCCAGGTGCCGAGACCCGTGGTGCTGGTGATGGCAAGACCGCTGGCGGCGCCGGCGTCGATATCAGCCCAATTGGCATCGGTGAGGATCGCAGAAGCGAGAACAGATGAGGAGTTGGTGTCCTCGTTGGTGGTGGGAAGGCTGTAAAGCGCGCCGTTGGTGATCGTGGGTGCGTCGTTGACCGGCGTGACGTTGAAGGTCAGCGTGTTGGGTGTCTGGTCCAGGTCCACCCCGCCACTGGCGGTGCCGCCGTTGTCGCGCACCTGGAAGGTGAAGCTGGCGTAGCCCGTGCCATTGGCGTTGGGCGCCGGCGCAAACCTCAGCTGCCCGGCGTTGATGTTCGCCAGGCTCACTTCCTGGCCGGCCCCGACCGCGACCCCGTTCAGCGTGAGACTGCCCGCCATCGGCAAGGTGGAGATGACGACGCCAGACAAGCTGTTGCCGTCGATGTCGGTGATGGCGAAGTTCCCCGCGTTCAGCGTGCTCGTCGCATCTTCGGAGAGTGTGACCGTCGAATTCGAGCCGGCCGCCGCATCGTTGACGGCCGTGATCGTCAATGAGGAGTTTTGGATGAGGCTTGCACTCACCGAGTCCTCGACAAACCACCGCAGGGACCGGGTGGCGCTGGACTGCGTCGGATGGTCGCTGGTGCTGCTGAAGGCCACCGTCCGCAGGGCAGCCTGATAGTCGCCGACACTGGCGCTCCCGGTGAGGGTTAGCACGCCGGTTGCCGCGTTGTAGCTGGACGTGATGCCTGCAACAGGTGCCACCGTCAAGCGATCGTCGGTGTGCAGCCCACTGGTGATTTCCACCACGGCCCGCGTCAGGTTGGTGTCGTCCGCATCGCTCAGGACGAGGGCAGGATCGAGAGCCAGAGCCGGAGCGTTTTCGACGTAGTTCGGGATGGAGCTGCTCAGCTGCAGCACGGGCTTGCTGTTCGCCACGAAGTTCACGTCGAAGTTCGCCACCGCAAGCAGCGCACCGCCCAGACCTGAGTTCCCCAGATCGTTGACCTCGACCGTGACGGCCACCAGCCCGGTGAAGCCGGCGGCAGGCTGCAGACTCAAGCTCTGCAGTGCGCCATTCAAGCTGGCGAGCGTGCCGGAGAAAGTGGCGGTGGGGTCGCTCGTGCCATCGCCGACCGTGAAGGTGAGGCCGCTGATGGAGCCGACACTGAAGAGGGCGCCGCCTGAACCCGTGATCGACACGCGCACGGCGGAGCCTCCGGCGTCGATGTCCGCCACTTCGATGCGGTTCAGGATGCTGGCGAATTGCGTGGGCTGGTCCTGGTGACCGCCCAAGACGCCGGTGGGTGCCAGGATCGTTGGTGCGTCGTTGACCGACGCGAGGTCAACCGTGCTGGTGGCTGACGCCGACAGGCCGCCGTCGGACACCGCGGTGGTCAGCGTGCGCGTGCCGTTGACATTGAGCGCACCGGTGTAGCTGATGTTGCCTGCGGTGGTGAAGTAGTTGTTGAGGTTGACCGTCGTGCCCGAGAAAGTGCGCGCGGTGCTTGTGCCGCCCACCGTGATCCCGGTGCCGGCGTTGCCTGTGATGGTGCCGTCGGCGATGGAAAGGGTGACGGTGAGGTTGGTGCTGTCTACGTCGGCAAAGGGCGTGCCGGTGTACAGGAGGTTACCGGCGGTGTCCTCGCTGAATAGAAAAGGTGTCGGCGCGGAGACGGTGGGCGCATCGTTGACCGGCGTGATGTTGACCGTGCTGTCGGCTGAGGCCGACAGATTGCCGTCGGACACCGCGGTGGTCAGCGTGCGCACACCGTTGGCATTGAGCGCACCGGCGTAGGTGATCCTGCCTGCAGTGGTGAAGTAGTTGTTGAGGTTGGCCGTCGTGCCCGAGAAAGTGCGCGCGGTGCCCGTGCCGCCCACCGTGATCCCGGTGCCGGCGTTGCCAGTGATGGTGCCGTCGGCGATGGAGAGCGTGACGGTGAGGTTGGTGCTGTCTACGTCGGCAAAGGGCGTGCCGGTGTACAGGAGGTTACCGGCGGTGTCCTCGCTGAATAGAAAAGATGTCGGCGCGGAGACCGTGGGCGCATCGTTGAGCGCGAGCTGCCGCAGTTGCAAGGCATTGGCCGGGCTGGCGAGCAGCCGCGTCGTGCCCCCGGCGATGAAGGTCTGGCTCGTACCCGCGCCCACGATCTCGAGGGGCTGTGTCACGGTCAACGGGCTGCTCAAGATGTAGGTTCCGGCCCCCAGCGTGACGATGTCGCTGGCGCCCGTAGCGTTCGCTGCCAGCACCGCCTCGCGCAGCGAGATGCCGCCGTCCGCTCCCGGGCTGGCGATCAGCGCGCTGATCGACGATGTGTTGCCGTCGACGACATCGGTGAAGACGTTGGCTGTCACGCTGGCCAGCGTCGAGGTCCAGGCCGTCGCGGCCAGCGGGGCACCCGGCGCGACCTCGCCCAGGCGGACCTCCAGCGCCCAGTCGCCCCCCTGCGCGGCCGCGCCGGTGGTGTCGCTGCTGGCGGCCACGTCCACGCCCAGCGCATGGCCCAGGCCCGCCAGCAGCCGCTCGCCCGCGGCGGAGCCGGCGAGGTCGCAGCCGTAAAGCAGCAGGTCGCCGTCGGCCGTGAAGCCGGTGCTCCAGCGCGCCAGTTCCTCGTGACGGGCCTGCAAGGTGGCTTCGTCGAGCCAGCGGTCGCCGACGCTCGTGCCCAGGTCCACGCGCCCCGGCGAGGCGTGGCTGACCAGGTGCACGGCGTCGAAAGGGCGCTCGGCCTGCGCCAGCCGCTCGCCGATCTGCGCCAGCGCATCGCGGTCGGCGGTGAGCATCAGCACCTCGGTGTGGCCGGGGCTCGACGCCCTCAGGCCGGCCACCAGCTGCGCGCTGTCGGGCAGGTTCGCCGCCACGACGATCAGTGCCCGCGGCGCGGCCATGGCCACGTCGGCGCCGGTGAGCGCGGCCAGGCCGGCCGCGGCCTCGGGGCTGCCCGGCAGCACCAGCTGCGCGCCCGGCGCCAGGGCCTGGCCCCAGGCCGCCAGCTCGCCGGCCCGCGCCAGCAGGGTCGGCGCATCCAGCGCGGTGCGCCCGAGTTGCAGCGTGCCATCCACCGTGCGGCACAGCAGATGCAGCGTGCCGACATCGGTGCGGCCGCGCAGCAGCTCGGTGGCCTTGGCGATGCCGTCGTCTGCGGCGTTCAGCGTCACGATCTCCAACGGCTGCCCAGCCTGCCGCCGCGCCTGCAGCTCGGCCAGCCGACCGTCGGCCGCGGGCAGCAGGCCGTCGACGAGCGCGATCTCGGCCCGCGGCGCTGCCTGCACCAGCGAGGCCTGCAGCGCGGGCGCATCCAGCCGCCGTTCGTCGAAGAGCCCCCCCACACCGGCCGCCCCGCCCGTGAAGGCGGCGGCGAAGTCGGCCGAGTACAGCAGCCGCGGCTCGACGGCCTCGATCACGAAGCCCCGGCGCGGGGCAGCGCTGGGCGCCGGGCTGCCGGGCGGCGGGCCGCGGTGGCGAGCCGAAGGCTTCACAAGCCCTCAGCCGCGCCCGCCCGCGGGCTCGGTCGGCGCCGGGCTCTCCACCAGGGAGCAGCGAACGCCGGCAGGCAGGCGTTGCTGCGGGTTGGGCAGGCTCAGGCGCACCCGGAACGTGTTGCTGGCAGCGTCGATGACGCGGTCGACGTGCGTGACCTGCGCCGCCACGGGCTTAACGCCGGCGAGTTCGGGCTGCAGCAGCATCCGGTCGCCCGCGGCGTACTGGCCAAAGCGGGTGGCGGGCACCAGCAGGTCCACGCGCAGCGGGTCCAGCGAGACCAGGCGCAGCAGCGGCCGGTCTTCCACGCGCTCGCCGGGCTGGCGGTAGCGCTCGACGATGGTGCCGGCAAAGGGCGCGCGCACCACGCGCTGGTTGACCTGTGCGCGCACCACCTCCAGGTCGGTGGCGAGCACGGTGCGCTGGCTGCGGCTCTGCACCAGCTTCTGCTCGGCCAGCCGCAGCTCGGTGTGCGACTGCTCCACAGCCAGCGGGGAGATGAAGCCCTGCTCGAGCAGCTCGCGCGAGCGCGCGTGGCGCTGCTGCGCCAGTTCGAGCGAGGCCTCGGCGGCACGCACCTCGGCCTCGATGCTCCAGCGGGCGCGGGCCGCGCGCTCGCCGGCGCTCTCGACCTCGTTGCGCAGCGCGACGAGCCGCTGGCCCTCACGCACCGTGTCGCCCACGTCGACGGCCACTTCCTCGATGACGCCCGTGACCGGCGAGCCGATGTCGGCCACCCGGTTCGGGCTGATGAGGCAGCCGACCGTGGGCGCCACGGCCCGCGGGGGTGCGCTGCGGGCAGGCGACGACAAGGTGCCCTGAATCACCGTGGGCGGCGCCTTGGCGGGGCCGCCGCTGGCCTGCTCCTGGGCTTGGCTGGCGCCCAGGCCGTGCAGTGACAGCAGCAGCCCGCACGCCACGCGGCCCAGACCTCGGGGAGGGACGCGACCCCGGCGGGGCCAGGGGTTCGGTGCGGGCTGAAGGCTGCTCATCGTCAATCCTCTTGGGTCGGGGACCGGCCCGTGCGGTACTGCCAGTGCAGGTCCTGATCAATTTCGGCACGCCGCAGGCGGAACTGAAGGGCGTCGTGGCGTGACTGACGCCACGCGAACCAGCGCGGCGCCAGGCGGCCGGGCGCGCGACTCGGGCCCTGGGCCAGGGCGCGCAGCCAGGCGGCGCGCAGCCAGCGGTCCACCGGGCCCGCCCAGCCACTGGCCGGTTGCCAGGCCGGGGCGTCGAGGGCGCGCCACACCTCGGCCGTGCCGGGCTCGCCGCGGCGGCCGGCGCGGCCGATGACCTGCCGATCCAGCCGTGCGCTGAGGTTGTCCTGGCAGCACAGCACGTGCAGGCCACCCATGGCCGCCACGGCGGGGCCGAGCACGATGTCGGTGCCGCGGCCAGCCATGTGGGTGGCCACGGTGACGGCGCCGACGCTGCCGACGCGGGCCACCACTTCGGCCTCGGCAGCGTCGTGGCGGGCGTCTAGCCGCACGTGTGGGATGCCGGCCGCGGCCAGCGCCTCGCTCATGGCCTCGGAGGCCCGCACCGAGCCCGTGGCCAACAGCACCGGCACGCCCCGCCGCTGCAGTTGCTGCACGCGCCGGACGGCGGCATCGCGACGCTGTGCATCGGTGGCGAACACACGGTCGGGCAGGCGCTGCAGCCGGCTGGGCAGACGGTGGGGCACGGCGGCGACGCGGCAGCCGTAGGCCTCGCGCAGCTGGCCAGCGCACTCGTGCAGGGTGCCGCTCATGCCCGCCAGGTGCAGGTAGCGGTTGAAGAAGCGCTGCAGGCCCAGGCGCGCGGCCACGCGGGTGGGCGGGCTCAGGGGGCAGCCTTCCTTCATCTCCACCGCCGCCTGCAAGCCGCGTGACCACACCCGGCCCTCGGCCGGGCGGCCGGTGACCGGGTCGAGCAGCTTCACGGCCCGGTCGACGACCAGGTAGTCGCGATCGGCCTGCAGCCCGTGCAGCGCGTGCAGCGCGCTGGCCAGCAGGTCGCGCCGGTGGCGGCGGTTGAACCACACGCCGCTCAGCGCCGAGGCCAGCACCTCAACGCGGGCCTCGCCAGCGGGTGTCCAGTCCACGCGGCCGGTGCGGGTGTCGTGCCGGAAGTGCTCGTCTGGCTGCAGCTCGCGCGCCAGGGCCAGCGACTGAAAGGCGATGGCGCGCTGCTGCGCCGCTGCCGATGCGCCGCCACCGGCGGGGTCGAGCGTCTCGCTCAGCAGCAGCGGCAGCGCGGCCTCGTCGACAAGCAGGCTGTCGGCCTCGTCGACCACCGCCGCCCACAGGCCGCGCAGCAGCGGCGGCTCGCCGGCCGGTGCGAGCTGCTGCTGAAGACCGTCCAGCCGCTGCTGCAGCGCGCTGCGGAAGGCCACGCCACGGTGCAGGTCGCGCAGGTGGTCGAAGGCCACCTCGCGCGCGGTGCAGTAGGTCACATCGCATGCGTAGGCGGCCCGGCGCTCGGCGGGCGTGCTTGTTGCGACCACGCGGCCCACACTCAGGCCCAGCGCATCGAACAGCGGGCGCATCTCGCGGGCGTCGCGCTCGACGAGGTAGTCATTGGCCGTCATCAGGTGCACGGGCAGGCCGGCCAGGGCCCAGACGGCCGCGCCCAGGGCGGCGGCGTAGGTCTTGCCCTCGCCGGTGGCCATCTCGGCCAGGCCGCCGTCGAGCATGATCAGCGCCGCCTGCAGCTGCGTCTCGTAGGGGGTGCGGCCAAGCGCGGCACGGCCGGCGCGCGCGGCCACGAGCAGGGCGCGCTCGCGCAGCCCGCGCCTGAGCGGGTCATGGCGCAGCGCGGCGCGCAGCCGGGCCACCTGCGCCACGGCCGGGGCGTGGTGGCCGGGGGCATCGGCCTGCAGCGTCCGCCACAAGGCGCGTGCCGGCCCCGCGTGGCGGGCCGGGCCGGCCAGCCGCGACTCGAGCTCGCCCAGCGCGCGCAGCACGCGGCCTTGCAGGCGGCGCGCCAGCCAGGCGGCCAGGCCCAGCGAGGCCTCGGCGCGCGTGTCGGGCCGCTGAACATAGGGTGCCGGCAGCGGCGCGGACACGCGACCCCGCCTTCAGCGCCACGGCGCGAAGTGCACCAGCACCGACTGCTGTGCGCGGCGCGCCAGCAAGGCCCCCAGAGCGCGGTAGCCGTGGTCGAAGCGCACCCACACGCGCTTGCCCACCGGCGGCCGCTCCACGCCGGGCGGCGCGGGCACGGACAGCGTCAGCAGCACCACGTCGCGTGCGGCGGTAAGGCCTTGGGTATCGGCCGGGTCGGTGACGATGGGCCCGCCAAACCGGTCGGCCAGTGCCGCGCTGGGCAGCTGCCGGCCGGCCGCGCGCGCGTCGCGCTGCAGCGTGGCGGCGACGCCAGGCGAGCCCGGCAGGCCGAGGTCGACGGCGATCGCGCCTTCGCGCTGCGCCACCTGTTCGGTGGCCTGCTCGGCCTGCATCGCGACCAGCACCTGCCATTGGCCGGCGGGGGCACCGGCGGGGGCACTGGCGGAGGCACTGGCGGGGGCGCCGGCGGGCTCGCTGCGCAGCAGCGTGCCCACGACCGCACCTTGCGCGAGGTGGCGGCCGGGCAGGTCTTGCGCGTGCGGCAGGCTCAGCCGGCCGTCGGCCGGGGCGCGCAGCAGCAGGTGCTCCACACGACTGGCGACGCGATCGCGGGCCGCGGTGGCGGCGTCGATCTCCTGGCCCACGCGCTGGGCCCGTGCGGAGTCTTCGGCGTAGGCCTGGTGCAGTTCCACCTCCAGCGCGGCCAGCCGCGCCTCGGCGTCGATGGCCTCGGCCTGCAGCGCAGGGTTGGACAGCCGCAGGAGAACGTCGCCCGCGCGCACGGGCTGGCCGTCGCGGGCCAGCACCTCGTCGACGAAGCCCGGGGCCTGCGCACGCACCATGGCGTCGTCGGGCAGCCACACGACCCCGCGCACCACGCTCACGTCGGGCACCGGCACGGCCAGCAGCAGCGCCACGGCGGCCAGCGCCGCCAGCACGCGCCGCCGGCTGCGGCCGGCGCGCTCGGGCTCCAGGTGCAGCCCTCCCAGCACGCGCAGCCCGCGCAGGGCTGGCTGCAGCACCAGCCCCCATGCCAGCAGCACGGAGATGGCCACGCCGGCCCAGAAGTGCTGGGCGCCGATCCAGGCGGCGATGCCCACCGAGAGCACGATGCGGCAGGCCAGCGAGGCGGGCGCGTAGAACCACCACCACGCACGCTCGCCGCGGGCGGCGGCAAGCGCCGGCTCTGCCGGCAGGCCCAGGGCGCGGGCGATCAGCTGCCGCCAGTGGCGGGCGCTGCGCGAGGCCAGGTTGGGCAGCTCCATCACGTCGCACAGCGCGTGGTAGCCGTCGAAGCGCAACAGCGGGTTGGCGTTGACCAGCAGCGAACTCAGCGCGCCCAGCATGAACACCACGAGCAGCAGGTCGCGCAGCAGCCCGGGCTGCAGCAGCGTCGACGCGGCGATGGCCAGGGCGGCCACCGACAGCTCGGCCATGGCGCCAGCGGCACTGACGGCGAAGCGGTGGCGTCGGGCCGCGAAGCCCTCGGCGGCGCTGGCATCGACGTAGGGCACCGGCGTGAAGACCAGCAGCGTGAGGCCCCACTGCGGCACGACGCCGCCGTGGCGGGCCACCGCCAGCGCGTGCGCGGTTTCGTGCAGCAGCTTGAGCACCGGGAAGACGAGCCACGTCATCAGCAGGACGTGCGGGCTGTGCAGCCAGCGGCCGGTGAAGTCGGCCACCAGGCCGGCCTGCTGCACGCTGGCCGCCAGGCCCAGCACCATCAGCAAGGCGAAGGCGACCGCGCCGCCGCGGCTGAACAGCAGCCGAGCCAGCGGCTGCAGCGGCTGCAGCCAGCGCTGCGGGCTGCCCAGCGGCAAGCGCCAGGCCAGCAGCGAGCCCTGCTTGACTGGCGTGGGGCGCGGGGCGCCGGCGTCCAGCGGCGTCATGGCGCCGAAGTCGGGCTCGGCATCGAATGCCAGGAAGCCCTCGCGGTACAGGTGCATCACGTGCAGCACGAGCTCGTCCTGCGTGGGCGCGTCATCGCGCTGCTCGCGCAGGAGGATCTCCCACAGCTGCTGCAGCGTCAGGCGTCCGTCGCAGCGACCGGCCAGCGCGTAGGCGGCCGGGTCCAGCCGCACGCGGCGCAGACCGTCGGGCGTGGCCAGCACCACCCACGGCTGGCCGCGCACGAGGATGCGGTCGGCCTGCACGCCGTCGTGCAGGCGCGGCCGCAGCGCGGCGACGCGAAACCACTGCTCTGACAGCAGCGGCGTGGCGCGGCCGGCGTCCGCCGCCAGGGCCGCCCAGGCGCTCATCCCCACAAGCGCCACCACAGGCGCCGCGCGGCGGCGGAGAGGTCGGCCAGCCAGCCGGTCGCCAGGCCGCGCTCGCCCACCACGACGCGGCCGCTGCCCGACAGCCCCGGGCGCAACTCGGCCGGGGGGTCCAGCACCTCGGCCTCGACCTCGAAGACGTTGCGGCCCTCCACGGCCTTGGCCATGGGCGACACATGGCGCACCTCCAGCGCCAGCGATTTCCAGGGCAGCGCGGACAGCATCAACTCGCCCGACTGGCCGGTGCGCACGCGGCCGACGTCGTCCTCACCAACCTCGACGATCACGCGGAACTGGCCCAACGGCGCCAGGACCAGCAATTCCTCACCCTGCTGCAGCGGGGCCCCGAGGCGCTGGCCGAGATCGCCCTGCACCACCACGGCATCGAAGGGGGCCTGCAGGCGCGAGCGCTCGAGCTGCGAATCCACCAGCGCCAGCTGCGCCTGGGCCTGGCGCAGCCGGGCGAGCTGGATCATCACCTGCGCGCGGTCGGCCTTGGCGTTGGCCTCGGCCAGCGTGCTTTCGATCTGCACCGCTTGCGCGGACAGCCGCTCCTGCTCGAGCCGCAGGTCCTCTTCGGCCAGTTCCACCAGGACCTGGCCCGCACGCACGGTATCCCCCGGGCGGACGTGGGCCTGCTTGAGGAACCCCGCCGCCGGCGCGACGAGCACGCGCTGCACGGCGCCCTCCACGCGCGCCCGGCCACCCACCTCGTGCGCCACCGGCCACGCGCCGAGCCCGCCGAGCAGGAGCAGGCCAGCCGCCGCACCGGCACCGGCCAGCCAGACGGAGCGGCGCCCGCCCAGCCGCCGCCAGCGCTGCTGGACCCGCCAGCGCAGGCTGCGCTCGCGCTGCCGCAGCAGGCCGAGCACCGGCGCGGCGAAGGCCGCGGCGTGCTCCAGCCATGCCAGGTCCGCGGCACCCAGCGGCCTGGCCTGCGAGCCCTGGCGCCGCAGGCAGATCACGCCGGAAGCCCGCAGGGGTTGCAGTGGATCGGCAGACGCGCCGGCCTGCACCGGCAACAGCACGCAGGCCACCGAGCCGGCGTAGTCGCCGATGAGCCGGCGCTGCGCCAGCCGTATGCGCGGCACGGGCTCCGGGCCCGTCTCGGGGGTGGCCACCGAAGCACCCTGGTCCAGCGCCTCGTGCATCGCCGCCAAGAGGGCCCGCACCTGCGGCAGGCTCGGCTCGGTGGGCGCACCTGTCGAACGCACCAGGGTCTGCAGCCGCCCGCGGTCGAACAAGGCGATGGCGACCTCGTCGCCGCCCAAGGCCTCGGCCACCAGGCGGGCCAGGCGGCTGACAGCCTCGCGGTGCGACCGCGCCTCCAGCAGCGCCGCCTGGATGTCCAGCAGCCGCTTCAGGGCCGAGGCGAGCGAGCGCGCGGCTGTCGGGACGCCCGGCATGGGGCCCGCCCGCGCCGGGGTCGGCGAGGCGACAGAGGCCGGCCGTGTGGCCACGGGCTCGTCGACGGCGCTGGTCATCGGAAAGGGGGCGGTCATGGGCGATCGGGACGCGGGGCTGCGCTGCAGTGAGTGTGGGTCGCGGGTCGCCGGAGAAAGGGCCGATAAGCGGCGGCGGCGCTCGGCATTTCGGGCCCGCCGGCGTACGGAGCACCCGTGAGCGCCCATGCCGTGCGCTGACCACGCTGATCGACGACAACCCGGCGGCTGTGGACGCTGCCGCGCCTCGTCAACCCAGGCTGCAGCTCGCCGTTGGGCTCTGCAGCCGCCCAAGCCAGCACGCCAAACAGCAGGATCGGTGGAATCCCGATGCTCGCTTACAGGGGGATCAATCAGCGCGCTTTTGAGGACTATGCATTGCGACTGCGCAAAAGTGGGGCTCCAAAACGGTTACCTTCGGGTAGCGCGCTCACATGGATCGGCCTGCACTGCGGGCTCAATGTGTTTTCTTTGTCCAGAAGGGACCCCATGACGCAAGCAACCCGGGTCGTACACGGGCCCACTTTCGCAGCGCTCGCCTCAACCGCCGCCTTGGGCCTGGTGGTGGCGCCGATGCCGGCGATGGCGGCCGCTGCACCCAGCGTCAACGGCGCCGACACCGCCTGGATGCTGATCTGCACGGTGCTGGTGATGCTGATGACCATGCCCGGCATCATCTTGTTCTACAGCGGCATGCTGCGCACCAAGAACTCCTTGTCCATCGTGGCGCACACCATTGCCGCCGCGTCAGCCGTGACCTTGATGTGGGCGGTGGTGGGCTATTCGCTGGCGTTCACCCCCGGCGATGGCTTGATCGGTGGTTTCACGCGCCTGCTCGGTTCGAGTCTCCTGGGGGCACGCGGAGGCACCCACCCCTCTGCGCCCACGGTGCCCGAGGCGGCGTTCTTCATGTTTCAGCTCTCGTTTGCCATCATCACTTTTGCCATCATCCTGGGCGCCACCGCAGAGCGCATGCGCCTGAGCGTGACGGTGGTCTTCGCCGGGCTGTGGTCGGTGCTGGTGTATGCGCCCGTGGCGCACTGGATCTGGCACCCCACGGGCTGGCTGGCCGCCATGGGGCACATGGACTTTGCCGGCGGCACGGTGGTGCACATTGCTTCGGGCGCCAGCGGGCTGGTCGCTGCCTGGGTGCTGGGTCCGCGCCAAGGGTTTGGCCGCGAACCCATGCTGCCGCACAACCTCCTGGTGACGGTATTGGGCGGAGGCCTGCTGTGGGCCGGCTGGTTCGGCTTCAACGCCGGGTCGGCGTTTGAAGCCAGCGGCCGCGCCGCCGGTGCGCTGCTCACCACCCAGGTCGGGGCCTGCGCCGGCGCAGCGGCCTGGGGCCTGGGTGAGTACGTGCGACGCGGGCAATGGAGCGTTCTGGGCACCGTCACCGGCGCCATTGCCGGGCTCATTGCCATCACACCAGCCTCGGGTTATGTGGACGTTCCGGGCGCCATGGCCATTGGTGCGACCTCGGGTCTGGTTTGTTTTGTGTGCGTGGTGGGTTTCAAGGCTCGCACCGGCATTGACGACGCGCTGGACGTGTTTGCCTTGCATGGGGTGGGCGGGCTCATCGGCACCGTCTTGACGCCCGTGTTTGCCGTTGCCAGCATCGCACCAGTGACGGCCACGGTGTGGACCAATTTGCTGGGCGCGATGGCTGTCATGGCCTATGCGGGCGCCGCCACTTGGTTGATCCTGCGCGCCATCGGCTTGGTCATGAAGCTGCGCGTGTCGCCTGAGCACGAGCGCGTGGGGCTGGACATCGCTGAACACGGTGAAATGCTGTCCCCCGGCGCGTGATCAAGGGTGTGAAGGACCATGAGCACCGCGAGCGCTTCACCTGACAGTTCGGTCTTGAACTTCGTGATTCGCATGGTGGTGCCCATGCGTCGTGAGTTTGGCCGCTCACTGGACGTGCAGCTTTTTCTGCGTGACAAGGAGTACGCACGCGTGGTGCTGGAGCAAGCGCTGGCCAGCCGTGACCAGCGCTTGCGAGACTATGCCGACTACGTCAGCCGCCATTTGTCGGGGGCTCGAGTGGCCGAGCCGCCAGCGGTGCCGTCCAAGCTGCCTGCGCAGCACACGGACCCTGGGCCGGGCGCGATCCCGGTGGCCCCCGCAACGGATTCATCAGAGCCGACCGAGGCGGAGCTGCGGGCGCGGATGCTGCGCAAGTACACCACGGGCTTGCGCTGAGCCGCGTGCCAGCGCGTGCGCGCGCCGGCCTAGCCCGTGGCGAAGCGGGTCACTCCACCGCCTTGACCATGTGCTCGACCATCGTCTTGGCGTCGCCAAACACCGTCATGGTCTGGTCCCTGTAGAACAGTTCGTGGTCCAGCCCGGCATAGCCGCTGGCCAATGAGCGCTTGTTCACGGTGACGGTCTTGGCCAGGTTGGCTTGCGCCCGCAGCATGCTTATCTGGCTCTGGACGCCCCCAGCGACGGGATCGCACTCGTCATCGGCCTGCCGCGGTTCCACCCCAGTCCGTGGGAGGCCATCGACCTGTGCTTACAGTCAAAAACTTTTGTCCTCATGCCTCAAGGCCCGCGCATGCCTGCCGTGACCCCTTACGAACTGAAGCCCTGGCTGTCGCAATACGGTGCCGCGGTGCCTGCCGAACTGCCCAGGCTTGCGCATGCCAGCCTGGCCGCGATGGCCGACGCCGCGGCCGAGCGGCACGCCGAGCGTGTGGCGTTCAGCTGCGTGCTGCCCAACGGCATGTTCGGCCGCCTGAGCTATGCCCAGGTGCGGCAACTCAGCGATGCCTTCGCGCACTACCTGCGCCGCGTGGTGGGGCTGCAGGCCGGCGACCGCGTGGCGCTGCAGATGCCCAACTGCCTGGCCTGGCCGGTGGCGCTGCTGGGCGTGCTGAAGGCCGGCTGCGTGGCCGTCAACACCAACCCGCTGTACACGCCGCGCGAGATGACGCACCAGTTCGCCGACAGCGGCGCCAAGGTGGTCGTGATCGTCGACCTGTTCGCCGATCAGCTCGAGAAGGCACTGGCCGGCACGCAGGTGCAGCAGGTCGTGGTCGTGCGCGTGACCGACTTCTTCCCGCCGCTGGTCGGCGCCATCGCGCATGCGGTGATGAAGTACTGGAACCGTGTGGTGCCGGCGCACGCGTTGCCGAAGGTGCACACGCTGCAGCAGGCCCTGGCCGCGGGCCGCGCGGCCGATGCCGGCTCGGCGCGCGGCTACTGGGCCGAGCTCGGGCACGACAGCCTGGCGCTGCTGCAGTACACCGGCGGCACCACGGGCGTGGCCAAGGGCGCCGAACTCACGCACGGCAACCTGCTGTGGAACCTGGCGCAGATGCGCGCGATGGCCGGCAGCCGCATCGACGAAGGCAGCGAGGTCGTGCTGACCGCGCTGCCGCTGTATCACATCTTCGCCTTCACGGTGAACTTCCTCTGCATGTTCGAGGCCGGCGCACGCAACGTGCTGGTGCCGAGCCCGCGCCCTGTGCAGAGCCTGCAGCGCGCGATCGAGAACGAGAAGATCACCTGGATGACCGGCGTCAACACGCTGTTCAACGCCTTGCTCAACGAGGAGTGGTTCACCGCCTACCCGCCCAAGCACCTGAAGGCCGCCGGCGGCGGGGGTGCGGCCATGCACCACGCGGTGGTGGAGCGCTTCGAGCAGGTGACGGGCGCCCCGCTGGCCGAGGGCTACGGCCTGACCGAGTGCTCGCCGGTGGTGTGCTTCCAGCCGCTGCACGGCCCGCGCGTCAAGGACAGCATCGGCATCCCGGTGCCGGGCACCGAGATCACGCTCATCGACGACGCCGGCCAGCCGGTGCCCACGGGGCAGCCGGGCGAGCTGTGCGTGCGCGGGCCGCAGGTGATGCGCGGCTACTGGCAGCGACCCGAAGCCACCGCCGAGGTGCTGCGCGACGGCTGGTTGCGCACCGGCGACGTTGCGGTGATGGACGCCCAGGGCACCTTCCGCATCGTCGACCGCAAGAAAGACCTGGTGCTGGTGAGCGGCTTCAACGTCTACCCCAACGAGATCGAGGACGCGCTGGCGCGCCACGATGCCGTGATGGAAGCGGCCGTCATCGGCGTGGCCGACGTCAAGACCGGCGAAGCGGTGCACGCCTACGTGGTGCTGCGCGAAGACACCGTCGGCAAGGTCAGCGAGGCCGATCTGCTGGCCCACTGCCGCACGCTGCTGACCGGCTACAAGGTGCCGGCGCGGGTGCACTTCCGCACCGAACTGCCCAAGACGCCCATCGGCAAGATCCTGCGCAAGGACCTGCGCGCGCAGGCGCAAGCGGCTGCCAGCGCGCGCTGAGCTGCGCTGACCTGTCCATAGGACCAAGACCATGTTGAGTGACACCGAGACCACGCTGCTGGGCGTGATGATGATGGTCATCATGCTGGGCATGGGCGCCAGCCTCACGTTCAAGGACTTCGCGCTGGCTTTGCGCAAGCCGGCCGGCATCGGCATCGGCCTGGTCACCACCTACGTGCTGACGCCTCTGGTGGGCGTGACCCTGGCCACGCTGCTGAAGCTGCCCCCGGCCTACGCCGTGGGCCTGATCCTGATGGCCTGCCTGCCCGGCGGCACCACCAGCAACATCTTCAACTACTTCAGCAAGGGCGTGCTGAGCCTGTCCATCCTGATGACGGTGGTGTCCACCTTGTTTGCCGTGCTGCTGGTGCCGCTGACGCTGGGCCTGCTCACCGCCAACATCGAAGGCGAATGGCGCGTACCGCCGGGCAACGTGGCACAGGTGCTGTTTGTGTTGCTGGTGCCCACCGTCATCGGCATGCTGCTGCGCAAGTGGAACGCCAACGTGGGCGCCGTCGTTGAGCTGTTGGGCGGTTTGCTGGGCGTGGTGGTCATCCTCTTTCTCGTCGTCACCTGGGTGCCGCGCAACCACCAGCTGCTGGCCTCGACGCCTTGGCCGGTGTATGCGGGTTCCATCGGCCTGGGTTTGTGCGGCTTCCTGGTGGGCTATGTGTTTGCGCGCCTGGTGCGGCAGGACGGGCGCCGCGCGCGCACCATCGCGCTGGAAACCGGCATCCAGAACGGACCTCTGGGCGTGCTGATCGTGCTGCTCACCTTCAGCGGCACGCAGCAGCAGGAAGTGCTGCTGATCCCGGTGCTGTATTCGCTGTTCATCGTGCTGACCTCCAGCGCCGTGACGGTCTGGTTCCGGCGCATCACCACGCGCGAGGAACGGGCGCGGGATGCGGCGAAGGTGGGC
>JAIYDH010000115.1 GCA_027487585.1 Rubrivivax sp.
CTGGCGGTGATGTGGGCGCTGGGCACCACCCACACGCTGCTGCCCTCCTGGCGCCGCGTGTAGACCTCGCGCGCCAGCTGCACCGCCATCGCCGCATCGGGCGCGTGCAGGCTGCCGCAGTGCTTGTGCTCCAGGCCGGCCTTGGGGCGCACGAACACCTCCCACAGCGGCCACTCCGCACCCGCCGCGCCGGCGCTCATGCTGCGGCCTCTGCGGTGGCGCGCTTGGCGGCGTGTGCCAGCGCCGCCTCGCGCACCCAGGCGCCTTCGTCCCAGGCCCGCACTCGGGCCGACAACCGCTCGGTGTTGCAGGGCCCATGGCCGCCGACGACGCGCCAGAACTCGCTCCAGTCGATGGCGCCGAAGTCATGGTGGCCACGCTCGGCGTTCCACTTCAGTTGCGCGTCCGGCAGGCTCACCCCCAGCACCGCAGCCTGCTCCACGCAGGCGTCGACGAACTTCTGCCGCAGCTCGTCGTTGCTGATGCGCTTGATGCCCCAGCGCGCGCTCTGCGCGCCGTGCACGCTTTCGCCATCGGGCGGGCCGAACATCATCAGGCTCGGCCACCACCAGCGGTTCACCGCGTCCTGCACCATCGCGCGCTGCGCCTCGGTGCCCTGCTTCATCATCACGTGCAGGCTGTCGAAGCCCTGGCGCTGGTGGAAGCTTTCCTCGCGGCAGATGCGCACCATGGCGCGGGCATACGGCGCGTAGCTGCAGCGCGTGAGCGGCACCTGGTTCATGATGGCCGCGCCGTCGACCAGCCAGCCGATCACGCCGATGTCGGCCCAGGAGAGCGTCGGGTAGTTGAAGATGCTGCTGTACTTGGCACGGCCGCTGTGCAGCGCGTCGAGCAGTTGGTCGCGGCTGGTGCCTAGCGTCTCGGCCGCGGCGTAGAGGTACAGGCCGTGGCCGCCTTCGTCCTGGATCTTGGCCAGCAGAATCGCCTTGCGCTTGAGCGTCGGCGCGCGCGTGACCCAGTTGCCCTCGGGCAGCATGCCCACGATCTCGGAGTGCGCGTGCTGGCTGATCTGCCGCAGCAGCGTCTTGCGGTAGTGCTCGGGCATCCAGTCCTTGGCCTCGATGAAGCCGCCTTCGTCGATGCGGGCCTCGAAGCGCCGCTCGAGCTCGGCCTCTTCCAGGCTGCGCACGGCGCGGCGTTCTTCCTTCGGGGCGGTGTCCAACGCTTGCGTGTACATCGCTACTCCTTATAGCGGGGACGTTTGTCGACCACGCGGCGGGCCTTGCCCACCAGCGTGCGTTCAATCGAATCCGGCAGCCCCACGTCGACGGTGGTGGACACGCCGATCAGCGTCTTGATGCGCTGCTGCAGCTCATGCGCAATCGGCGCGGGGGCGGCATGGCGGTGCTCGGGTGCGAGCTCGCAGCGCACCGTCACCTCGTCGAGCAGCGCCTCGCGCGTGACGACCAGCTGGTACTGCCCCGACAGCTGCCCCTGCTGCAGCACCAGCTCCTCGATCTGCGTCGGGAACAGGTTGACGCCGCGGATGATGAGCATGTCGTCGCTGCGGCCGACGATCTTGCCCATGCGCCGCATGCTGCGTGCCGTGGGCGGCAACAGGCGCGTGAGGTCGCGTGTGCGGTAGCGGATGACGGGCAGCGCTTCCTTGGTGAGCGTGGTGAAGACGAGCTCGCCTTCGCTGCCTTCGGGCAATACCTCGCCCGTCTGGGGATCGATGATCTCCGGGTAGAAGTGGTCTTCCCAGATCACCGGGCCGTCCTTGGCCTCGATGCACTCGTTGGCCACGCCCGGGCCCATCACTTCGCTGAGGCCGTAGATGTCGACCGCGTCGATGTCGGCGCTGGCTTCGATGTCGCGCCGCATCGCCTCGGTCCAGGGCTCGGCGCCGAAGATGCCGACGCTCACGCTCATCTGGCGGGGGTCTTTGCCCTGACGGCGGAACTCCTCGCAGATCACCTGCATGTAGCTCGGCGTGACCATGATGATGTCGGGGCGGAAGTCCTCGATCAACGCCACCTGCTTTTCGGTCTGGCCGCCGCTCATCGGGATGACGGTGCAGCCCATGCGCTCGGCGCCGTAGTGCGCGCCCAGGCCGCCGGTGAACAGGCCGTAGCCGTAGGCGATGTGCACGATGTCGCCCGGCCGCCCGCCGCTGGCGCGGATGCTGCGCGCCATCAGGTGGGCCCAGGTGTCGATGTCGGCCTGCGTGTAGCCCACCACCGTGGGCTTGCCGGTGGTGCCGCTGCTGGCGTGGATGCGCACCACCCGCTCGCGCGGCACGGCGAACAGGCCGAAGGGGTAGTTCGCGCGCAGGTCGGCCTTGGCCGTGAACGGGAACTTCGCCAGGTCGGCCAGCGTGCGGCAGTCCGACGGGTGCACGCCCTTGGCGTCGAAGGCCTGGCGGTAGTGCGGCACGTGCTCGTAGGCGTGCCGCAGCGTGGCCTGCAGGCGCTGCAGCTGCAGGGCTTGCAGCTCGTCGCGGCTGGCGCGCTCGATGGCTTCGAGCTCGCCGGGTTTCGGGGCCTTCACGGGCATCGCGGGTCTCCTTCCGTCTGCGGTCTGGCGGCCGGCGCTCAGCTGCCGCGCTGCTTGCCGATGGGCAGGCCTTCGACCACCGGCCGCCCCTTCATCGTGTAGCTGCGCCCGCGGAAGGCCGCCACGCGCTCGCCACGCTGGTTGCTCACGGCGATGTCGTACACGCCCGTGCGGCCACTCTTGGCCACCTCGGTGGCCACGGCGGTGAGCAAGTCGCCCTGGCGCGCCGCGGCGATGAGGTTCATGTCGAAGCCCGAGGCCACCGTCACCTCGTTGTAGCCATTGCAGGCAAAGGCGAAGGCGCTGTCGGCCAGGGTGGTGACGAAGCCGCCGTGGCAGATGTCGTGGCCGTTGAGCATGTCTTCGCGCACC
>JAIYDH010000291.1 GCA_027487585.1 Rubrivivax sp.
GCCGTGCTGTGCGAGGCGAGCTACGTCGTCATCGGCAAGCGGCTCACGGGCCAGGTGTCGGCGCGGCGCATCAGCGCGATCATCAACCTGTGGGGGCTGGCGCTCGTCACGCCCTTCGGCATCTGGCAGGCGTGGTCGTTCGATTTTTCCGCCGTGCAGCCGCTCACCTGGGCCTTGCTGGTGTTCTATGCCGTGGCCGCGAGCATGGTGACGGTGTGGCTGTGGATGAAGGGGCTGCAGCACGTGCCGTCGTCGCGCGCAGGCGTGTTCACGGTCATGTTGCCGGTGAGCGCGGCGCTGGTGGGCGTGCTGGTGCTCGGCGAGCGTTTCGGCATGGCGCACGTGGCGGCCTTCGCGCTGGCGATGCTGGGGTTGCTGCTGGCCACCTGGCCGGGCAGCAAGGCCGCGACACCGACATGACGACTCGCGACTTCGACCTGGTCCTCTTCGGCGCCACCGGATTCACGGGGCGGCTGGTGGCCGAAGTGATGGCGCAACACGGCGGCGGCGTAGGCCTGCGCTGGGCGCTGGCGGGCCGCAGCCTCGCGCGGCTGCAGACGCTGCGCGACGAGCTCGGCCTGGCCGCCGACCATCCCTTGATCACCGCCGATGCGGCCGATGCCAGCGCGCTGCAGCGCCTGGTGGCGCGAACCCGTGCCGTCATCACCACCGTCGGGCCCTACCAGCGGGGTGGCGAGCCCCTGCTGGCCGCCTGCATCGCCGCCGGCACGCACTACCTCGACCTCTGCGGCGAGCCCGCCTGGATGGCCGCGATGATCCGCCGCCACGACGCCCAGGCGCGTGCAAGCGGTGCGCGCATCGTGTTCTCGTGCGGCTTCGACTCGGTGCCCTTCGACCTGGGCGTGCTGGCGCTGCAGCAGCTGGCCCTGCAGCGCACCGGCCAGCCGCTGGCCGAGGTGCAGTCGCGCGTGCTGGTGATGAAGGGCGGCTTCTCGGGCGGCACCGCGGCCAGCCTGCTGGCCACGCTGGAGGCGATGGACCAAGACGCGCAAGCCGCGCGCGACATGCTCGACCCGTTTGCGTTGACCCCCGGCTTCAGCGGCCCGCCGCAACCGGCGCCAGCCGCCGCCACCTACGACGACTTCCTGGGCCAGTGGAGCGCGCCCTTCGTGATGGCCCCCATCAACACCAAGAACGTGCACCGCACGCACGCGCTGCTCGGCCATCCCTGGGGCGCCGGCTTCGTCTATGGCGAGCGCATGGCCTGCGGAGGCGGCGTCGAAGGTGAGTTGCGCGCCCGCGGCCTGGTGCGGCAAGAGCGGCTGCAGAACCGGGTGCTGGGCGTCGGCATCGGCCGCGCGCTGGTGCGCCGCTTCGTGCTGCCCAAGCCCGGAGAGGGACCGAACCCTGCGGAGCGCGAGGCCGGGCGCTACGAGATCGTCTTCAGCGGCACCGACGCCGCCGGCCAGCGCCACCAACTGCATGCCCGCGGCCATCGCGACCCTGGCTACGGCGCCACCAGCCGCGTGATCGTGGCCTGCGCGCGCACGATGTTGCAGTTGCCCGACGAAGTGCCAGCCGGCATCACGACGCCCGGCGCCTGCCTCGGGCTGGCTGCAGGGCCCGCGTTGGCGCAGCTGGCCGAGTTGCGCTTCGAGCCCGTTGCCGTCTGATGTCGGGGCTTGAACGGGCCACGTGCCCTTCGACAAGCTCAGGGCGACCGGTGGTTCAGCTCTCGTTCGGTGAAACCGCTCGCAAGGCTCAAGGCGCGCGAGCGGCCTGCCCGTAACCCCGAAATCGCTCATGCACGGCGGCCATTTCGGCCGCCGTCAGCAAGGCCGGTTCGCCCACCGACAAGGCCTGCAGGTAGATGCCGCACAGCGCCTCGATCTCGGCCAGCACCTTCTCGGCCTTGGCCAGGCTCTCGCCCGCGGCGATGAGGCCGTGGTTGGCCAGCAGACAGGCATCGACCTCGGCCATCGCCTCACCCACGCCCTGCGACAAGGCTTCGGTGCCGAACAGGTGGTAAGGCACCAGCGGCACGCGGTTGCCACCGGCAATGGCCACCATGTAGTGAAAGCTCGGCAGCTCGCGGCGCAGGCAGGCCAGCGCCGTGGCGTGCGGGCTGTGGGTGTGCAGAACCGCCTCGCGGGCGGGGCGCGCGCGGTGCGCCGCCAGGTGGAAGTGCCACTCGCTGCTGGGCTGCCAGCGGCCGCGCGCTTCTGAGCCGTCGAGCGCCAGCCACACCAGGTCGGCCGGCTCGACCTCGGGGCCCATGCCGGTGGGCGTGATCCACACGCCCTGCCCTGCGGCGCAGCGCACGCTGGCGTTGCCGGTGCTGCCGCGGTTCAGGCCGCGGGCGTCGAGCCGGCGCACGGTGGCCACCAGCTCGGCGCGGCGCTCGTCGTCGGTGGCGCTCACAGGGTCTGCGCCATCAGTGCACGCAAGGCGCGTTCTTCGGCGGCCACCACCCCACGCTCGGTGATGAGCGCCGTCACCAGCCGCGCAGGCGTCACGTCGAAGGCCGGGTTGGCCGCGGGCGTGCCGGCGGGCGCGATGGCCACCTCGATCACCTGGCCGCTCTCGGCCAGCCCGGCCAGGTGCGTGACTTCGCGGCTGCGCCGCTCCTCGATGGGGATCTCGGCAAGGCCATCAGACACCGCCAGATCGAGCGTGGAAGTGGGCATGGCCACGTAGAACGGCACGCCGTTGTCGAACGCGGCCAGCGCCTTCAGGTAGGTGCCGATCTTGTTGCAGGCGTCGCCGCGCGCTGTGACACGGTCGCAGCCGACGATGACGAGGTCGACCTGCCCGTGCTGCATCAGGTGACCGCCCGCGTTGTCGGCGATCAGCGTGTGCGGCACGCCGGCCTGGCCCAGCTCCCAGGCCGTGAGGCTGGCGCCCTGGTTGCGCGGGCGGGTCTCGTCCACCCACACGTGCAGCGGCAGGCCGGCTTCATGGGCCTGGTAGATGGGCGAGGTGGCAGTGCCCCAGTCCACCGTGGCCAGCCAGCCGGCGTTGCAATGCGTCAGCACGTTCAGCGGCCGGCCGGGGTCGACGCCGCGGCGCGCCGCGATCTCGCGCAACAGCGGCAGGCCGTGCTCGCCGATACGCCGGTTGACGTCCACGTCTTCTTCGGCGATGTGGCCGGCCAGCGCCCAGGCCGCCGCCGCACGCGCAGGCACCGGCCTTGCGCGCACGTGGCGCACCATGCGGTCCAGCGCCCAGGCCAGGTTCACGGCCGTGGGGCGCGCGGCCTTGAGCCAAGCGGCCTGTGCTTCAACAGCGCTGTCGCTGGCATCGGTCTTCAACGCCAGCGCCAGGCCATAAGCTGCAGTGGCGCCGATCAGCGGCGCGCCACGCACCACCATCTCGCGGATGGCGTGGTGCACGGCCTGCGGCGTGGCCAGTGTCTCGAAGGCCAGCCGGTGCGGCAGCAGCCGCTGGTCGATCACCACCACGGCATCGCCCGCCGCCGCCACACGCAGTGGCCGCAGCCACTCGCCCGCCACCTTCATGGCCGTCTCACCCGGCCGGCTGCAGCACGCGGCCGGCGATGCCGGCCAGCATGTGCACCATGGCCGGATCGCGCGCCTCGGGCGCGGTGATCAGCGCGTGCTGCAGCGCCGTGCGGCAGGGGCAGGCGGCGGCTTCGGGGTCGTGCGTGATGGTGTGCGCCAGGCCCGCCACCAGCGCGCGCGCCGCGCCAGCGTTGGCCAGCAGCACCTGGATCACGGCGTCCACCGTCACCGCGTCCTGGCCCGGGTGCCAGCAGTCGAAATCCGTCACCATGCCGACGCTGGCGTAGCAGATCTCGGCCTCGCGCGCGAGCTTGGCCTCGGGCAGGTTGGTCATGCCGATGACGCTGGCGTTCCACGATCGGTACATCGCGCTCTCGGCCTTGGTGCTGAACTGCGGGCCTTCGATGCACAGATAGGTGCCGCCGCGGGCGTGCGGAACCCCTTGCTGCTGCAGCGCCCGCTCGACATGGTCACCCAGCCGCGGGCATACCGGATCGGCCATCGACACATGCGCCACCAAGCCGCGGCCGAAGAAGCTGCCGGCGCGCAGCGTGGTGCGGTCGATGAACTGGTCGACGATGACGAAGGTGCCCGGCGGCAGATCGGCCCGCAGCCCGCCCACGGCCGACAGCGACAGGATGTCGGTCACGCCCAGGCTCTTGAGCGCGGCGA
>JAIYDH010000264.1 GCA_027487585.1 Rubrivivax sp.
ACGCTGATGCAGCGGCTGCGCGCGCTGGCCCTGCAGGGCACCGAGCTCGAACGGGCCAGTGCCGCCACCATCCGGGTGCGGCTGCTGAAGATCGGCGCGGCGATCCTGCGCAACACGCGGCGTGTGCGCGTGATGCTTGCAAGCCACCATCCGCTGCGCGTGCTGTTCGCCACCGCAGCCCGACGACTGGCCGCGCTCAGCCCATAGCAGCTCATCCAGTGCCTGGCCCGCGCGTTGACCCCAACCAGGCCCGCATCCCAAGCCGGGGAGGGGCAAGTCATGCCCACAACGAGCCGATACCCAACCGCGCGAGCATCAATGGCCGCACAGCCAGCCGCTTCAGCCTCCAGGATCGGCAGAAGAGCCTCGAATGGCCATCCAGTAGGGGACTGGTGAAACATCCGGGCTAGCTTCTGTGGCAACTGACCTTTGGTCTGTTGGCCCGCGACATGTCCACCAGCGGCAAGTCGATCTAAGTCTGCTACCCGCAGTTCGGTGACATTGGATCGGCGCGATGCTCTTGCCGACGTGTCTCCGCTACCTGACCGGCAGTTGAACGATGCCAGGCCGCGAACCGTAGTCACTTTCGAATGCAATCAGATGCATCAGAAGCTGAAGTCGCGCAATGCGAGGCCAATAGCAGCGGCTGCCCAGCGGTCGAGTTGGAGGTTCAGGTCGAGCTGTAGGTCGTTTTCACGCATGAATTCCTGAAGTTCCTCTTCCACGCCGTCGATCTCTTCCAGCCGGACCCGCTGGACTGCCACCTCGAGTTCCTGGGTCGCAGTTCGTCTGACAGAGGCCGGCTCGGGCTTTGGCTCCTGGGACGAAGCCGCCGGGCGGTCGGGGCTGGATGGATTGCCGGCAGCTTGCGGTTCGCTTTCGGCCGGAGGAAGCGCATCTGGCTGGCTGACCGATGGCCGGTCGTCGATTTCGTCGGTTGTGCTCGGCTGCTTGTCGGTGTCGATGGGCGAGGAGTCTGTTGGCATGGTGTTGGGGCGGCTGTGGTGCCCCGGCGGTCTGTTGTCGATGCCCGTCAGCGTAGTGTTGACGTGCCGATAATCGCCGCCAGTACACGATTTGTTACATAAAAATGCTATGTAAATGAATAAGTTGGGTTGATTTTCTTCGAGGCAAACTAAGGTGATGTCGTGCGCCAGATATGAATCGGGCGAATCGCCTGGGCGGCCCCTCAAGGGCGGTCCTTTGGACGCCTGCCCGTGCCGGAGTGGGTGTCCGCTGCAGTCGCGCAGCGCTGCACGTTGCGGGCAACCCCCGCATTGGTTAGGTCAGTACGCGGCAGACGGTGCCCCTGTCGTCCTCGTTGGCCTCTCCGAGTGCTTGGGCGTGATCCCCATGACCAGCGCGCCTCAGCTGAGAACCTTGTTTCGGCGTTCGTGGAGACGGTCAACTGGCATGAAAAAAGCCGAGAACTGCCCTCCTTTAGGGTGTAAAGGGGCTCTGTTCTATTCCCCTAGGCATCGCTTGTGAGGCTCAAACTCATCTCGACGGCATAGAAAAAATGCGACAATGCCCATCCGATGGTGAGTTCTCCTAGTCTTCTATTCCGTCAGGCGCTGGCGTCGCTACCCCGCGGTGCGCCTCTGTCGACCCGCTTGCTGCGGGATCGCGGCCTGAGCGCGAAGCAGGTGGGGCGCTTGGCGGAGAGTGGCTGGCTGCGCCGCCTGGGTCGCGGCGTCTACCTGCTGCCCGGCGACGAACTCAACCGTGATGCGTCCTTGGCCTGGCTGGTGACGCAGGTTCCCGGTCTCCATGTCGCGGGCAAGACCGCCCTGGGCTGGCGCGGCATACGCCACAACCTGGCCTTCAAAGAGCGGCTGGTGCTCTGGGGAGATGTGCCCACGACGCTGCCGACCTGGTTCACAGACACCTTCCCCGCCGCTTACCAGGCCACCCACCTGTTCGACAGCACGCTGCCGGTAGCCGTAGGCCTGGCGCCCTTGCCGGGCGGCCGATCTGACCTCTTGGTATCCGCGCCAGAGCGTGCCGTGCTCGAACTCCTGAGCGACATCGGCAAGAGCCAGGGACTGGAGGAGGCGCGCCATCTCGTGGAGGCTGCGCGATCCTTGCGCATGGACGTGCTGGACACCCTGCTGGCCCATCTCAAGCGGATCAAGGTGGCCCGGCTAGCCCACTCGTTCGCCGATGAGCTGGGTCTTCCTTGGACTGACCTGGCGCGCCGCCACAGCGAACGCTTAGGTGGAGGCCGGCGCTGGGTGTCGGCCACGAAGACCGGCGAACGCCTCAACTTGAAGCGCCCCTAGTGAACGCCGACTACGTCCGCACCGTGCAACTGCTGCTGGCCGTGGCGCCGGCGGTCTTCGACACGACAGCGTTTGCGATGAAGGGCGGCACGGCCCTCAACCTATTCGTGCAGGACATGCCCCGGTTGTCTGTCGACATCGACGTCGTCTTCGTCCCGTATGGGCTGCCGCGCCAGGAGGCGTTGAACGCCATCAGCGCTGAACTGGCTGCTGCCCAGGCGCGGGTCGAGGCCTTGGGGCTCTCTGCGGTCACTCGCAGGTCCAAGGATGGAACCGAGGCCAAGCTGTTCGTGAGCGACGGGGTCGCAGAGGTCAAGGTCGAGGTGAACTTCGTCTTCCGCGGCACGGTGCTGACGCCGGAGCGCCGGGCTCTTGCGCCCGCTGCTCAACAGCAGTTCTCGGCCAATGTCGAAGTGCCGATCCTGGCCACCCCAGAGCTCTACGCCGGGAAGCTGGTGGCGGCGCTCGACCGACAGCACCCGCGAGATCTCTTCGACGTGCAACTGATGCTGGCCGGCGGCGGGTGGAGCGAGGACCATCTGGACTGTTTCGTGGTCTACCTGGCGGGCCACAACCGCCCCACGCATGAGGTGCTGTTCCCGAACGAGAAGCCGCTCGAAGCGGTCTTCGAAACTGAGTTCGTCGGGATGACGTCGGCCCCCGTCGACCTCGGCGAGCTGGTGGCGACGCGCCAACGCTTGATGCACGAGCTGCCGCGCGCCTTGCTGCCTCGACACCGCCAGTTCCTGTTGTCGGTCGTGCGCGCCGAGCCTGAGTGGCAGCTGCTGCGCCATGCACACATCGCGGAGCTGCCGGCGCTGCAGTGGAAGCTTCACAACCTCGCGAAGCTGAGGAAGAACGCCGACAAGTTCAGGCTCCAGCACGATGAGCTCGCTGCGCGTCTGGCACGAGCGCAGTAGGCCGGCATCGGCGCCGCTTGCAGCGTGCCTTGAGCGGCGATCAACAGTCTTGATCGAGTGCCCGGGAGCAGCTTCGGCGTGTTGCAGACAACCTTGCCGGCGAGCTCGCAGCCAGCGCAGTACCATCATCCTGCGCGTGGTGGTCGGTAGCTCCGTCCGTGCAAGCTCAAGCGATGGCCCAACTGTCATCCGGTGAGCACTCCGTGAGCGGGGCGTTCGGGGGCCTGTCCGGCGCCAAGCGGCGAAAAGAGGCGAAAACTGCGGCCGGGTCAACCGGCGGCGACGAGTCTAAGACGTTGATTAACAACGATTTCTGCCGGTCTGACCCCTGCTAAACCGTTGTGTCTCATGGGGCTCATAACCCAAAGGTCGCAAGTTCAAATCTTGCCCCCGCAACCAAGAAAACAGCAGCTAGATCAAAGAGTTAGCTGCGAAGCGGAAGCCACCCAATCGGGTGGCTTTTTGCTTTGTGCCTATCCAGTGCCCACGTTGTGCCCGGGCCGTGCCCAAGCCCTTGCTGCCAGTCCGAGAAACGACCGTTGGGCTCTGTGACGGAGCATCGGCCATTGCGCACCCAAAGGCTCACCGCAGCCACTGAAGCTGCCGCTCGGTCTCGATGGCACCCGGCCGGGCTGCGCGCACCTGCTGGATGGCCTGTTCCGCCGGCGTCTTCAACTGCATCAGCAGGTAGGCCGCCACCGTGCCGGTGCGCCCCAAGCCCGCCCAGCAGTGCAGCAGCACGTGGCGACCGGACTGGAGCGTTGCGAGCGCCGAGCCGCCCGCCTGGGCCCAGCCGGCGTCAAAGCGTTCATCTGGCGCGCTCATGTCGGTGATGGGCCAGTGCAGCCATTGCATGCCGGCCGCCGCCACCTCGGCACCCAACCCGGCCACGCCGAGCAAGACCATCTCGTCCGGCTCGATGAGCGTGATGACGATGCCGGCGCCCCAGTCGGCGATCGCGCGGATGTCGGCGCGCAGGTCCCGGTGCCCGCCGGGGCCGAGGGCGCTGCTGCTGCGCTGGCCGGGGCAGCGCGCCATGCCGATCCGCCCGCCGGCCGTGCCGGCGGCCACGGAGTCGATGCGCAGCGGCTCCGTCATGCGGTGGCGGGCCTGGGGGTCATCTGCCAGGCGGCCGGCCGGTCGGTCGGCCTGGCGGCGCGAGTCGAGTCAAAAGCGGAGCTTGCTCGCCGCCAGCGCATCGGCCGTCAGCGCCCTGACGCGCTCGAGCGCCGCCTGCACGGCGCGTTGTTCTTCCACGCGGTGCTGCAGAAAGCTCAGAACGCCCTCGTCGGCCTCGGCCGGGCTGGCTTCGATGGGCTCTTCGGGGGCCGTTACCTCCAGCCGCGGCGCCACGATCAGCACCACTTTGCCGGGTAGTCGCACGGGCTCGATCCGGCGGCGCGGGGCTGGCGTGGGCTGCTCGGGCGCCGGCTCGGTGGGCGCTGCGGCCGTGGCGTCGTCACGGGCCACCACGAACACCCGCGGCGCCCGGGTGCCGTCGTTCGACAACCTGGCCATGTCCGGGCTCGACGCTGTGTCGAGCGGCTCGCTGGTCACAGGCGCCTGCATCACCAGTCGCCGCCGCTTGACGACAACCTCGGCCCGCTGGGGGGCGTCTGCAAACAGCCGGTTCGCGAGCAAATAGGCCGTGGATCGGGGAGTCTCGGCCGACACGAAGGCGTCGGCCGTTGTCGCAGTCGTGCTGCGTGTTTCCATCTGGGGCGGGCAACGTGAGGAGAAGCCTTAGTTTATCGGGCCGCTCTGTGCGCTGCCGCGCAAAGGGCACCTGCGCCGCAAGCCGGCACACTCTCGGCCCATGCACGCATCCAACGCCCCGCCGCCGGGCCCGGCCAGCGCCCCCTGGGACGTGATCATCATCGGCGCCGGCGCTGCCGGCCTCTTCTGCGCCGGCATCGCGGGCCAGCGCGGCCTGCGCGTGCTGCTGCTCGACCACAGCGAGAAGGTGGCCGAGAAGATCCGCATCTCCGGCGGCGGCCGCGCCAACTTCACCAACCGCGATCTCGATGCGCAGGCGCCGCACAAGCACTTCCTCGGCGCCAACCCGCCCTTCTGCCGCTCGGCGCTGTCGCGCTACACGCCGGCCGACTTCGTGGCGCTGGTCGCGCGCCACGGCATCGCCTTCCACGAAAAGCACAAGGGCCAGCTGTTCTGCGACCGCTCGGCCGAAGACCTGATCGAGATGCTGCTGCGCGAGGCCGGTGCCGGTGGCGTGCAGCGGCGGCAGCCTTGCCGTGTGGCGGCCGTGCGCCAGGGCGCCGATGCGATCTACACCGTCGACACCGACGGCGGCAGCGAGCGTTGCCGCGCGCTCGTCATTGCCACCGGCGGGCTCTCGATCCCGAAGATCGGCGCCACCGACTTCGGCCACCGCGTGGCACGGCAGTTCGGCCTGCGCCTGGTGGACACCCGCCCCGGCCTCGTGCCGCTCACCTTCAACGGCGAGGGCTGGGCGCCCTACACGGGCCTGGCGGGGCTGGCCTTGCCGGTGGGCATCAGCACCGGTGCGGGGGCCACGCGCGGCGCTTTCGTCGAAGACCTGCTGTTCACGCACCGCGGGCTCTCAGGCCCGGCGGTGCTGCAGATCTCGAGCTACTGGCAGGAGGGCACGCCGATCACGCTCGATCTGGTGCCCGGCGCCGACATGCAGGCGGCGCTGACGCAGGCCAAGAGCGCGTCGCGCCGGCTCGTGGCCAACGAACTGGCCACGCTGATGCCCAGCCGGCTGGCCACGGCCTGGGCGCAGCTCGACGCCGAATGGCAGCGCCCGGTGGCCGAGGTGTCGAACAAGGCGCTGGCGCGGCTGGCCGAGCGGCTGACGCGCTGGCAGCTGGTGCCCGAGGGCACCGAGGGCTACCGCAAGGCCGAGGTCACGCTGGGGGGTGTCGACACGCGTGATCTGTCGTCGCGCACGATGGAGTCCAAGCAGCCGGGCCTGTACTTCATCGGCGAGGTGGTCGACGTGACCGGCTGGCTCGGTGGCTACAACTTCCAGTGGGCCTGGGCCAGCGCGCACGCCTGCGCGATGGCGCTGCCGTTGTAGGCAGGAGGATGGCCCTGGGCTTCGACAAGCTCAGCCCGAACGGAGGTGCTCTCACCCGTTCGCCCTGAGCCTGTCGAAGGGCCTCGTGGGGTGCAGACAGGGCTTCGACAAGCTCAGACCGAACGGCGCATCGACGGGGCTCCCGCAGGTCTCAGGCCACCTCGACCGACACGGTCTGCACGCCCACCCGGCAGCTGCCCACCTCCACATTCACCCGGCCGGCGCCGGCCACCAGCAGCGTGACGAAGCGCTCGTGCCCGTTGCCGCGCGACCAGGGCGAGAACACCGAGGTGCCGTACAGGCCGCGCCCCCAGCCCTGCAGGTGGCCGAGCTCCACCACCGCTTCGGTGGGCGCCAGCAGCGTGGCGCCGCCATCGGCGCGCGCCGTCAGCCGCAGCGGCTCGACGTGCGGCAAGCCCAGCGCCGAGGCCGCGCCGCAGCTGCCCAGGTAGCCGTGGTTGGCCACGCGCAGCTCGATGCGCGTGTGGCTCTCGAGCCGCTCGTGCGCCACCACCCGCACGCTCAGGCGCGGCACCAGGGCCGCCACGCGCAGGAAGGCGGCCGACTGCTGCTGGCACGTCATCTCCAGCCGCTCCAGCGGCGGGTTCCAGATGCCCACGCGCGGGTCGAAGCCGCCCACCTCCACCTCGCCGAGCTGCGGGTGCTGCCACTTCCGCCAGGCCTTGAAGATGCGGCCGGCGTTGTGCTCGCGGTCAAAGGCCGCCAGCGCGCGCAGATCGGCCCGCGTAAGCTTGCTGTAGTGGTCGACGAAGGGCTTCTTGCGTTCGATGCCGAGCTGCTTGAACAAGTCCCACAACTCCACCACGTAGGCCAGCGCGCCGCGCTGCTGGTAGGCGTAGTTGGACAGGCTGCCGTGCACCGGCTTGTCGGGCTCGTACAGAAACTCGTGGAAGCCGCTCACCGTGGCATAGCCGGTGTGCTCGGTCATCCAGGCCTCGACCTGCTGGAACACGGCCAGGTCGTCCTGGTTCATCTTCGCGTCGGGCTTGTCGGCCATGGGCCGGATGAGCACGCCGCCGAAGGTGTGCAGGTTCAGCCACACCATGATGTTGGGGTGGCGCGTGGCGAAGTCCATCACCGCGCGCACCTCGGGCGCGCTGCCGGGGTAGTGGCCGGCACCGGCCTGCTGCGGCTCGGGCGCCCAGGCGTACGAGAAGTTGCGGTTGAAGTCGTACTGGTTGTCGCCCAGGAAGCCGGCGTCGGGCACGCTGCGGCCGTCGAAGTTGGCGATGCGGCCTTCGGGGTAGAGGCGGTAGAACGGGCCCTCGTCGTCGGGCATGCGCGACACCATCACCGGCGGCACCAGCGGCTGGCCGTCGTCGCCGCGCAGCTCGGCCAGGTCGCCGTCGGGGTCGAGCCGGCGCATGTAGCCGGCCTGGCCGTCGCCGTCCAGGTCGTCGGCCACCCAACGCGCGTGGCCTTGCGCCATGCGCTCGTCCACGGGGCTCGATCGCACGTAGCGGCCGCGCCTGAGCACCTCGTCGGCGCCGTCGGGCGAGATGCGCGGCACGATGTAGAACAGCGTCTCGCGCAGCGTCTGCACCATCGCCGCCGGCAGCGGCTGGCCCCCGGCCGTGGTGGCGCCGCCGTGCAGCGCGATCACGTCTTCGGCAATGGCCAGGGCCACGCTGGTGCCGCAGACCTCGCTGGCGTGCATGTTGCCGTCCACCCACACGGCGGGGCGCGCGCGGCCGGGCTCGCCGGGGTTGTGGCCGATGGTCAGCAGCGGGATGTCGCGGCCGGCCGCGCTGCGGCCGAGCGAGCCCAGGTGCACGAGGCCCGGGTGCTGGGCGGCCCAGGCTTGCAGTTGCGCGGCGAGCTGCTCGTTGTCGATGTACTGTTGGCGGAACACGGCG
>JAIYDH010000025.1 GCA_027487585.1 Rubrivivax sp.
CGATGTACAGCAGGATGGCCTGCGTGCGCGCGTCGCTGGCCAGCCAGTCCAGCAGGTCGGCGAAGTCGATGTCGGCGTGCTCGCCGAGCGAGACGCAGTGCGAGAAGCCGATGCCGCGGCCTTGCGCCCAGTCGAGCATGGCGGTAACGAGTGCCCCTGATTGCGAGACGAAGGCCAGGCCGCCTGCCGGCACGCCGGTGTGCGCAAAGCTGGCGTCGAGCCGCGCGTGCGGCGAGATCAGCCCCAGGCAGTTGGGCCCCAGGATGCGCAGCAGGTGCCGCCGTGCGGCGTCGAGCATGGCCTGGCGTTGCTCGCGCGTCTGCCCGGCCGTCAACACCACGGCGGCCCGCGTGCCGCGTTCGCCCAGCGCCTCGATGACATCGGCCACCGCGGCCGGCGGTGTGCACACCACGGCCAGTTCGGGCGCCGCCGGCAGCGCCGCCACACTGGCAAAGGCCGGCTCGCCGCCGATGGTGGCGCGCTTCGGGTTCACGGGCCAGCAAGGGCCCTCGAAGCCGCCGCGGCGCAGGTTGCGCCAGACGGTGGCGCCGACGCTGCCGGGGCTGTCGCTGGCGCCGATGACGGCCACCGAGTGCGGGTCGAACAGGGCGTCGAGGTGGCGGATGCTCATGCGCGGATGATGCGCGCGGCCTGGTGACGGCGTTCTGACGGATCGCAAGAGCGCGCCAGCGCCGCTTGCCCGCCGAGCGCTTGCGTCGGCGAACGCACGGACAAGCCGTGCCGGGCGCCCCAGAGTCGGTGCTCCTAGACCGGTGCGTGTCGCGCCGGCGTCCTCATTGAATCGGGAGCAAATCCATGAACCTCATCATCTGGCTCGTCGTCGGTGGCCTCATCGGCTGGCTCGCCAGCCTCCTCATGAAGACCGACGGCCAGCAGGGCATCCTGCTCAACGTCGTCGTCGGCATCGTCGGTGCTTTGCTGGCCGGCTGGTTCCTGTCGCCGATGGTGGGCGTGAGCACCATCAACCAGGGCAACTTCAGCCTGCCTGCGCTGGGCGTGTCCTTCATCGGCGCGGCCGTGCTGCTGGCCATCGTCAACCTGTTCCGCCGCGGCGCCACGCGCTGAGGCTGGGCGGCGCGTGGCGTTGGCCCACGCTGCCCACCCGCCTCCGTTCGCCCTGAGCAGGGGACCGAGCTTGACGAGGGCCCCGTGTCGAAGGGTCGGTGGTGCGCAGACAGGGCGTCGACAAGCCTGTCCTGCGCCTTTCGAAGGGCTCAGCCCGAACGGTGGGGGTAGCGTGATCGAACGGCCGTGACCCGCCCTATCGCCGTGCGTTCCGCGCCAGCCCATCGGCCAGCCGCGTGATCAGCGCCAGCGGCAGGTCGTGCCCCATGCCAGGGATGAAGTCGGATTCGGCACCGGCGATCAGTTGCGCCAGTTCGTGCCCGGCCGCCACCGGCACCAGCGCGTCAGCCTCGCCGTGGATCACCAGCGTTGGCGCGGTGATGAGCCGCAGCAAGGCGCTGCGGTCGCCATCGGCCACCACGGCGGCCAATTGCCGCGCCGTGCCCGCTGGCCGCCAGGCGCGGGCCACGCTGGCGCGCAAGCGCTCGCGCAGCCGCGCCGGATCGGGCAGATAGGCGGGTGAACCGATCTTGCGCAGCAGCCGCTCAAGGTGGGCCACCACCGCATCGGCGTCGCTGCCGTCGGGGCGCTGCATCAGCAGGCCCCGAATCTCCCAGCCCGGCTGCGGCAGGTGGCGCGCGCCGCTGGTCGACATGATGAGCCCCAGGCTGGCCACGCGGCCCGGGTGCCGCGCCGCCACGTGCTGCGCGATCATGCCGCCCATCGAGGCGCCCACCAGGTGCACACGCGGCAGCCGGAGGGCGTCCATCAGGCCCACCGTGTCGGCCGCCATGTCGGCCAGCGTGTAGGGCGCCTGCACCTGCAGATGCAGCAGATGGCGCAGGCCCGCAGCGGCGAGGTTGGGCTTGCCGAGTTCATCGAAGCCCTGGCTCAGACCGGCGTCGCGGTTGTCGAAGCGGATGACGCGAAAGCCGTGCCGCAGCAGCCGCTCCACCAGTTCATCGGGCCAGGCGATGAGCTGCATGCCCAGGCCCATCACCAGCAGCACCGGCTCGGCAGCAGGCGGGCCCTGGTCGTCGACCTCGAGCGCGGTGCCGTGGGCGGTGGCGATGCGCATCAGCAGACCGCGGCCGCAGCGTGTGCAGGCATGCTCAACCCGCAGCGGCCAGCGGCGGCAGGTGCGTGATCTTGTAGAGCCAGCGCCGCGCGCCCTTCACGTCGAACGGCTGCCAGGCGCCGGGGGGCTGGGCCAGGCGGTCGGCCACCACGGCCAGGGCCAGCGGGTTCATGCCCATGCCGATGTGGCTGGCGTGGACCTCGATGTTCTCGGTGTGCGGCGCGGTTTCGTTGAGGCTGCACTGCCAGGCCACGATGCCGTCGCTGCGGCTGTAGACGCTGGTGGTGGGGCACGCGGGCGGCTTGCGGATCTGCGCCAGCAGTTCCTCGTCGGAGTGCACGGCCTGGCCGCTGACGAACTCGTAGAAGCGCCAGGCGTTGGTGGCGCGCGGGTGGCCGCCAAAGGGCGAGCCGAGCGTGACGACGCAGCGCGCGACGTCGGGCTGCTCCTTGGCGATCTCGCGGGCGTAGATGCCGCCCAGGCTCCAGCCCACCAGGCTGACGGCCTCGCCATGGCGCTCGGCCAGGTGGCGCACGCGGGCGCGGGCCGCATCGAGCACGCCGTGGCGCGGGCCGAAGTTGAAGCCCTGCTGCCAGGCATACGGCGTATAGCCGCGCTGGCGCAGGAACTGCCGCAGCGGCAGCGTGCTGGCGTCGGAGGCGCCCAGCCCGGGGAACACGATGACCGGATGGCCGTCGCCGCGTGGCAGCTGGTTCAGCCAGGGCGTGGCGGCCAGCAGCGCGGCGTACTCCCAGGGCGCGCGGGCCTCGAGCATCAACTGCCAGGCGCCAGGCGCGGCGACCAGCTCTTCGGTGTCGAGCGGCGCGAAGGGGTCGGGAACGGGCTTGTTTCGTCGTGCAGCCATACCCGATTGTCAACGCCGCTTGACGGGCGCTGGCACCGCGCCAGCCCGGGGTTTGCGAGCAGGCTTTGTCACCTGCGAGACAGCCGCTTGCATCACGGAGCCGACGGCGCCTTTCACGGCACCGGTCATGGCATCGGTGAGCAGGCCGCCGACCTTGCGGCCCACGCCGCGAGCCGCCTTCTTGGCCGCCCGCATCGTGGCGCCGGGCTCGGGCGTGTCGGCATGGCCCGGGTCGCCGGGCTGCGGCAGCACGCGCAGGTCGTCGAAGGCCACCGACAAGGCGTCGGCGAGCTCGCGCACATCGGGCATCGCGGCGCCGTCGGCCATGAGGCCGAAATCGAGCGAGTGCCCGTAGCTCTGCACCGTGATGTTCAGCGCCATGCCGTGCACCACGATCGAGGCCGGGTAGTTGGTGAGCATGCGCGCGCCGGCCATGTACAGCGCCACCGGCGGGCCGGGCACGTTGCTGATGACGACGTTGGCCACCTGCGGAATGCGATCGGCCACCCTCGCCTTGCCGTACAGCGACGCGGCGGCCTCCATCAGCCAGGGCACGCCCAGCGAGGGAAAGTCGGTCGGCAGGATCTTCTTCAGGCCGCCCATCGTCGACTTCATCGCCGCCGAGGCGGTGCGGATGTGGGCCAGGCGCTCGGCGGTGTCGGCGATGTGGGTGCCCAGGCTGATGAGGCTCATGCTGGCCTGGTTGTCAGCGGTGGTGTCGCCTTTTTCGCGCAGCGAGATCGGCACCGCGGACACGAGGCTCTTCTTCGGCAGCTGGCGGCGGCGGGCGAGGTAGCGGCGCAGCGCGCCGCTGCACACGGCCAGCACCATGTCGTTGACGGTGGCGCCGTGGATGCGGCCGAGCGCGCGCAGCTCGTGCAGCGGCAGCGTCACCGCGGCGAAGGCACGCTCGCTCGTGACCGACACGTTCATCGGCGTGCGCGGCGCGAGCGTGAGGTTGCCGCTGGACTTGGCGCCCTCGCCTCCAAGCAGGGCGCTGTTGCCGAGGGCCTGCACTGTGGCGTCCTTCAGCGTGCCCACGGTGTCGGGCAGGTTCCGCACGATCGAGGCCACCTTCTGCGCCTGCAGGCCGAGCACGCCGCGCAGCATCTCGGTCATCTCGAGCTTGAACACACGCGTGCGGCCCGAGGGCTTGACGTCGATGGCGCGCGGCTCGGGCGTGGCATCGAGCAGCGCGTTGGCCAGCGCCACCGCAGCCTGGCCGTCGACGGCGGCGTGGTGCAGCTGGGTGTACAGCGCCACGCGCTTTTCGCCATTGGGGCCGGGTGCCAGACCCTCGAAGACGTGGAACTTCCACAGCGGCCGGCTGCGGTCGAGCAGCACCGGGTGCAGGGCCGACACCTGCGCCTCGAGCTCGCGCAGGCCCGGCAGCAGGCCATCCACCTTGGGCAGGCGGATCTCGACGATGTGGGCCTTCAGGTCGGGCTCGGCATCGACCCAAGCCGGGTTGGCCAGGTTCAGCGGCATCCACCACAACCGCCGCCGCAGCACGGGCGTGATGGGCAGCCGCGAGGCCACGTGCTCGCGCAGCCGGGTGACGAAGCGCCCGCGCGTGCCGCGTGGCAGCTCGAAGAGATGCAGCGCGCCCACGTGCATGGGCATCTCGGGCGTCTCGAGGTATAGGAAGGTGGCGTCGAGCCCCGAGAGCTGCTTCATCGGCTGGTCTCCATGGCGCGTTTCGGAGGGCACGCCTGCGGCCGATGCTAGACCCGGCCTACCCGGGCGGCGGACGGGGCTTGCCCTGAAGCCCGCGAGACGACGCCGCGGCTCAGCCGGCCGTGGCCAGGCTGGCGCGCCGCAGCGCCAGGGCCTCGTTGCCGGCCAGCGCCAGCAGCACCAGCGCGCCGCCGCCCAGCACCGCGCCCGTGGGCGCCTCGCCCGCGCCCAGCCAGGCCCAGAGCACGCCGAAGATCACCTCGAGCAAGGCCAGCAGCGAGATCTCGGGGCCCGAGAGCACGCGCGCCGCGGCCACGGCCAGCAGGCACGGGATGGCCAGTTGCACGACCCCCAGCAGGGCGAGCCAGCCGATGTCGTGCGCGCTGGCCTGCAGCGGCCAGGCCAGCGGCAGCGCCAGCCCGGCGGAGATGAGTGCGCCCAGCAGCACGGCCGGCAGCATGTCGGCCGACTCCACCCCGCGTGCGGCCTGCGACTTGAGGTGCTGCAGCAGCGTCCAGTTCACCGCGCCCGCCACCGGCACCGCCAGCGCCACCAGCGTGCCCAGCCACTGGCGCGCATCGCCGCCCTGCACGTTGGCGCCGTGCATCCAGGCAATGCCGATACCGGCCAGCGCGATGGCCACCCAAGTGCGCAGTTCGAGCCTGTGCCCGAGCACGGCGCGCGACAGCAGCGCGGTGAACAGCGGGCCCAGCGCCATCGTCACCAGCACATTGGCCACCGAGGTGAGCGTGAGCGCCACCATGAAGGCCGTGAACATGACGCTCCAGCACACGCCCGACAGCCACAGCGCGCGCCCGCCGGTGCGCAGCGTGGCCATCAGCTGGCGCGGCCCGCGCAGCGCCAGCAGCAGCACCACCAGACCCAGCGCATTGAAGGCACTGCGCCAGAACGTCACCTCGAAGGCCGCCGCGCTTTCGAGCCAGCGCGACACGACACCGGCGATGCTCCACATCAGGGTGACGGCCAGCATCGTGACGAGGGCCTGGGGTCGGGTCATGCGGGCAATTTTGAGGATCGAGAGGTTCTGGAACCGATGAAAAAAGGGCTGCCCGGTCGGGGCAGCCCTCGATTCTGAGCGATCGGGCGCGCGGCCCGACCGTGCAACGGCGCCGCTTCAGTCGGCGCGCTGGCGGCGGCGAGCCGCGGCACCGATGGCCAGCAGGCCCAGCGCCATCAAGACATAGGTCTCAGGCTCCGGCACGGCGACGACCACCGCACCACCCGTCACCGACTGCAGCCAGGGGATGTAGGGCGTGAGCACCATGCCACCCGAGCCGGTGCCGAAGGTGCCCTGCACCTGGCCGTCGAAGAAGGTGGTGCCGTAGGTGTTGTTGCCGACGACCACCCACCGATCGCCCTGACGCTGGAACGACGGGCCGCCGGAGTCGCCGCCACCGAGGGCCGTTTCAACGTTGTTGTCGAGACCCGGCGTGCACACGCCGTAGAGCGTGCAGTGGGTGTTCTGGCCGCCGCCGTCGAAGTCGGACTGCCAGACCTCGTTGAAGCCGGTGAAGTTCTGCTCGTCGTCGCGATCGAAGACGTCCGAGTAGTTGGCGCCGGTGCGCTTGACGAAAAAGCTCGGCGACACGTTGCCACCGACAAGGCCGGTACCGCTGGTGCCGAAGCCGACCATGGTTTGCGGCGAGCTCTGGTTCATCGAGCCCACTTGGTAGATCGGCACCCAGCTCGGCACGCTGGCCGCGGGCAGCGTGAGCACGGCGAGGTCGTCGTTCAGGCAGAAACCCGCCACGCCGACCGGGCACGGGCCGAAGCCCTGGTAGGCGGGGTGCATGTTCACGGCGGTGGCAGTGGCCAGCGTGAAGGTGTTCGCTCCACCAGCCACGGCCTGGGTGTTGAAGATGACGCGCACGTCATTGCCCGGCTTGGTGATGTCGATCACATTGCCGAGATCGGTGGTGTCGACGCAGTGGCCGGCCGTCAACACGTGTACCGGCGAAATCATCGAGCCCGTGCAGATGAAGCTGCTGCCGCTGTAGCGGATGTTGATGCTGACCACACCGGCCCACGGAGAGGTGGTCAGGTTCGGGTCGATGCGGCCCGACGGGCTGTCAGGCGGGCTGCCGGCGATGATGTTCGGGGCGACCGACAGGTCATCGAGCGTGGCCACACCGCGCAAGTTGTAGTAGCTCTGTTGGGCATGCGCGCCCATCGACAGCACGGTCGCGCTCGCGATGGCCAACTGGACCAGCAGGAATGCGTTCTTCTTCATGCACCTACTCCTTGGTTGTTCTAAAGCCCTGGCCCCGGTGTCGCGGCGAGGGTCCCTCGGGGCGGTGGCTCGGCACCACGTCGGTGCGGCCGGTCCCCGCTCCCTTTACAAGCACATTCTGGACTCGATGACAGTCCTGTGGCCCACATACCCCGCGAATCGGGGTAGGGTGTTCCCCGCAGTTGACGACGACTCAACTCTCGCGGCTGGCCCGCTTGCGCTCGTGTTCGCTCAGATGGCGCTTGCGCACCCGAATGCTCTTGGGCGTGATCTCGACCAGCTCGTCGTCTTCGATGAACTCGACGCCGTACTCCAGCGTGAGGTCGATCGGGGGCGTGATCTTGATCGCGTCTTCCTTGCCGCTGACGCGGAA
>JAIYDH010000186.1 GCA_027487585.1 Rubrivivax sp.
AGGGGGATGGTGCCGCTGACCACCGCCGCGTGCATCGCCTCCACCTCGCGCAGCGCCATCGCCAGGCAGAACGGAAACCCGATCACCGTGCCCAGCCCGCTGACCAGCAGCGCCGGCCCGTGCCGCCGCGCCGGCCGCGGTGCGTGCACGGCCCACAGGTACAGCACGCTCAGCAGCCCGGCCACGGCCGCGCGCCCGGCAGTGACGAAGGCCGGCGGCAGCTGCGGCGCACTGGTGTCGCCGACGGCCAGGCGCGTCATGGGCAGCGTCATCGCGAAGATGGCCACGCCGAGCGCGCCGAGCAGCAGGCCGCGGGCGACGTTCTGGCGGGATGGTTCTGTCATAGCGCCTCGCGCAGGCTTTGCCGAGCGAGGCGAGCCCCCTCGGGGAGTGGCGAGCGATCGCGAGCCTGGGGGCTCACAGTCCGGCCATCCAGGCGGCGGTGGCCACCAGCACCGCCGCCAGCGCGCGGTTGAACCACACCAGCCGCGCGCCCTGCGCCAGCCAGCCGCGCAGCGCGTGGCCCACGAGCGCGTAGGTGAAGTTGCTGGCAAAGCCGTAGGCCATCATCAGCGGCAGCACCAGCGCCAGGCGGGCCCAGGGCGGATCGGCCACGGTGATCCAGCCGGCGCTGATGAGCAGCGCGTTCATCCAGGCCTTGACGTTGACGAACTGCAGCAGCACGCCCTGCCCGAAGCCGACGTCGAAGCGGCGCGGATCGGCCTGGCCCAGCGTGCCGCTGCGTGCCAACTTCCAGGCCAGCCACAGCATGTAGGCCAGGCCAGCGAACTTGAGTGCATCGCGCAGCACCGGCGCCGCCGCCAGCAGCGCACCCAGGCCCAGCGCCGAGCCGATGAGCAGCAGGCCCCAGCCCACCGGCACGGCACAGACGAAGCGCATCGCGTGCGGCAGGCCGCGGTTGGCCGCCAAGGCCGCCGCCAACGTGGTGTTGGGCCCCGGCGTGAAGGCCATCGCGGTGGCAAAGACGAGCAGCGCCGCGAGTTCGGGCCAGGGCATCGGCAAGGTCATGGTCGGCGGCAGTGTAGGCGCGGCTAGCAATACAGAAGCAGTACACTTTGCGGCACAGAATGAGGATCTGTACTCATGAACACGACCATACAGCTGCCGCTCACCCGCGCGCTGCGCGGAGCACGCGCGGGCCTGGCCGAGCAGCTGGCGGCGCGCCTGGCCGAGCGCATCGAGCAGCGCCTGCTGGCCCCGGGCGCACGGCTGCCTTCGGTGCGCGACGCCGCCACGCGCCACGGCGTGAGCCCGAGCACGGTGGTCGGCGCGTACGACCTGCTGCAGGCCCGCGGCCTGGTGGTGGCGCGGCCGCAGCGCGGCTTCTTCGTGCGCGACGCGGCGGCCGAGCCGGCGCGTCGATCACCCCCCGCCGCCACGCCGCCGCTGCCCCCGCCCGTGGACGCCACGGCGCTGATCCGCAGCATGTTCCAGGCCCCACAGGGCCGGCCGGCGCCGGGCATGGGCACGCTGCCGGCGGCCTGGCTGGACGCGCCGCTGCTGCAGCGCGCGCTGCGCCGCGTGTGCCGGCAGCCTGCCGGCTGGTTGGACTACGGCCACCCGGCGGGCGATGCCAGCCTGCGCGAGGCCTTGTCGCGGCGGCTGGCCGACCTGGGCATCGCGGCCGCGCCGGGGCAGATCGTCACCACGGTGGGCGCCACGCACGCGCTCGACATGGTCTCGCGTGCGCTGCTGCAGCCGGGCGACGCGGTGCTGGTCGACGAGCCCGGCTGGGCGGTGGAGTTCGCGCGGCTGGCGCGCGCCGGCATGCGCCTGGTGCCGGTGCCGCGCACGCCCGACGGGCCCGACCTCGTGGCGATGGAGCAGCTGCTGCGCGCGCACCGGCCGCGCCTGTACCTCACGGTGTCGGTGCTGCACAACCCCACCGGCCACAGCCTCACGCCGACACAGGCCCACCAGGTGCTGCGCCTGGCCGAGGCGCACGAGCTCGTCATCGTCGAAGACGACACCTACGCCTGGCTGGCCAGCCCGCACGCCACGCGCCTGGCGCAGCTCGACGGGCTCCAGCGCACCATCAGCATCAGCGGCTTCTCCAAGGTGCTGGCGCCGCAGTGGCGCGTGGGCTTCGCGGCGCTGCCGCCCGCGCTGGTGGACCGCGTGGTCGACACCAAGCTGCTGAGCACGCTCACCAGCCCCGGCCCGCTGGAAGCGGCCGTGGCCGACTGCCTGTCGCAGGGCCTGCTGCGCCGCCACGCCGAGCGGCTGGTGGAGCGGCTCGACGCCGCACGCACGCGCAGCGTGCGCCTGGCCGAGGCGGCGGGCTGCCGTTTCGTGGCGCCACCCGCAGGCCTGTTCGGCTGGGTCGACGTGGGCTGCGACACCGAGGCGCTGGCCCAACCGTTGCTCGACGAAGGCTGGCTCACCGCTCCTGGCACGCTGTTCCACGCCACGCCGCGGCCCACGACGCTGATGCGCGTGAACTTCGCCAGCGCCGACGAGCCGCGCTTCTGGCAACGGCTGGCGGCACTGCGGCGGCGTTTGCCGGCGGCTGCGCCGCACACATCCGGTCACCGTTGAAACACCGCTGCGGCGCGGTGGCTGCGGTCCAATCACGCTTGTGTTTGCCGCCACCCGCCCCAGGCGCCCGAGCCTGGCCCATTGATGCCCCCCGACCCCAACGCCATCCCGACCTTGCTGCCGCGCTCGAGCGACTTCCGTCGCCAGCAGCGCGCGCAGCCGCTCGGCAGCGACACGCTGGCCGGCGGAACACGGCTGTCGTCGCTCGAGCCGCTGCTGCTGCAGGACCTGCAGCGCTTCGATGCCCAGGCGCGCGCTGGCGAGGGCCTGGAGGTGATGGAAGTGCTGGCGGCCGCGTTGCGCCACAACCGGCCGTTGCGGCTGATGGTGGAGCACGGCGAGCACATCCTGCCGCTCACCGTGCGGCCGCGCGAGCGCCTGATGCAGGCGCCCTTGCCGGCCACCGCGTGGGACACGCTGCACTGGCCCGCGATGCGCGTGTTGCAGGTCGAGCCCGCCGGGCCGGCGCCGGGCGACGGCAGCGCCGCGATGCCGGCCATTCCGCTCAGCCCGGTGCTGTGGGCGCTGGCCCTGCGGGGGGCGCGGGCGGAGCTGCTGCCCGAGATCGCGGCCCCTGCCGCTTACCGCATTGCCCCGACCACCGACCTGGCCGCACTCGAGCTCGGCAAGGTGCTCAGCAAGGCCGTGGCGCGGCTGCAGCGCGAGACCGCCGCGCTCGACGACATCGCCCGCTGGCCCGGCATGAACCGCGAGCGGGCCTCACGCCTGCTCAATGGGCTGTACCTGCAGGCCGGGCTCATCGTGTCGCGTGCTCATCCGGCCGCCGGCTGAGGCGCTACTTCAAAGGCGCCCCGGCCGCCTTGTCGCCAACGATCTTCAGCGCGGCAGCGTATTCACGCGCCATGTCCTTGAGCTGGTTGAAGCGGCCAGAGGCACCGCCGTGGCCCGCGTCCATGTTGATGTTCATCAGGTACGGACCACCCCGCGGCGCGCGGTCGCGCAGGCGGGCGATCCACTTGGCCGGCTCCCAGTAGGTGACGCGGCTGTCGGTGAGGCCGCCGTAGGCAAAGATCGGCGGGTAGGGCTTGTCGGCCACCTGGTCGTAGGGTGAGTAGGCCCACATGGTGTCGTAGTCGTCGGCGCTTTCGAGCGGGTTGCCCCATTCGGGCCACTCTGGCGGCGTCAGCGGCAGCGTGGTGTCGCTCATCGTGTTGATCAGGTCGACGAACGGCACCACCGCGATGTGGCCGGCGAACAGCCCTTGCGGCGCCATGTTCGCCACCGCGCCGACCAGCAGGCCGCCTGCCGAGCCGCCGTAGGACACGATGCGGCCGTTCCGGGCGTCGCCGCGCGCCACCAGCCCCTCGGCCACGGCGATGAAGTCGGTGAAGGTGTTGAGCTTCTTCCGCTTGCGCCCGTCTTCGAACCAGCCACGGCCCTTTTCGTCGCCGCCGCGCACATGTGCGATCGCCCACACCCAGCCGCGGTCGACGAGGCTCAGTCGCGTCGTGCTGAAGGTAGCCTCCTGGCCGAGGCCATAGGCCCCGTAGCCGTACAGCATGACGGGCGCGCCGCTGTGGCGCGCCGTCGACTTCAGGCGCAGCGTCGTCACCGGCACCTCCGCGCCGTCACGGGCCTTGATGAAGAAGCGCTCGGCCACGTAGCGCGTGGCATCGTGGCCCGAGGGCACCTGCTGAGTCTTGCGCAAGGTGCGCGTCTTCGTCTTGACGTCGTAGTCGATCCACTGGCGCGGCGTCGTCGGCGACTGGTACACGAAGCGCATCACCGTGGTGTCGAACTCGTGGCCGGTGTCGAGCGCCAGCGCGTAGGCCGCCTCGTCCTGCTGGATCAGGTGCTCCTGGCCGGCGCGGTCGCGGATGGCAATGCGTGGCAGCGCGTTGGCGCGCTCCAGGCGGATCAGGTGGCGCTTCAAGGCCGACAGGCCCTCGATGTAGCGGCCCGGCTGGTGCGGCACGACGACCTTCCAGTGGGCGCGGTCCGTGTGGCCACGTTCCGCCTTCATGACCTTGAAATCGACCGCGCCATCCGCGTTGGTGTGCACGTACCAGGCGCCGTCGAAGTCGACGGGTGAATAGCGCTCGCCCGTCTTGCGGGCGGCAAACAGGCGGGGCGCGGCCGTCGGCTCGGAGGCCGCGATGACGTGGTACTCGCTCGTCTCCTGGTTGCCCACGCCGACGAGGATGAAGTTGCGGCTCGAGGTCGTGAAGACTTCCAGGAACATGCCCGGGTCCTTCTCCTCGTAGACCACCACGTCGGCGCCGCCGCGGGCGGGCCGGCGCAGCACCTTCACCGGGCGCTGGTTGTCGTCCTGCAGTGTCCAGAAGAGGTAGCGGCTGTCTGGCGAGAACACGAAGCTGTCCGACGCGTTCTCGATGGGCTTGCCCACGAGCCGGCCCGTGGCGAGGTCCTTCACCAGCAGCCGGTAGACGCCGGAACCCTTGTCATCTTCGGCGTAGGCGAAGAGCCGGTG
>JAIYDH010000195.1 GCA_027487585.1 Rubrivivax sp.
ACCGCCAGCGCCTTGCGTCTTGACTCACCCATCGGGTGAGTGTGCCAACGCGGGCCATCGCCGCGCCAGTGCTGGCGATCCGGGGGATCAGGGGCTAGGAACTGCCGGATTTAGGCTGACAGCAAAGCCGGCCCTCGGGCCGGCTTTTTCATGGATGGGTGCCGCGCGGCACATGCCCGCCGCTCGAGCGGCTTCTGTCAGGCCTTGCTTGCAGCGGCCTCTTCGGCGCGCGACAGCTCGAAGGTTAGCGCCTCCGGCAGCGCCACGATGATGGCGTCGCGGCCCACACTGGTGAACTGGCGCCCGCCGATGTTCAGCACCTCGAACGCCTTGCCTTGGTCGGAGATGCGCACGAACACCAGCGTCGGCACCTCCGTGAGCATTTCGCCGCGCAGACGCTCGAAGGCCTCGCCGGCGATGGCCGCCTCGTAGACCACGGCATGCGGCAGCCCGTCCGCCACCAACTGGCGGAGTTCCTCGACCGAGGTCACGAAGTCCACCATCAGGCCCATCGGCCGCAGGGCTGTACGCACGAGGTTGCGCACCTCGCGCCGGGTCGCCAACACCACGACGTGCCGGCCGGCCAGTGGCTGTGAGTTGTGTGCCTGGACGCCAGGCTCCTCGGGCTCGGCCGCGCCGTGCTGCACGAGACGCGGTGCCAGGGTCTGCGGAAACTGCAGCGCCAACTTGGTCTTGCCGGGCGAGTCGCTGCGCACGAGATCGAGCCCGAGCACGCCCGCCGTTTGCTGCAGCAGCCGCCAGGCCATGGTGTTGAGCCGGGCCTCGTGCACCGGCGAGGTGCGGCCCGGTGCCGCATCGACCTCGTCCGGCGGCTGGTGCTGGAAGGCAACGGTCAGGCAGGCGTGAGCGGGCCAGCTCTTGATCTCGACCGTCATGTCGATGCGACCGAAGGCGTGCTCGAAACACCAGTCGAGTGTCGTCTGCAGCAGTGAGAACACCAGCGTCGAGTCGCTCATGACCTCGGCCGATGACAACACTTGGCGCACCTCGATGCCGCGAGAGTCGATCTCGCGCCCGCGCTGGCGCAGAGCTTCGCTCAGCAGCCCGGTTAGATCGAGCCGCTCGTTGGCCAGCTGCACGCGGCCGCTCGACAGGCGCACCACCTGCTGGCCCATGATGCCGGCACGACGGGCGCGGTCGATTTCGTCACGCAGCGCGCGCAGGCCGGCACGGTCGATCTTGCCGGTGGCGGCCAGCGTCGTCACTCGCTCGAGCGCCGACGACAGGTGATTTGCGACCTCGCTGCCCAGCTGGGCGACCAGCGCTTGCGAGTCCAGCGGTTCGACGACGCGGCGGCCCATCGCGGTGGGGGCTGTCGGGTCGGTCAGTTCGAGGCTCTTCACAGGTGGATCCCGGTGGGGTGATGCCGGCGGGCGGGACCGCTGGCGTACGAATGGCTCAAGATGAGATCGGCGTTTCCGGATATCTACCCCACAAACGTGGGTGTGACAAGAACCAACGGCCTCAGCGTGAAGGATCACGCGGGACCGATGACCCCGTCGGCCCGCAAACGGGCGCGTTGGGCGGCATCGATGCCGAGTTCCGCGAGCACGTCATCGGTGTGTTCGCCCAGCAGTGGCGGTGGCCGCCGTGTCTGCGCCGGCGTGGCCGACAGCTTGATCGGGCTCGCCACCAGCTCGAGCGACTGCCGGCGCGGGTGAGCCACGTGGGTGACCATGCCGCGCGAAAGCACTTGCGGATCGGCGAAAACCTGCGCCAGGTCGTTGATCGGGCCCGCCGGCACCTTGGCTGCTTCCAGTGCAGCCAGCCAGGCGTCGCGCGGGCGGGCCAGCAGCACCGGTTGCAGCAGCGCGACCAGGGCCTCGCGGTGGCGCACGCGGGCGGCGTTGGTGGCGAAGCGCTCGTCCCCGGCGAGGGCTTCGCAGCCCGCGACGCGGCAGAAGCGCTCGAACTGGCCGTCGTTGCCCACCGCCAGGATCAGATGGCCGTCAGCGACCTCGAACACCTGGTAGGGCACGATGTTCTGGTGCGCGTTACCGGCGCGTCGCGGCGGCTGGCGCGTGACCAGGTAGTTGGCGCCCAGGTTGGCCAGCATGGCCACCTGGCTGTCGAGCAGCGCCATGTCCACCATCTGCCCCTGCCCGGTGGCGTCGCGGTGGCGCAGCGCTGCCAGGATGGCCACCGTCGCATACAGCCCGGTGAACAGGTCGGCCACCGCCACGCCCACCTTCTGCGGGCCGCCGCCGGGCTTGTCGTCACGCTCGCCGGTCACGCTCATCAGCCCGCCCAGGCCCTGGATGGCGTAGTCGTAGCCCGCGCGCTCCCGGTAGGGCCCGGTCTGGCCGAACCCGGTGATGGAGCAGTACACGAGCCGCGGGAACTCGCGCCTCAGGCTCTCGGCGTCGAGCCCGTAGCGCGCCATGTCGCCGACCTTGAAGTTCTCCACCAGCACATCGGCCTGCGCCGCGAGCCGCTTCACCAGCGCCTGCCCCGCGGGCTGCGCGAGGTCGATGGTCACCGAACGCTTGTTGCGGTTGGCGCCCAGGAAATAGGCCGCGTCGTCGGTGTCGCGGCCCTCGTCGTCGGCCAGGAAGGGCGGACCCCAGCCGCGCGTGTCGTCGCCGCCCCGCTGGCCGTCGGCCGGCGGGCGTTCGACCTTGATGACGTCGGCGCCAAGATCGGCCAGTGTCTGCGTGCACCAGGGGCCGGCGAGCACACGCGAGAGGTCGAGCACGCGCACGCCGTCGAGCGCGCCCGGGGTCGGCAGGGTCGATGCATCCATGCGGGTCATTGTGGCGCGGGTGCACGAGGGCGATCGCGATAATCCCGGCGGTGC
>JAIYDH010000410.1 GCA_027487585.1 Rubrivivax sp.
GCTTCGTGCTCGATCGTGTCATCAAAGACCCAGGCGTGGCCTTCCCGCCACTGCCTGATGTCATTGCCGACCCGGTACTGGCAGCCTGGCGGCACGATGAGCGGCAAGTGCACGATGACCCGTGCATTGCTCGCACCGACATGCGGCGGGATGCGCGTTTTCGGCTTCAGCATCGAGAACATCGCCACGGGCGTGCGCCCTTCTTGAACAGGCTGAGGCGTGGCCTGCACGGCCGCGATCGTGACGGGGCAGCGCGCAGCGGCTGACTCGACGACCACGCCGTTTTGGATCAAGTGATAAGCGCTCCAGTCCGGGTTGTGGTTGAGTTGAGACCACTGCGCGACCGGCTGATCGGCCGCGTACTGGATGTAAGGCTGGATGTCGGGACGGTCGGACTGCAGGACGGCGAGGAACTCCGCGCGGATCTGGTCGGTCTGCGCCTCGACAGCCTCCAGCCACGGGAAGTGGGACCGGTCGAAGAACGGGATCGCTGGCAGCCCCGGCACGAAGTAGCGCATGGGCGCTGATTCGTAGCGACGCTTTCGGCCGAGCAACAGGTCGACGGACTCTCTGAATCGTTGGCTGGTTCGCGAGTCCTGGCCCGCAAGGATGCGGTCCAGTCTGTCGTCCAGATGCCGCGCCATGCTGTGGTGGTGGTCTTCGCAGAAGCGAATGCCGTGCGCCACCGCCGCACGCAGATCGGGTGACAGCCGCTGAGGATCGGGAACAATGGCCGCCGCGGCCCCATAGGCCCTTGCTGCCTCACCTGGACGTGCTGTTCGCTCAAACAGCATGCCGCGAAGCACCAGGGCCAGCACGTCATAGGGATCGACGCTGAGTGCCCTGAACAGCGCCTGTTCTTCGGCGTCGGCGTTCTCGGCTTGCCGGTGGACCAGCGCGAGATTGATCCAGGCCTGCGCCAGCATGGGTGCCAGTTCGGCGGCACGCCGGAAGTGGTGCTCGGCTTCTGCAAGCCGACCTTGGCGCAGAAAGATCTCGCCAAGCTGAGCCTGTGCGTCGGCGTTGTCAGGGCGTTGTTCGAGCACGCGGAGCCAGGCCCTGGCCGCGCCGTCGAGATCACCACGCTGAGCAAGCATGCGCGCGTCTCGTTCAAGAGCTTGAGTTGGCGATTCCATGTTCGGGCGGGCCGCAGAGGTTTGTGTGATCGGAAAGAAAAAGACGGGCCCGAGGGCCCGTCATGACTTGCAAGCTGGCTGATCGGCTGTGGATCAGAACTTGTACGTCGTGGTCAGGAACACCTTGCGGCCGAGCGCGTCATAAACCGTCGGGAAGGTGTTGCCGTTGCCCTGGCCGGTGGGCAGCTGCGAGGTCAGCGGAGGGTCCTTGTCGAGCACGTTGTTGACGCCGGCGGTCAGGTTCCAGCCCTTGAGGATGTTCCACGACACGGCCAGGTCGAAGTAGTTGCGTGCGTTGAGCACCCGGTCAGGTGCGTTCACGTTGATCAGGCTGCCACCGTCCTTCGTGCCGTTCAAGGCCGACTGGCCGCTGAGCGCCTGGTGCGACACCGCCGAGAAGTAACGCCACGTGGCCGCAAGCTCGACATCCCACGGAGTAGACCAACTCAGGCGCATCTTGTGGCGGCGCTTCGGGTTCGGAGAGCCGCACAGGTTCGGGCCGTAGTAGCCCACGCAGTCGTACGTGCCGTCACCCTTGATTTCCTCGACTTCGTACTTGTCGAGGAACGTGGCGCTTGCAGTTACGCCAACGCTGCCCAGTGCGCCGATACGCTGGTTGTAGCTGAGCGCGAGGTCAAGCCCTGACGTGCGCAGCGTACCCAGGTTGGAGTTGCGGCCTTCGATTCGCCCTGCCGGCAACAGCCAGAGCGTGCCGGCTTGGTCGCGGGTGATCAAGTTACAAAAGCTCGCATTGCCAGTGGACAAGCACTTGTTCAGGGTGGTCCCTGGATCGACTGCGCTGATCGTGTCATCGACTTTGATGTCGAAGTAGTCGATGCTGACGGTGAGGTCGCGCATCGGCTGCAGCACCAAACCGAACGTCACGCTGTCTGCGGTTTCCGGCTGTAGATTGACATTGCCACCTTGCAGGAACTGAAACTGGCTGGTGGGGTTATCAGGGATGTTGCGGTACTGTGCCGCCGTCACACCCGTGCGGGCGCACTCGGCCAGCGTGCGGGTCGGTGTCGGGCCTTCGCAAGGATCACCCGGATCGGTCAGGTCGAAAAGGGCATTGCCCGAAGCCGTGTACAGCTCGATCAGGTTGGGAGCCCGCACCGCGCGCTGATAACCGCCACGAACCCGAATTTGGCGGATCGGGGCATATTGAAAACCCACGCCGTACGTGTTGGCATCGAACCCCGACTTGTAGGAAGAAGTACGCGCGCTCAGCGTGGCTTCGAGCAAATCGGCGCCAGGCTTGCCTTCGATCAGCGGCAGCCGAACTTCGGCGAAGGTCTCGACGACGGACTGTTCGCCATAAAGCGGCTGCGTTGGGCCACCCGAGCCAGACAGGGCGCCTTCAGTGGTGTTCTGGTCGGTTTGAAGTGTCAAGGACTCAGCGCGCCGCTCAAGACCGGCCGAGACGCCGATGCCGTTCTTGGCCATCGGTGACTTGATGCCGAATTCGGCGAGGTCTGCCGCAACCGACAGACCGGCCACCTTCAACGTAGTGCCGCCTTTGCGGAATCCAGGGGTCTGCAGGTAGGCCAGCTGCGCAGCATTGACGCCGCCGCGCTGCCAGACGTTGTACGGGACACAGCCCGCAGCCCGAGCGCCGGCATCGGCACACTGGACGCCGCCAGACCCATCTGGCACCACCGTCAGCGCTTGCTCGATGCGGCTGTCGAGGAAGTAGTTGGCTTCGCTCTGCGCGTAAATCACTTTCGACTCGATGGCGTAAGCGTCGTAGCTGAACGCACCCACGTCGCCCTTGACACCCAACAGCGTCCGGAACGACGTGTTACGGAATTCCGACTGGCGACCGCCGCCTTCTACGTTACGGCGCTGCACCACCACATCACGGGTAGACGTGGCACTACCCGGAGTCAGACCAAGGGCCGTAAGCCAACTTGCGTTCAGCAGCGGGTTGTCGCCTCGAACGGTGACGACGTTGCCAAACACCCCGCCCGGGGCAATCTGCGCGACAGTCTGGTCATCGTGGAAGCCGAACTCCGTGTAGACCCGCGCATTCGGGTGGACCTGGTAGTTGGCGTAGGCATTAAAACCATACCGCTCCGACGGCCGCTGGAAATAGTTGAGCGGACCAAAGTTGTACTGATCGGTGGCGTTGGCAAACAGCCGCGCGTTGTTGTCGCTGCCCACCGTCCAGACCTGGCCGATGGTGGGCCGAAGGTCAGTGATCCGACCCGTAGCGTTGGTGCCCGAGCCACCGCAAGAAAAGTTGACAGCACCCGTGCCGAAGGTACAGGCGCTGAAGTCGCGCTCCGACTGCAGCAGCGCGTCATCCTTCTTGTAGTTGATGAAGACAGTGGCGTTGCCCTTGCCGCCGTCAAAGTTACCGCCAACCAGCAGGCTGAAGTTCGTCGATTTGCCGTCGGCACTCTTGTCTCCCGGGACATTGAATTCACGGGGATTCGATAAGGCACGCGTCCGCAATACGTCCTGAACGCCCAGGGTGCCACCGTTGGCACCCGGGTTCTGCTGGCTGTGGTTGAAGAAGCTGTGGCTGAGCTCGGCCTGTACCCCTTCGAAACGGTCGTTCATGATGAAGTTCACCACGCCGGCCACGGCATCTGAACCATACACAGCGGATGCGCCGCCAGTGAGCAGTTCCACCCGGCGAACCAGCGCCGCAGGGATCTGGTTCAAGTCAGGTGCCACAATGTTCGCGCTGCCCATAGGCAGGCGCCGACCGTTGATCAGCACCAGGGTGCGCCCGGAACCCAGGCCGCGAAGGTTCACCGACGCCGTGCCAGTGGAACCATTGGAAACAGTGCCCGCCTGGGCAGCAAACACCTGCGGCAGGTTGTTGAGGAAGTTCTCGACGTTGCGAACGCCGTCCTGCTTGATTTCCTTGGCGTCGATCACCGTGATGGGGCTGGCGGTATCGACGTTGAGCGACTTGATGCGCGAGCCGGTGATCTCGACGCGCTCGCCGGTGGCCTGTTGCGCCAGCACGTGGCCCGAAAGCAGACCGCTGCCCACTGCCGCCAGAACAGCGGTGCAGACCCTGGTTCTCTTGAACATTTGCATTCTCCTGAGCCTAGACAAGATGAAGTTGCCACCCCTTGCGTAAGCAAGAGATGTGCCTCGCAACGACTGAAGAGCTGCGAAGCCCTGTGGTCGTTTGATTGTTTCGTGGCATCCCCTCTCGCGCTGCGGGGCCAACCCTTGATCCGAGCTTGCGTGACGCGCGTACGCAACAGTGAGGAGCCCTGGCCTTGTGTTCGATACACGCCCTGCTTGGCCTCAAGGCCCCAGATCAGATTCCCCAGCCGGCCTGGCGCCCTCGGATCTCGTCGATGCCTTGAAACACCGCGTTCACAGCATCCCGTTCCGCAGGAGTCAGTTCCGGACGCCAGACCTCGAAGATCAGGACGGCGCGGATGCTGTCGCTGCGGTTCCAGGCCTCGTGCTCGATCGTGTCGTCGAACAACACCACCTTGCCGGGCTCCCATTGATGAACCTCGTTGCCGACGCGCAGCCCGCAGTGGGGCGGCACGATGAGTGGAAGATGGCCGATGAGGCGCGTGTTGACGAAACCATGGTGAGGCTTGATGTGGGTGCCGGGCTGCAGCAGTGAGAAGAGCACGTTCGGTGAACGTCCAGGCGTCCTCACCAGCGGCACACGCTCCAGTGCCTGGATGGTCTGCGGGCAGCTGGAGGCCACTTCCTCGACACGAACGCCATCCTTCCAGAGAAAGATCGCACCCCAGTCGGTACTGCCCACCAAGGAGTCGCGACGGAGTTGTGGCCGCTGCGGGTCGTGCTGCAGATAGGGCACCACGGGCGCGTTCGTGCGAGCCAGCAGGGCAAGCAGCTCCTCGCGGATGGCATCCGCAGCGCGCTCCAGCGCCTCGACCCAATCGAATGACCCGGCATCGAAGAACTGCACCACCGGCAGCTCCGGAAACAGGTAGAGCCTGGGCGCCGGCAGATGCAGCCGACGGGCGCCGCACAAGAGGTCCACCGATTGCGCGAACCTTGCGCTCACGCTGTCACCTGCGGCAGCAGTGAGTGCATCGATGCGGTGGCGCATGCGCTGGGCCAGAGCGTCGTTGAACGCCTTGGTGAACTGCTGAGCACGCTCGATGAGCCGTTCGAACTCGATCGGCAACTCGCCCTCGATCCGTTCTGCCGTCTTCAGCACCGCCTGGAAGAAATCGACGGCACGGTCGCTGCCCTGCTGAGCCAGCATCTCGGCCTTCAGCGAGAGGGCCTGAAGGTTGGAGGGCGCCAGCGCCAACACCCGGTCGGTCGCCGCATGCGCGGCTGCCGAGTCACCCAAGGCCTGGCACGCGTAGGCCAACGCCAGATGATGAGTCGGATCCTCAGGCGCGTCGGCAAGCACGCTCTCGAAGTGAACTCGAGCCTCCGCAGCGCGACCCGCACGAAGCGCAACGACGCCTTGACGAATGCGGGCTGCAGCGGATGCAAGAGGTGCATTCTTCATGGCTGCCTGTGAGCCTATCAGCATGTCTACTCCCGGGGCGCGATGGCGAAACTTCGTGCCCGGAGAAGTGAAAAATGGGTGGGCCTTTAGGGCCCACCCTGGTTCGCGGATACCCGCCCTGCACCAAGCAGGGCGAGGTCGGTGCACGTCGTCAGAACGTCTGCGAGTAGCGCACGAAGAAGAAGCGGTCAATCGGCAGATCCGGGTCGACCGACGACGACGACGACGGGCCGCCGAAGCTGCTCGAGGTGGCGTAGTTGATGCGCGGCTTCACGTCGAAGACGTTGTTCGCGCCCACCAGCAGCCGACCCTGCCAGGGCGTCGTGTAGCTGACCGACAGGTCGTTGTAGACCAGGGCCTTCTCGCGATTGAAGCCCGTGGACGAACCCGAGAAGGCCGTGCCTGCATCGCTGCACTCGATGCGCGCCGTGACGTTCCAGCAGTTCGTGCGCAGGTGGCTGTAGTACCGGGTGCCCAAGGTGACGCCAAGGCTGCCCTTGCTCCAGTCCATCGAGATGTTGGAGCGCACGCGGTAGTAGGCGTTGCCGTTGAAGTCACCCACCAGGTTGACGAACGGTGCCGTGGCCGAGCTCTTTGATTCGAACGACGTCGTGTAGGTCGTGTCGGTCTTGATGCCGAAACGGCCCCAGGCGGTCGGCGCGAACTGGTACGACAGCGCGACGTCGACGCCTTCGGTCTTCAGTTCACCCAGATTCAGGTTGCCGCGGCGCAGGTTGTTGACCTGGCCAGTCGTGGCGTCACGCGAGAACTGCGAGCAGAAGCTGCTGATGCCACCCACCAGACACTGGCCCAGCACGAACCCGGCACTGACCGCGGCAATGCGGTTCTCGATCGAGATCAAGTACCAGTCGATCGAGGCGAACAAGCCTGGGAGCGCGCGCGGGTTGATCACCAGGCCCAGGGTCTGCGTCGTGGCCGTCTCGGGCTGCAGGTCGGCATTGCCGGCACCCGACTGGAAGGCAAACGGCGTCTGGCCACCGCCCGAGCCGACCGGCGCGCCGACTTGGTTGACCTGGCGGAAAGTTGCCGGCACCCCTTGCGCCGCGCAGTTTGCCGCGACGACCGGATTGCTGCGCTGACCGTTCACGCTGTCGCAGGGGTCGAGGTAGGAGTCGAAGGTCTGCGAGCCGCCGCCGAAGGTGTCGGACAGCACGGGCGCGCGGAAGCCCTCTGCGTAGGTGCCGCGGACCATGACATCGCGGATAGGACGCCACTGCAGGCCGACCTTGCTGTTCGTGGTGTTGCCGAAGTTGGAGTACTTCGAGTACCGCGAGGCCAGGTTGATCGACAACTCGTTGGCGCCTGGCACACCCTTGAGCAAGGGCACGTTCAGCTCGATGTAGCCCTCGTCGACCTCGTACTTTCCGCGCGTCGTGCGGGCAGCGAGATCGGTGGAGTAGCCCGACTGCTCGAGTTGTCCGGGCACGTCGGCGCCCTTGACCTCGCGCTGCTCAAGACCCAGGGCCACGGCCAACATGCCAGCGGGAAGCTTGAACAGTTCGCCCGTGACGTCGACGTGGGTGCTGCGCACGGCCGACATGTAGGTGCCCTGACCCACCGCCATCACGTAGTCCAGCGCGGCCTGGGTCGACGCCGTCGGTCCGCCCAAGACATTGAACGGCACGCACTCGCCCAGCGGAATCGGGGCCGCAGACGTGCCGCACTGCACCTGGCCGGCCGGGTTCAGGAAGCTCGGGCCCAGAGCCCGCCTGAGGTTCGGCAGGTTGAGGTTGCCGGTGCTGGAAGTGACGCCGTTGACCTTGCTGTAGTTCAGGCCCGCGGCCCACGTCCAGGCGTTGCCAGCGAGGCTGAAGTCGCCCTCGAGAACAGCATCGACGCGCAGCGTGTCGCTGCGGTTGCGCGTCACGCGCGGCACTTCGATGGTGCGGCGGTTGAAGAACAGGTCACGACCGGCACCGGCGGTGATACCAACGCCCTGGTTGCCGTACGGGTTGAAGTAGCTGTCCTTGTCGATGTAGACCGGGAAGGCCAGCTGCGACAGACTGCCCAAAGGGAAGCCGGCGACCTGCCGGTAAGAGGTACGGCTGGCAAACATCGCCGTGGTCGAAAGGCGGATGTCCGGAGCCACCTCGGCAACACCTCGCGCGAAGATCGACTGCAGTTCAGACGGGATGGTGAACATCATCTGCTGCGTCGGATTGAAGTTGTCGTCAACGCGCGGGGCGCCCACCACATCGCGGTAGTTCGCCTGGTTGCGGGGGTCCAGGCCGGTCCCGAGGCCGTCGTAGGTGCCGTTCTGGATCAGCATCTTGTCGATGCTTCCGGCGCCCGACAGGAAGTTCCCATTGGCCGGGTTGACGAACCGGATGCGGCCCCAGGGCCCGCCACCCAGGCCGGCCGTCTTGTTGTCGGGGCCGAAGCTGAAGGCGGTGATGTCGCGGTCCTTGGCCCAGACCGGATCGGA
>JAIYDH010000217.1 GCA_027487585.1 Rubrivivax sp.
ATCGGTGGCGACCATGCCCCCGCCGACGACCGCGCCACCGATCAGCAGCGGCGGCACGATCACGCAGCCCGACAGCAACACGGCCGCGGCGGCCACGGCAGCGCGCTTGAGGGGGAACATAGGCTTCACGATTCGGGGTCTCCCATCAGCTGGAAATCGACGGCGTCGCACAGGCAGTGCAGCACCAGCAGTTGCAGTTCGGTGACGCGGGCGCCACGTTCGTGCGGCAAAGCCACCAGGACATCGGTTTCCGCCAGAAGTTCCGAGAAGGCCTGCGCGCTGCGGCCGGCGAGCACGACGATGGTCATGTCCTTGGCCTGCGCGGCGGTGATGACGGCGATGCCGTCGCGCTCGGCGTCGTCGATGAACAGCAGCACGTCGCCGGGGAGGCCGAGCGCGCGCACCTCCAGCGCCGCCTGCGGCGGGTGGGTGGCCAGCGCCAGCGCAGCCAGCGGCGGGCGCACGCGCTCGAAACGGCCGGTGAACAGGCGCGCCAGGTGCGGCGCCAGCACCGCACCGGCGCCACTGCCGCAGACCAGCACCTTGCCGCCCGATGTGAGCGCCGCCAGCAAGGCCGCCGCCGCCTCGGCCACGGGGCGGGCCAGGCTGTCGGCCGATCGGTACTGCAGATCAGCGCTGTCGAAGATGTGCTGCTGGATGCGCTGTTCGAGCATGCGGGGATCATAGGCCAGGGCCCGGGCGGCGCCGGCCCTGCGGCGCGCCTCGGTCAGCCGGCGTCGAAGGCGGCGCGCAGCCACTGCAGCCGCTCGCCGTCGATGGCCACCACGTCGAATCGGCACGCCGGCGGCGTGGCCAGCCGCGCCAGGTAGTGCCGGGCCGCAAACACCAGGCTGCGCTGCTTGGCCGCGCCCACGCTGGCCGCGGCGCCGCCCTGTGCCATGCCGGCACGCGAGCGCACCTCCACGAACACCAGCGTGCCGTCGCGATCGCGCATGACGAGGTCGATTTCGCCGGCGCGCGCGCCCGGCCCGCGGGCCACTCGATAATGCCGCTGCACCAGCACGAGGCCCTGGCGCTGCAGGTGCGCAAGCGCCCGCTCCTCGCCTTCATCGCCGCGTCTTGCGGCTTCTGTCTTGCCTGCCACCGACCCCCCCTTGCTGCACGCCGCGGCCGCCTCGCTGGCTGGCGCGCAGCGCTACGAGCGCGGCGCACTCTACGTCGTGGCCACGCCCATCGGCAACCTGGCCGACATCTCGCTGCGCGCGCTGCACCTGCTGTCGCTGGTCGACGCCGTGGCCTGCGAAGACACGCGCGTGGGCGGTGCGCTGCTGCAGGCCTACGGGCTGCAACGGCCGGGGCTGGCGCTGATCGCGCTGCACGCCCACAACGAGGCGCAGGCGAGCCAGCTGGTGCTGGCGCGGCTGGCTGCTGGCGAGCGCGTGGCCCTCATCAGCGACGCCGGCACGCCGGCCGTCAGCGACCCCGGCGCGCGCGTGGTGGCCGCGGCCGTGGCCGCCGGGCACCCGGTGGTGCCGCTGCCCGGCGCCAGCAGCGCGCTGGCCGCGCTTTGCGTGGCCGGCGACGAGGCCGGCCAGGGCTTCGTCTTCGTCGGCTTCCTGCCCGCCAAGGGCGCCGAGCGCGAGGCCGCGCTGGCCACCGCGCTGGCCGATGCCCGCACGCAGCTGCTGTTCGAGGCGCCGCACCGCATCGGCGGGCTCGTGGCCGCGCTGGCCGCCGCCGCGCCCGAGCGGCTGGTGACGGTGGCGCGCGAGCTGACCAAGCAGTTCGAGAGCATCGCCACGCAGCCGGCGGCCGCCTGGCCGGCGCGGCTGGCCGCGCAGCCGCACGGCGAGCGCGGCGAGTTCGTGCTCGTGCTGCATGCCCGCGCCGCGGCCGTGGTGGCGGCCGATGCGCTGCCCGCCGAGGCCTTGCACGTGCTCGATGCGCTGCTGACCGAGCTGCCACTGAAGCAGGCCGCGGCGCTGGCCGCCACCATCACTCGGCTGCCGCGCAAGCGGCTGTATGCCGAGGCGCTGCGGCGGCGGTCGGTGGCCGATGCCGCCGAGGACCCGGCCGACGATCCTGGCGACGACTGAAGCCCGATGGTCGCCCGCCTGAAGCAGCACGTGCGCGCACAACCGGCTGCGGTGCGCGCGCTGCTGTGGGCGGCCGCGGCCGGCCTTGTGTTCACCGTGCTGAACGCGCTGATGCGCCTGCTGGCGCAGCAGCTCGACCCGTTCCTGACGCAGTTCCTGCGCTACCTCTTCGGCTTCGCCGTGCTGCTGCCCTGGCTGCTGCGCCACGGCTTCGGCGCCTACCGCCCGCAAAGCCCGGCCGGCCAGTTCTGGCGCGGCGCGGTGCACACAGTGGGCTTGATGCTGTGGTTTGCGGCGCTGCCGCACATTCCGCTGGCCGACACCACGGCCATCGGCTTCACGACGCCGATCTTCATCATGCTCGGCGCCTGGTGGTTCCTGAAGGAGCCGATGCGCTGGGAGCGCTGGGCGGCCACCGGCATCGGCTTTGCGGGCGTGCTGGTGGTGCTGGGGCCGGCGCTGCTGGCGGCGGCTGGCGGGCGCGGCAGCGGCGCAGCGCACTTGTTGATGCTGGCCTCGGCGCCGATGTTCGCGGCCTCGTTCCTGATCACCAAGGTGCTCACGCGCAGCGAATCCACCGGCGTCATCGTGTTCTGGCAGGCGCTCACCGTCACGCTGTTCAGCCTGCCGCTGGCGCTGCTGAACTGGCAATGGCCCACCGCCTGGCAGTGGGCCGGCTTCGTGCTGTGCGGCGCCCTGGGTAGCGGCGGGCACTACTGCCTGACGCGCAGCTTCAGTGGCGCCGACATCTCGGCCACGCAGTCGCTGAAGTTCCTCGAGCTGCTGTGGGCGGCGCTGCTGGGCTTTGCGCTGTTTGCCGACGTGCCCAGCAGCACCACGCTGGCGGGTGGCGCGCTGATCACCGCGGCCACGATCTGGGCCGCGCGGCGCGAGGCGGCGGCGGGTGCCAAGGCCCGCAACAAGGCCGACAAGAAGGCCGAAGGCCCGCTCCTAGAATGATCTTCAGCCCAGGCTTTGCCCCGGGTTCTGCCACTGAAAGGCGCCGACCATGATCTCCCGCGAACCCACTCTCGAACGCTTGGCCACGGCGCAGCAGCTGATGCTCGAGCCCTTCGGCCTGACCGAGGCCACGCTGTCGCAGGCGCTGGCGCTCATCGGCGAGCACCGCGTCGACGACGCCGACCTGTACTTCCAGACCACGCGCCACGAGGGCTGGAGCCTCGAGGAAGGCATCGTCAAGAGCGGCTCCTTCAGCATCGACCAGGGCGTGGGCGTGCGTGCCGTGGCCGGCGAGAAGACGGCGTTTGCCTACAGCGACGACCTCTCGACCGAAGCCCTGATGGACGCCGCGCGCACCGTGCGCACCATCGCCGCCGCGGGCCAGAACCGCCGCATCAAGCTGGCGCGCGCCCCGAAGGTGGCGAAGAGCCGGCTGCTGTACGCGCCCACCGATCCCATCGGCACGCTCGACAGCACGCAGAAGGTGGCGCTGCTCGAGAAGGTGGAAAAGCTGGCCCGCGCCAAAGACCCGCGCGTGGTGCAGGTGATGGCCAGCGTCGGCGCCGAGTACGACGTGGTGCTGGTGGCACGCGCCGACGGCACGCGCGCCGCCGACGTGCGCCCGCTGGTGCGCCTGAACGTCACCGTGATCGCCGAGCAGACCATCGGCGGCGAGCTGCGCCGCGAGGTCGGCAGCGGCGGCGGCGGCGGCCGATTCGGCCTGGGCTACTTCTCGGACGCCGTGATCGCGCAGTACGTCGACCACGCCGTGGGTGCCGCGCTCACCAACCTCGAAAGCCGCCCCGTGCCGGCTGGCGACATGACCGTTGTGCTCGGCCCCGGCTGGCCCGGCGTGCTGCTGCACGAGGCGGTGGGCCACGGCCTGGAGGGCGACTTCAACCGCAAGGGCAGCAGCACCTTCAGCGGCCGCATCGGCCAGCGCGTGGCCGCCAAGGGCGTGACCGTGCTCGACGACGGCACGCTGCCCGATCGCCGCGGCAGCCTCAACGTCGACGACGAAGGGCATGCCTCGCAGCGCAACGTGCTCATCGAGGACGGCATCCTCAAGGGCTACATCCAGGACAGCATGAACGCCCGCCTGATGGGCGTGAAGCCCACCGGCAACGGCCGCCGCGAGAGCTACGCCCACCTGCCGATGCCGCGCATGACCAACACCTACATGCTGGCCGGCGACAAGACCCGGGCCGAGATCATCGGCAGCATCAAGCGCGGCCTCTATGCCACCAACTTCGGCGGCGGCCAGGTCGACATCACGAGTGGCAAGTTCGTGTTCTCGGCCAGCGAGGCCTTCTGGGTGGAAAACGGCAAGATCCTGTACCCGGTGAAGGGCGCCACGCTCATCGGCAACGGGCCTGATGCAATGACGCGTGTGTCCATGATCGGCAACGACCTCGAGCTCGACACCGGCGTCGGCGTCTGCGGCAAGGAAGGCCAGAGCGTGCCGGTGGGCGTGGGCCAGCCGACGCTGCGCATCGAACGCCTCACCGTGGGCGGCACTGCGTAGATGGAGCCCCCAACCTCGCTCCGCTCGGTACCCCCCGAGGGGGCCGCCCGCCAGCGGCCCGGCGGAGCCGGTTCCGCGGCGGTGGGCTCGGTGGCGCTTGCTGACATTGAGGCTGCAGCAAGTCGGCTGCACGGCCATGTGCTCGACACGCCTTGCGTCGAGAGCCTCACGCTCGGGCAGATCACCGGCTGCCGCGTCTTCCTGAAGTTCGAGAACCTGCAGTTCACGGCCTCGTTCAAGGAGCGCGGCGCGCTGAACAAGCTGGCCACGCTGCTGGCCAGCGGCGAACGGCCGCGCGGCGTGATCGCCGCCAGCGCCGGCAACCACGCGCAAGGCGTGGCGCACCACGCAGCGCGCCTGGGCCTGCGCGCGGTGATCGTGATGCCACAGCACACGCCGATGGTGAAGGTGGAGCGCACGCGCGGCTTCGGCGCCGAGGTGGTGCTGCACGGCGACGGCTTCGACGCCGCCCGCGAGCGCGCGCTGGAGCTGGCCGAAGAGCAGGGCCTCAGCTTCGTGCACCCCTTCGACGACGCCGCCGTCATCGCCGGCCAGGGCACCATCGGCCTGGAGATGCTGGCGGCGCAGCCCGAGCTCGACACGCTGGTCATCGCGGTGGGTGGCGGCGGGCTCATCAGCGGCATCGCCACCGCGGCGCGGGCGCTCAAGCCCGGCATCCAGATCGTCGGCGTGCAGACCTCGCGCTTTCCGGCGATGGTCAACGCCGTCAAGGGCACGGCGCATCCGCAGGGCGCCAGCACCATCGCCGAGGGCATTGCGGTGGGCCAGCCGGGGCAGCTGACGCGGGCCCTCGTGCGCCAGCATGTCGACGACCTGCTGCTCGTGGACGAAGGCGACATCGAGCAGGCCGTGCTGATGCTGCTGGAGATCGAAAAGACCGTGGTCGAAGGCGCCGGTGCCGCCGGCCTGGCGGCGCTGCTCAAGCACCCCGAGCGCTTTGCCGGCCGCCGCGTGGGCCTGGTGCTGTGCGGCGGCAACATCGACCCGCTGCTGCTGGCCAGCATCATCGAGCGCGGCATGGTGCGCGCCGGGCGGCTGGCGCGCATCCGCGTGGCCGCGCGCGACACCCCCGGCGTGCTGGCGCGCATCACCGCGGTGGTGGCCGAGGCCGGCGCCAACATCGACGAGGTCCACCACCAGCGTGCCTTCAGCACGCTGAGTGCGCAGAACGTCGAGGTCGAGCTGGTGCTGCAGACACGCAACCAGGCGCATGTCGACGAGGTGCTGGCGCGGCTGGCCGCGGCCGGCTTCACGACGCCGGCACACTGACAGGGCATCATCGGGGCCATCAGTCCCCGGAGTGCCCGCCACATGCTCGTCAGCAACCTCGAAACCGCCCCCGGCCACCGCATCACCGCCCACCTGGGCATCGTGCAGGGCAGCACGGTGCGCGCCAAGCACGCCGGCAAGGACATCCTGGCGGGCTTCAAGAACATCGTCGGCGGCGAGCTCAAGGCCTACACCGAGCTCATGCAGGAGGCGCGCGCCGAGGCCGTGGCACGCATGACGGCCGAGGCGCAGGCCGTGGGCGCCAACGCGGTGCTGAACGTGCGCTTCGTCACCACCAGCATCACCATGGGCGCGGCCGAGATCCTGGCCTACGGCTCGGCCGTCACGGTCGAGCCCGCCTGAACGGGCGCCGCCGGCCATGAACGCGAGCTTTCTGCTCGAGACCCTGAACCTGTGGCTGCTGCTGGCCCTGCTGATGCTGGGCTACGGCGCCGGCCGCTGGCAGGAGCGGCGCCACTTCCGCAGCATCCGCCAGCGCGAAGAGGCGCTGCGCCACGTGGTGGCGCTGAACACGCGCTACGTGCCCGAGGGCGTGGAGGCCACCGGCGCGCAGCTGGTGACGGGCGGCGTGGTGGTTTCGTCGGACTACTTCAAGACCTTCGTCGCCGGCTTTCGCGCCTTCTTCGGCGGCCGCTTCCGCGGCTACGAGACGCTGCTGGAGCGCGCCCGCCGCGAAGCGCTGTTGCGCCTGAAGGAGGACGCGCAAACCGCCGGCGCCACGCTGGTGATCGGCGTGCGCTTCCAGAGCACCACCATCGCCGGCTCGTCGACGCCGTCGGTGGAGGTGCTGGCCTTCGGCACGGCGCTGCGCACCGCGTCTTGAGGCGGTCATGAGCCCGCCGCGGCTGGAGAACCGGCTGCCGCCGGAAGACCTGCTCGAACGCGACGAGCACCCGCTGCGCGAGCTGGCTTGGCTGCTGGCGGCCAGCCTGGCCGCGCTGGCGGTGCTGGTGCTGGCCACGGGCCTGGTGGCGCGCTGGCTGGCACCGAAGCTGCCGTTCGAACACGAGCTCGCGCTGGCCGAGCGGCTGTTCGACGAGGCCCCGGCCGCCGATGCCGCCACCCGCGAGCGCCGCGCCGCGCTGCAGGCGCTGGCCGAGCGCGTGGCCGCGACGATGGCGCTGCCGCCCGGCATGCGCGTGGTGGTGAGCGACGAGCCCTCGGAGCTGATCAACGCCTACGCCACCGTCGGCGGCCGCATCCGCATCTTCCACGGCCTGCTGCGCCAGCTCGACAGCGAGGAGGCCCTGGCCGCGCTGCTGGCGCACGAGATCGCGCACGTGAAGCACCGCCACGTCGCCGCCGGCATGGGCCACGGGCTGGCGGTGACGCTGGTGATGGCGGTGCTCACGCCCGAGGGCGCGGCCCAGGCGGCGCAAGGCCTGCTCGGCGGCGCGGCGCAGCTTGGGCTGCTGGGCTATTCACGCGAGGCCGAGCGCCAGGCCGACGCCGAGGCGCTGGCCGCCAGCCTGGCGCTCTACGGCCACGGCGGCGGGCTGGCGCGCCTGTTCGCCGTGCTGCCGCAGGCCGATGCGCCCGCAGGCACGGCCTGGCTGCGCAGCCACCCCGACACGGCCGAGCGGCTGGCCCTGCTCGAGGCCGCCGCTGCGGCGCGTGGCGCCACGCTTTCCGGGCCCGCCACGCCGCTGCCGAAGTCGCTGCAGCTGCCAGCGGCCGCACGCGCACCCGCACCCCCGTCCGCACCCTGAAGGACGCGCCGCCGGTTGCATCCAGCGACGATTGCACGCAAAGAAGCACCGTTTTCACGTGGCTCATTCACGCAAGTTCCGCCGGGGCGCTGCCGAGAATGAATCACTGCCGCCTCATGGCACCGGGAGCCGTTTTCATGCACGAGCAACAACTTGTCCGCACGCTGTCGGGCACCGTCGCGATGGCTGCCATCGGCGCGGCCCTGGCCCTGTCGATGACCTCGGCAAAGGCCAGCGAGATCTACCTGAAGGGCGGCCTGCCCGGCGTGGTGCTGGGTTACGCCCACCCGCTGAACTCCTACTTCGGGCTGCGCCTGGACGCCGCCACGATCGGCACCGTGAGCGAGCGCCGCACCGAGGACGGCATCACCTACGACGCCAAGCTCAAGGCCGACCGCGCCGCGCTGCTGGCCGACTGGTTCCCGTTCGGCGGCGGTTTCCGGTTCACCGGCGGCATCACCAGCAGCAAGTATTCGCTCGACCTGCTGGCCAGCGGCGCCGGCGGCTCCATCACCGTGGGCAACACCACCTACACCACGACCTCCGCCGACCGCTTCAACGTCAAGGTCAAGATGCCTTCGTCGATGCCTTACGTGGGCCTGGGCTGGGGCCACCAGGTGAACACCGGGCTGCGCTTTTCGTTCGACGTCGGCGCCAAGCTCGGCAAGGCGACGCTCACGTATGCGCTCAGCGGCCCCTGGACGAGCCGCGTCTCGCAGGCCGACATCGACGCCGAACTCGCCGAACTGCGCGAGGGCGTGGGCAAGATCAAGCTCGTGCCGCAGCTCACGCTGGGCCTGGGCTACAGCTTCTGACGGCGTGCGTGCTACATTCGCGGCCATGCGTTCCGCCACGTTCTATTTTTCGTACTTTTGGTTCTCGCACCGCATGGCGGCTGGAGAGGCAAAAGCGTAAGCGCAGAGCAGCAAACGCAAACCCCCCAAGAACCGCCGGCAGCCCCGGCGGTTTTTTGTTGCCCGCCGGCCGCTCGAGGCCCCACCCAGGACCGACCCGTGAGCCCGAAATCCGCGAACCCGACCGACGAACGCCTGGCCTTGTCTGAGAAGACCAGCCAGACCGACGACCAGCGCATCCGCGACGTCACGCCGCTGCCGCCGCCCGAGCACCTGATCCGCTTCTTCCCGATCGCCGACACGCCGGTGGAAACGCTGGTGGGCGACACCCGCGCGCGCATCCGCCGCATCATGCAAGGCGAGGACGATAGGCTGCTGGTGATCATCGGCCCCTGCAGCATCCACGACCCCGCCGCGGCGCTCGAATACGCCCGCAAGCTGAAGGCCGAGCGCGAGCGCCACGCCGGCGAGCTGGAAGTGGTGATGCGCGTGTACTTCGAGAAGCCGCGCACCACGGTGGGTTGGAAGGGCCTGATCAACGACCCCTACCTCGACGAGACCTACCGCATCCACGAGGGCCTGCGCATCGCGCGGCAGCTGCTGGTGGACATCAACCGCCTCGGGGTGCCGGCGGGCAGCGAGTTCCTCGACGTCATCAGTCCGCAGTACATCGGCGACCTCATCGCCTGGGGTGCGATCGGCGCGCGCACCACCGAGAGCCAGGTGCACCGCGAGCTCGCCAGCGGCCTGAGCGCGCCGGTGGGCTTCAAGAACGGCACCGACGGCAACATCCGCATCGCCATCGATGCCATCCAGGCCGCCGCGCGCGGCCACCACTTCCTGAGCGTGCACAAGAACGGCCAGGTCGCCATCGTCGAGACCAAGGGCAACAAGGACTGCCACGTCATCCTGCGCGGTGGCAAGACGCCGAACTACGACGCCACCAGCGTGGCCGCGGCCTGCGCCGAGATCGAGGCCGCGAAGCTGCCGTGCCGGCTGATGATCGACGCCAGCCACGCCAACGCCAGCAAGCAGCACCAGCGCCAGATCGATGTCGTGCGCGAC
>JAIYDH010000007.1 GCA_027487585.1 Rubrivivax sp.
GACCGACGCGGTGGCCGATGACCGAGCCGATGCGGATGGAGTGGGTTTCAGGGATCTCGCTGTGGCCCAGCACCTTCAGGCGCGGCGCGCTGCGCTTGAGCAGGCGCGCCAGCGGTGCGCGGATGAGGTCCGGCACCAGCAGGCAGGCCGGCAGCCCCATGTCTTCCTGGCGCTTGCTGGTGTCGGCGGCGCTGCGCGTGAGCGTGTCGGCCACGCCGGGGTCGAGCGCCGCGCCGTGCGGGCTGGCCAGGGCCTGGGCCACCAGGCGCTCGAGCTCGGGGTCGAGCGCGATGACGTCCAGCTCCTTGGTCGTGCCGTAGATCTGCTGCACGATGGCCGGTGCCAGGTGCACGCGGATGCGGCGTGCCAGCTCGGCCGGGTCGGTGGCGGTGGCGGCGTGCTCGGCCAGGCACTCGATGATCGAGCGCATGTCGCGGATGTGCACGCCTTCTTCCAGCAGCAGCTGGAGCACTCGTTGCAGGGTGGCGATTCCGACCATCTTGGGTACGACGTCTTCGATGAGTTTGGGTGCGAGCTTGGTCACGTGTTCGACGAGGCTCTGGGTCTCGACGCGGCCCAGCAGACGGGCCGCATTCACTTGCATCAAGTGTGAGAGGTGGGTCGCCACGACGGTGGCGCAATCAACCACCGTAAATCCGGCCATTTGGGCTGCTTCCTTGTGGCGCTCCTCGATCCAGACCGCGGGCAGGCCGAAGGCCGGATCCACCGTGCGCTGGCCGGGCAGCTGCTGCGTGGCACCACCGGGGTTGATGGCCAGCCACTGGCCCGGGAAGGCCTCGCCCTCGCCCACCACGGCACCGCGCAGCATCACGCGGTACATGCTGGGTTTGAGCTCGACCAGGTTGTCGCGGATGTGCACCGGCGGCGGCAGAAAGCCCACGTCCTGGGCGAACTTCTTGCGGACGCCCTTGATGCGCGCCAGCAGGTCGCCGTTGCGCACCTTGTCGACCAGCGCGATGAGCCGGTAGCCCACCTCCAGGCCCAGCGTGTCCACCGGTGTGAGGTCGTCCCAGGTCGCCTCGGTGGAGGCGGGCTGCACGTCGGTGCCGCTGGCCTGCACGGGCGCCTCGGCGGCCTTCTTGCGCGCTCGCGACAGCTGCCAGGCCAGCAGGCCCAGCCCACCGGCCACGAGCAGGAACACCAGGTGCGGCATGCCCGGCACCAGCCCGAGCATGCCGATGATGCCGGCGGCCACGCCCAGGGCTTGCGGCGAGTCGAACACCTGGCTGCGGATCTGCGTGCCGACGTCGGCTTCATTGCCCACGCGCGACACCACCATGGCGCTGGCCACGCTGATCAGCAGCGCCGGAATCTGCGCCACCAGCGCGTCGCCCACGGCCAGCGTCACGTAGCTCTGCGCGGCCTCGCCGGCGCTCATGCTGTGGCTGATCATGCCGATGGCGAAGCCGCCGACGATCGTGATGAACAGGATCAAGAGGCCGGCCATCGCGTCGCCGCGCACGTACTTGCTGGCGCCGTCCATGCTGCCGAAGAAGTCGGCCTCTTCCGCCACTTCCAGGCGGCGCTGGCGCGCCATCTTCTCGTCGATCAGGCCGGCGTTGAGGTCGGCGTCGATGGCCATCTGCTTGCCGGGCATGGCGTCGAGTGCGAAGCGCGCGCCGACCTCGGCGATGCGCTCGGCGCCCTTGGTGACGACGACGAAGTTGATCGTCACCAGGATCGCGAAAACGATCAGGCCGACGGCGAAGTTGCCGCCGATGATGAAGTGGCCGAAGGCCTCGATCACCTGCCCTGCCGCGCCGGGGCCGGTGTGGCCTTCCATCAGCACCAGGCGCGTCGAGGCCACGTTCAGGCTCAGGCGCAGCAGCGTGGCCAGCATCAGCACGTTGGGCAGCGCGCTGAAGTCCAGCGGCTTCACCATGCGCGCCGAGACCATGATGATCACCAGCGCCAGCGCGATGTTGAAGGTGAACAGCAGGTCGAGCAGGAAGCCCGGCAGCGGCAGCACCATCATGGCCAGCATCATGATGATGAAGACCGGCAGCACCATCTGCTTGACGGCGTTGGCGCGCGCGCCGCCGAACCAGGTGTTCAGTTGTTGCGCCAGGCCGTTCACAGCGGCGGCTCCTCAGTGCGGCGGCCGGAGGCGGCAGCCGAAGGGTTGTTGAGCGGGTCCAGGTCGTCCGGCACCTCGGGCACCGGCGCCGGCGGCGTGCTGGCATGCAGGGCCATGGCGTCGCGCACCTGATAGACCCAAGCCAGCACCTGCGCCACGGCCGTGAACAGCCGGGCCGGCACCTCGTGGTCGAGCTCGCAATGGGTGTACAGCGCCCGCGCCAGTGGCGGGGCCTGCAGCACCGGCACCTGGTGCTCGCGCGCCAGGTCGCGGATCTTGAAGGCGATGAGGTCGGCGCCCTTGGCCACCACGCGCGGCGCGGCCATCGTGGCCTCGTCGTACTTGAGTGCCACCGCGAAGTGGGTCGGGTTCATGACCACGAGGTCGGCCTGCGGCACCGCGGCGAGCATGCGGCGGTTGGCCATCTCGCGCATCTTCAGCTTCAGCTTGGCCTTGATTTCGGCGTTGCCCTCGACCTCTTTGTATTCCTTCTTCATCTCTTCGACGCTCATGCGCAGGCGGCGCATCAGCAGCTGGCGCTGCAGCGGCACGTCGATGAGCGCAAACAGCGCCAGCACCACCAGCACCAGCAGCAAGCCGCCCGTCACCAGGCGGCCGCTTTCGGCCAGTGCGGCCGGCAGCGGCAGCCTCAGCAAGGCGGCGTGCTCCATCCAGTGCTGCCCCAGGTACACCGCGCCGACCACGCCCAGCACCACGGCCAGCAGGCAGGCCTTCAGCGTGGTGGCCAGTTGCTGCAGCGAGAACAGGCGCCCGAAACCGCTGAGCGGGTTGAACTTGTCGAAGGTGGGCTCGAGCGCCTTCATCGAGAAGTTCCACCCGCCCGCCAGCAGGCCGGAGGCCAGGGCGGCGATAACGACGATGCCGAACACCGGCGCCAGCAGCCACATCATCTGGGTGCCCTGCTCGACCAGGTGCTCGACCATCGCGCCCGGCGTGGCCAGCCGGGTGGCGTCGAAGCGCAGGCCGGCGGCGAACAGCCGCCCGGTGGCGTCGACCAGCGTGCCGCCCGTCAGGGCCAGCAGCGCGATGCCCAGGCCTAGGGCGCCGAGGTGGCCGAGGTCGCGCGAGCGCGCCACCTGGCCTTCACGGCGCGCCTTGTCGATCTTGCGCTGTGTCGCAGGTAGGTTGCGGTCTTGTGACTGGTCTTCGGCCATGGAAAAAGGCTCCAGTCCTCAGAGGACAGGAGCCTTGCCATGGTGCCGGGCCAGTGCCGCGGCTTGAGCCGGATAAGCGGTGGTTCGCGGGCGCTTATGGCGCCGCCGGGCGAACGCGGTCCGCTCAGAAACCGAGACTGGCGAGCAGGTCGTCGACCTCGCCCTGGTTGCTGACCACGTCAGCGCGGCCCTCCGGGTTGACCACCGGGCCGTTGAGCACGTTCGGATCGACCTTCTCGCGCTGGTCGGGCGGCACCACCTGCACCAGCAGCTTGACGAGGCTGTCCTCGAGGTCGTTGGCCAGCGCCACCACCTTGGCCACGACCTGGCCGGTGAGGTCGTGGAAGTCCTGCGCCATCATGATGTCGGTGAGGTGGCTGTCGATGGCCGCCGTGCGCGACTCGACGTCCTGCACGAAGTTCATCACCTGACCGCTGGCGACGGCCTTGACCGGATCGGCGACGATGGCGCGGGCCATCTCGCGCGTGGCTTCGCTGATGGAGGCATGCTCGAGCTTGGCCTGGTCGACCGAATTCAGCACCTTTTCGGCGGCAGCGGCTGTCTTGGTGGCGATGTAGCTCAGGCGGCTGCGCGCGTCGGGCAGCCCGTCCGTCGCGACCTGAAGCTTGGGCATCACGCCCAGTTGCGACATCGTGTCGTGCAACAGGCGCGTGATGCTGCCCAGCTGCTGAAAGACCTCGGGCGAAACGGCCAGCGTCTCGGCGGGCCTGAGTTGTTGTGCGGTGTCCATCTTCATGGGGTGGTTCTCCGTGGGGGCTGCGGCGGGCGCGGTCAGGCCGGCGTGGCCAGTTTTTGGAGGATCTTCTGCAGCTTTTCCTCCAAGGTGGCCTTGGTAAAGGGCTTGACGATGTAGCCCGCGGCGCCACTCTGCGCCGCCATCACGATGTCTTCCTTGCGCGCCTCGGCCGTCACCATCAGCACCGGGATGTGGCGCAGCGATTCGTCGGCCTTCACGGCCTTGAGCAGATCGAAGCCGTTCATGTTGGGCATGTTGATGTCCGACACGACAAAGTCGAACTTGCCGTTCTTCAGCATGTTCAGCGCCACGGCGCCGTCTTCGGCCTCGTCGGCGTTGTTGCAGCCCATCTCCTTCAACAGTCCCCGGACGATGCGACGCATCGTGGAGAAGTCGTCGACGATGAGGAACTTCAGGTCGGTGGTGTTCATGGGCAAGGCCTTGGCCAGGAGAGGTGGACGGATGGGTCTTGGGGGCTTATCGGGTGCTGCTGTCCGAACTTGAGGCGGCAGCGGCAGGAGCCGCTGCCGCTGGCTCGGACAACGGCGTCTGCGGGCCGCGGAACACCCGTTCCTCGGCCTCGCGCGTCATCACGACGATGCTGATGCGGCGGTTGGCCGGGGCCAGCGGGTCGCGGCGGTCGAAGGGGTGGCTTGCGGCCAGGCCCTGCACACGCAGAACCTGGTCCTCAGGCAGGCCGCCGGCCAGCAGCTCGCGCCGCGAGGCGTTGGCACGGTCGGCGCTGAGCTCCCAGTTGCTGTAGGTTCGGTCGCCGACGGCGAACGGCTGCGCATCGGTGTGGCCCTCGAGCGTGAGCCGGTTGGGCACGGTGGCCAGGATGCCACCCATGGCCTGCAGCAGCCGCCGCATGTAGGGCTGCACACCGGCGCTGCCGCTGGCGAACATCGGCCGGCCGTCTTCGTCAAGGATCTGGATGCGCAGTCCGTCGGCCGTCATCTCCATGCGGATCTGCGCCGCCAGGGCCTTGAGCTCGGGGTTGGCGGCCAACGCCTCCTCAACCTGCCTGCGCAGGCCCTCCAGGCGCGCTGCCTCGGCGCGGATCTGCTCGGCCTTGAGCTGGTGAAGGGCCATGGATTCGCGCGGCGCGTCGAGGTCGCCCCGCTTGACCTGACCCGTGGTACGCGTGAGATCCTGGCCGCCGCCCTTGATGACGTGGGAGGCATCGCCGGCGCCCGAGCCACTGGACATGAGCGCCAGCTTCAGCGGACTGGAGAAGTAGTCGGCGATGCCCTTCTTGTCGCCTTCGGTGGTGCTGCCCAGCAGCCACATCAGCAGGAAGAAGGCCATCATGGCCGTCACGAAGTCGGCATAGGCGATCTTCCACGCGCCACCATGGGCGGCATGGCCGCCCTTCTTGACGCGCTTGATGATGATCGGCTGAAGTTTTTTGGCATCACCGGCCATGGTCAGCCTCCGTCGCCATCATTTCTTGCCTTTGACGTGGCTTTCGAGCTCGGCGAAGGTGGGGCGGGCGGTGCTCAGCAAGACCTTGCGGCCGAACTCGATGGCCACCTGCGGGGCGTAGCCCTGCATGCTGGCCAGCAGCGTGGTCTTGATGCACTGCAGCTCCTTGCCGCTTTCCTCGATCTTCTGTTCCAGCAGGCCGGCCAAGGGCTCCGCAAAGGCGTACGCCAGCAAGATGCCGAGGAAGGTGCCGACAAGGGCCGAGCCGATCATCGCGCCGAGCACCGCCGGCGGCTGGCCCACCGAGCCCATGGTCTTGATCACGCCCAGCACCGCGGCCACGATGCCGAAGGCCGGCAGGCCACCGGCCACGCGCTGGATGGCCGCCACGGGGGCGTGCGCCTCGTGGTGGTGGGTCTCGATCTCGCTGTCCATCAGCGACTCGATCTCGTGCGCGTTGAGGTTGCCCGAGACCATCATGCGCAGGTAGTCGGTGATGAACTCGGTGACGTGGTGGTCGTTGCCCACGGCCGGGTACTTCTGGAACAGCGGCGAGCTGTGCGGATCTTCGACGTCCTTCTCGATCGACATCAGGCCTTCCTTGCGCGCCTTCTGCAGGATGTCGAAGAGCAGCGCCAGCAGCTCCATGTAGCGCGCCTTGGTGTACTTGCTGCCCTTGAAGCAGCTCAGTGCGCCGGAGATCGTGGCCTTGATCACCGTCATCTGGTTGTTCACCAGGAAGGCGCCCAGGGTGGCGCCGCCGATCATGGCCATTTCCCAGGGCAGCGCTTTCAGGATGGGGCCCATGTTGCCTCCGTGGGCGATGAACACCCCGAAGACGCA
>JAIYDH010000175.1 GCA_027487585.1 Rubrivivax sp.
CCCACCAGCGGCGGCAGCACCGCCACCTGGCGCACGAGCTCGCTGATGCTGCCGGCGCCCGTCTTGGCGCGGATGCTGCCGATCTGCGTGCGCACGGTGCTGACGGCCACGTTCTGCTGCCGCGCGATGGCCGTAGGCCGCACGCCGCTGCACAGGAGCTCTAGCACCCGCGTTTCGGCTGGCGTGAGGTTGACGCTGCGCGCGAAGCCATGCACCGACAGCTGCTCGCAGACCTGGCGTTTGCCCAGCACCAGCAGCGTGGCGGGGCCCTCGCCGCGGGCCTTCTCAGCCGCGCTCTCGGGCAGCGGCACCACCGAAACGCTGACGCGCTGCACGCCCGTGCCGAGCGTGACAAGCCGGCGCAGGCCGCGCTGGGCCGAGTCGAGCGCCTCCTGCAGCGGCAGCACGTCTTGCGGGCGCAGCGCGCGCAGCGAACGGCCGATCAGCTGCAGCGGGTGGGCGCCGTCGAGCTCCAGCCGGGCAGCGTGGTTGCAGTACAGCAGCTGCGCGTCGGCGCCGACGAGCAGCATGCCGTAGTCGATCTCGTCGAGCATGCGCGTCAGGCAGGCGCTGAGCTGGGCCGAGCCGGACTCGGGCATCGTCGACGCGGGGGCGGTGAGACTGTCGAACATGGGCTTCTCCTGGCTCGGCCTTCGGGCCGTGGGCTGTATCGGTGCTCGGGACACCGTGGCCACGATGGTGGCGGGCGCGCAGCCCAGAGAGCAGTGAATCGGGTCGGGCAAGGGGGTGAAAAGTAACCACCATGGCTATGATCTTCCGCGTGTCGATTCCCAACCTGCCCTGCCGATGATCCGCGTCGAGGACATCGCCGCCCACCCCGACTACCGGCACCTGCGCACGCTGGCGGGCGTGGCGCACGAGCTGCGCTACGTGGGTACACACAACTTCGCCGGCCGCAGCCTGTACGGCCGTCTCGACTGCGCCTGGCTGCGCCGTGAGGCCGCCGAGGGGCTGGAGGCCGCCGCCCACTGGCTGGCCGCCGCACGCCCGGGCTGGCAGCTGCTGGTGCTCGACGCACTGCGGCCGCAGCGCGTGCAAGAGGCGATCTGGATCGACGTCGTCGGCACGCCGGAGCAGGAGTACTTTGCGAACCCCGAGCGCGGCAGCATCCACAGCTACGGCATGGCGGTGGACGTGACGCTGCGCTCACCCAGCGGCGCCGAGGCCGACATGGGCAGCGGCTTCGACGAGATGAGCCGCCTGTCGCACCCCGCGCTGCACGCCGAGCTGCTCGCCGCCGGGCACCTGAAGCCGGCTCAGGTGGCCGAGCGCGACTGCCTGGCCGCGGCCATGCGCGCCGGCGGCTTTGCCGGCATCCCTAACGAGTGGTGGCACTTCGACCACGGCGACCGCGACCGCGTGCGCCGCGAGCTGCCCCGCGTGCTCTGAACGGGGCGCTCAGAGCTTGTGAAGCATTCCGGCGCGCCCGAGCGGGCGTCCGAAACGGTGTCGATCTAGGCGCAAAGCGCAGCCGTAGCCCGGGCTACGGCGAGCATTTGCAACGACGAGCGGCGCCGTTTCGGGCGCACGAGCGGGCGTGGCGGAATGCTTCACAAGCTCTCAAGCCTGCATCAAGGCAGCCGTTCCAGCGAGCGCTGGTAGGCCACGTCGTGCATCAGGTCGTCCCAGGCCAGGGGCGGTGAGCCGGGCAGCAGTGCCAGGCGGCGCTGCTCGGCATCGGGGTTCGGGAACCAGCGGCCGGCGACGGCTGCAGCAGCCAGGTCGTTGAGCAGCGCGTCGACGGCCTCGCCACCGTCGACGCTCTGGTTGCACAGCAGCACCAGGTCGCAGCCGGCGTTCAGCGCCTCGGCGGCGGCCTCGGCGTAGCTGAGCGTGCCGCCATCGAGGTGGCGCGCGCCTTCCATGCTGAGGTCGTCGGAGAAGATGGCGCCGGTGAAGCCCATCTGCCCGCGCAGCACGTCTTGCAGCCAGCGCGGCGAAAAGCCGGCCGGCCGCGCATCGACCTTCGGGTACACCACGTGCGCCGGCATCACCGCCGTGAGCGTGGCGCTGAGCCAGGCGTAGGGCGCGGCGTCGTCGGCGAGGATGGCCTTCAGACTGCGCCGGTCGACCGGCACCGCCACGTGGCTGTCGGCCTTGACGAAGCCGTGGCCGGGGAAGTGCTTGCCGCAATGCGCCATGCCGGCACGCAGCATGCCGTGCGCCACGCTCTTGGCCAGCAGCGTGGCCACGCGGGCGTCGCGGTGGAAGGCGCGGTCGCCGATGACGCTGCTGGCGCCGTAGTCGAGGTCGAGCACCGGCGCGAAGCTCAAGTCCACGCCGCAGGCGCGCAGCTCGGCGGCCAGCACGTGGCCGGCGGCGCTGGCGGCATCACACGCCGCCATCGCGTCCTTCATCCACAGCTCGCCCAGCGCGCGCATGGCCGGCAGGTGCGTGAAGCCGTCGGTGCGGAAACGCTGCACGCGGCCGCCTTCGTGGTCGACGCAGATCAGCACGTCGGGGCGGGCCTGCTTGATCTCGGCGCACAGCGCGGTGAGCTGGGCGCGGTTGTCCCAGTTGCGCGCAAACAGGATCAGGCCGCCGGTGAGCGGGTGCTTCAGGCGCCGCCGGTCGGCCTTGCTCAGCGTGGTGCCGGCGATGTCGAGCACGACGGGGGCTTGTTCGAGATTCATGGCGAGGCCGGTGAAGGTGCTGCTGTTTCGACGACGACAAAGCTCGCCGCATAGTCGGTTTCGTCGGTCACGCTCACGTGGGCCACCCAGCCGCGGGCGGCGAACCAGCGGGCCAGCTCGCCATCGAGGCGGATGTAGGGCTGGCCACTGGCGTGGTTGAGGATTTCGCAGTCGCGCCAGCGCATCGGGCTCGTGATGCCCAGCCCGATGGCCTTGGAGAAGGCCTCCTTGGCCGAAAAGCGCGTGGCCAGGAAACGCACGCCGCGCGACTCGACACGCGCGCCGCGCGCCGCGTACACCTGCTGCTCGCGCGGGCCCAGCACGCGCTCGGGGAAGCGGGCGCCGCGGCGCGCCAGCGTGGCCTCGATGCGGCGGACGTCGCAGATGTCGGTGCCGACGCCGACGATCACCGCGCAGCCTCCGGCTGTGCCGAGGCGATGGCGCGGCGGTAGGCGCGCACCGTCTCCGGCAGGCCCGTCTCCAGCGCATCGGCCACCAGCGCGTGGCCGATCGAGACCTCGGCCACGCCGGGCACCGCGCGCAGGAAGTCCACCAGGTTAGGCTGGTTCAGGTCGTGCCCGGCGTTCACGCCCAGGCCGGCGGCGTGCGCCGCGCGCGCTGCGGCGGCAAAGCGCGCCAGTTGCTCGGCCTGCTGCGGCGTGCCGTGCGCCGCGGCGTAGGGCTCGGTGTAGAGCTCCACGCGGTCGGCGCCCACGGCGCGCGCCGCGGGCATGGCAGCGGCATCGGCGTCCATGAACAGGCTCACACGCACGCCCAGGGCGTGGCACTCGTCGATGAGCGGCCGCAGGCGGGCGCTCTCGGTGGCGAGGTTCCAGCCGTGGTCGCTGGTGAACTGGCCTTCGGAATCGGGCACGAAGGTGGCCTGATGGGGCCGCACCGTGCGGATGAAGTCCATCAGGTTGTGGAACGGGTTGCCTTCGATGTTGTATTCGGCCTGCGGCCACTGCTGCATCAGCGCGGCGAGCTCGTGCACGTCGTGGGCACGGATGTGGCGCTCGTCGGGCCGCGGGTGCACGGTGATGCCGTCTGCGCCGGCCTGCAGGCACAGCGTGGCCGCGCGCACGACGCTGGGGATGCCGAGGTGGCGCGTGTTGCGCAGCAGCGCGACCTTGTTGACGTTCACCGACAAGGCGGTGCCGGCACGGCCGTGCGGCGAGGCGTCGAGGACGAGAGGGTTCATGTCGGAATCAGTGTCTGCACGCCTTGCCAGACCTCGCGCGTGCGCATCGGCGTGTGGCCCAGATGATAGTGAAGCAGGCCCTGCAGAGGCCGGCGCAGCGAGCCGGCCACACCCTGGCAGGCAGCGCGCAGCGCCTCGAAGCGGCGCGCGCCCTGCGCCACGCCGAGCGCGGCCTCCAGCGCCACCCAGCGCGCGCCGCCCGGGCCCTGCGCGGCGGCCACCAGGCCGTGCGTGGCGTCGAGCGCGTAGCTGCCGTCCTCGGCCAGCGGCTCGGCCGTGAGCGTGGCCACCGAGAGATCGGGCAAGAGGCCTATTTCGCGCAGGAGCACCAGTTCAAACGCGCGCAGCACCGCGGGCTCGTCGCGCACAGCGGGCAGGCTGGCCAGCGCGGCCAGCGCGGCGGCGTAGGCGTCGAACAGCGCCTCGTGCGGGTCTTGCCGGGCCAGGCCCTTGAGCAGCAGCTCGTTCAGGTAGAACGCGCTGAACAGCGCCGCGCCCCGCACCAGCGGCTGGCCGCCGGCCCACTCTGCGCTGCGCAGCGGCAGCAGCTCGCGGTCGGCCCCGGCGTCATCGGCCGCCTTGGGCGGGGCGCCGAGCAGCACCATCACCGGCTGGAAGGGCAGCAGCAAGGGCCGGTAGCTGGAGGTGGGCTTCTTGGCACCCCGCGCCACCGTCACCACGCGGCCCAGGCCGCGCGTGAACAGCTCGACGATCAGGCTGCTCTCGCTCCAGTCGTGGCGCTGCAGCACGTAGGCCGGCTGCGGCACCGGAGTCCGCCGGGGCGACCTAGTCCCCATCGCTCGGTGCCGGTCTACTCGTAGCCATAGCTCCGCAGGTGGGCCTCGTCGTCGGCCCAGCCCGAGCGCACCTTGACCCAGAGTTCGAGGAACACACGCGCGCCCCACAGGCGCTCGAGCTCCTGCCGGGCCTCGGAGCCGATGCGCTTGAGGCGCTCGCCGCCTTCGCCGATGACCATGCCCTTGTGGGCATCGCGCTCGACCACGATGCTGGCGGCCACGCGCACGCGGCGCGGCCGGCCTTCAGCCTCCGCCTCCGGGTCTTCTTCCTCGAACTTCTCCACCACCACGGTGCTGGTGTAAGGCAGCTCGTCGCCGGTCAGGCGGAACAGCTTTTCGCGGATCATCTCGCCGGCCATGAAGCGTTCGCTGCGGTCGGTGAGTGCGTCTTCCTCGTGGAACCAGGGCTGCTCGGGCAGGTGCTTCTCGACGATGCCGAGCAGCCGCTCGACATCGGCCGCCTTGTTGGCGCTCATGGGCACGAACTCGGCGAAGGCATGGCGCTCCTGCATGCTGCGCAGCCAGGGCAGCACGTCCTGGCGGCGCGCCAGCGCATCGAGCTTGTTGGCCACCAGCAGCACCGGCTTGCCTTCCATGCCCTCGCCCTGCAGCAGCGCCAGCACCTGCGCGTCGGGCAGGCCGAAGCGGCCGGCCTCGCAGACGAAGAGCACCACGTCGACATCGGACAGCGTGCCCAGCACCGTGCGGTTGAGCGTGCGGTTCAGCGCCTGGCCGTGGCGCGTCTGGAAGCCCGGCGTGTCGACGAACACGAACTGCGACGCCCCCACCGTGCGGATGCCGGTGATGCGGTGGCGCGTGGTCTGCGCCTTGGCGCTGGTGATGCTGACCTTCTGCCCCACCAAGGCATTGAGCAGCGTGCTCTTGCCCACGTTGGGGCGGCCGACGATGGCCACGAGGCCGCAGCGCTGCGGGGGATTGGGTTCGGTGTTCAAGAGGCGTCCTGCGCTTTCAGTTCCGCGAGCAGTTGGCGCGCGGCCTCCTGCTCGGCGGCGCGGCGCGAGCGGCCGATGCCGCGCGCCAGTTTGTCGAGCGCCGGCACCGCACACTCGACCTCGAAGGTCTGCGCGTGCGCCTGGCCGCGGGTGGCCGCAATGCGGTAGCTGGGCACGGCGATGCGCCGCGCCTGCAGCCACTCCTGGAGCTCGGTCTTGGCGTCCTTGCTCCAGCTGTCGGCCTCGGTGGCCTGGATGATCTCGCCGAAGAGGCTCTGCACCAGGGCCCGCGCCTTGGTGTAGCCGCCGTCCTGGAACACGGCGCCGATGAGCGCCTCCACCGCATCGGCCAGGATCGACGCGCGCTGCGCGCCACCGCCGCGGGCCTCGCCTTCCGACAGGCGCAGCAGCTCGGGCAGGCCCAGCGTGAGCGCGGCACGGTGCAGGCTGTCTTCGCGCACGAGGTGGGCGCGCACGCGCGTGAGGTCGCCCTCGTCGCTGCCCGAAAAGCGCTCGAACAGCAGTTCGGACACCGCCAGCGCCAGCACGGCGTCGCCGAGGAACTCGAGCCGTTCGTTGTGCTCGGCGCCGAAGCTGCGGTGCGTGAGCGCGCGCTGCAGCAGCCCCGGGCTGGTGAAGCGGTGGCCGACGCGGCGCTGCAGCGCCTCGAGGGCAGGGGTCAGCGCCAGTGACGGTCGTGCTTCAGAAGCCACGTTGGGTTGAGCCCGCCATCAAGTGCCACTTTCAACGGCTGCCGCCCTTGGAGCGGCCTTCGTACTTGATCAGGATGAACACCGGCCCCATGACCGGGATTTCCTTGTCATAGGCAAAGGCCAGTACGACTCGGTCGTTTTCCTTCGTGACTTCGAGGTCCTTGCCACTGATGGCGCTGATCGAGAACTCGACGTCCTTCTGGCGGTCGAAGGAGGCGCGGGCTTCGGCCACGGTGGCGGGCTGATCGGCTGCGATCTTGTCGATGGCGCGCTGGATCGTGAAGTACTCGTTCACGGTAGGCAGCACGCGCACCAGCAGGTAGCCAACGAAGCCGATGGCCAGGGCCCAGAACATCAGGCCGAACAGCGTGAGCCCGCGTTGCGCCGAACGCAGGCGATGTGAGCCGGAACGGGTCATGGGAGAGGCCTTCAGTGGAACGCGCCGATGCGACCGAGGTTGCCGAAGTTCATCCAGACGAAAAACGCCTTGCCGACGATATTGTCGTCGGGCACGAAGCCCCAGTATCGTGAATCTTGCGAGTTGTCGCGGTTGTCGCCCATCACGAAATAGTGGCCGGCAGGCACGGTGCAGCTCATGCCTTCGGCGGTGTAGCGGCACTGGTCTGCGAACGGGAAGGTCTTGGGATCGGGGCCGAACCACGACTGGCGGCGCGGATCGACGAGGATCTTGTGCTCGATCTTGCCGAGCTGTTCAGAGAACTGCGGCTCGTAGCGCAGCGAGTCGGCCTCGAAGAACTCGCCCTGCGCCTTGACGGGCACCGGCTGGCCGTTGAGCAGAAGCTTCTGGTTAACCCAGGCCACCGTGTCGCCGGGCAGCGCCACGACGCGCTTGATGTAGTCCTGCCGCGGATCGACGGGGTAGCGGAACACCATCACGTCGCCACGTTCGACTGCATTGTTCTCGATGATCTTCTTGTTGATCACCGGCAGGCGCACGCCGTAGTGGAATTTGTTGACGAGGATGAGATCGCCGACCAGCAGCGTGGGGATCATCGAGCCCGACGGAATCTTGAACGGCTCGAACAGAAAGCTGCGCAGCAGGAAGACGATCAGGATCACCGGGAACAGGCCCGCGGTCCAGTCGAGCCACCAGGGCTGCATCAGCAGGCGCTCGCGCGCCACGGCCACGTCGCCGTCGACCTTGTCGATGCCCATCTTGGCCAGTTCGGCGCGGCGGGCGGCGTCCTGCCGCTCGAGTTCAGCGGCGGCAGCCTCGCGGGCGGGCTTGAAGCGGAAACGCTCGCCGAGCCAGAACACCAGCGTGACCACCGTCAATACGAACAGCAGCAGAGAGAAGTTGCCGCTCCAGAAGCCGAGGAACCAGCCGCCGAGGTAGACGACGAGGGCGCCATACAGCGCGGTGGTGAGTGTGCTCATGCGGTGGGGGCTGGGGATCGGAGGCGTGGTCGTCGCGCGGTCGCGTCGCTCAGTCGTCGACCTGCAGGATGGCGAGGAAGGCTTCCTGCGGCACCTCGACCGTGCCGATCTGCTTCATGCGCTTCTTGCCGGCCTTCTGCTTTTCAAGCAGCTTCTTCTTCCGCGACACGTCGCCACCGTAGCATTTTGCCAGCACGTTCTTGCGCAGGGCCTTGATGTCTTCGCGGGCGATGATGTTGGCGCCGATGGCCGCCTGAATGGCCACGTCGTACATCTGGCGCGGGATCTGCTCGCGCATCTTGCTGGCCACGGCGCGGCCGCGGTATTGGCTCTGCGCGCGGTGCACGATCATGGCCAGCGGGTCGACGCGGGTGCCGTTGATCATGATGTCGACCTTTACCACGTCGGCGGCGCGGTACTCCTTGAACTCGTAGTCCATGCTCGCATAGCCGCGCGACACGCTCTTGAGCTTGTCGAAGAAGTCCAGCACGATCTCCGCCAGCGGCAGCTCGTAGGTCAGCATGACCTGCTTGCCGTGGTAGGCCATGTTCATCTGCAGGCCGCGCTTCTGGTTGGCCAGCGTCATGACCGGGCCGACGCTGTCTTGTGGCATGTACAGGTGCACGGTGACGATGGGCTCGCGGATCTCGCGGATGCGGCCGAGGTCGGGCATCTTGCTGGGGTTCTCGACCTCCAGCACCGTGCCGTCGTTCAGCTCGACCTCGTACACCACGCTGGGTGCGGTGGTGACGAGGTCCTGGTCGAACTCGCGCTCCAGGCGCTCCTGCACGATCTCCATGTGCAGCAGCCCGAGAAAGCCGCAGCGGAAGCCGAAGCCCAGCGCCTGGCTCACCTCGGGCTCGTAGCGCAGGCTGCTGTCGTTGAGCTTGAGCTTTTCGAGCGCGTCACGCAGCTGGTCGTACTCGCTGGCCTCGGTGGGGTACAGCCCGGCAAACACCTGCGGCTGGATCTCCTTGAAGCCCGGCAGCGGCTCTGCCGCCGGACCGGCGTTGTTGGTGAGCTTCTTCTCCAGCGTGATCGTGTCGCCGACCTTGGCCGCCTGCAGCTCCTTGATGCCGCAGATGACGAAACCCACCTCGCCGGCGCGCAGCACCTCGCGCGGCACGCTCTTGGGCGTGAACACGCCCATGTGCTCGATGCCATAGACGGTGTTGGTGGCCATCATGCGGATGCGCTCGCCACGGCCCAGGCGCCCGTCGACCACGCGCACCAGCATCACGACGCCGACGTAGTTGTCGAACCAGCTGTCGATGATCATGGCCCGCGGCGGGCCGTCGGGGTTGCCGCGCGGCGCCGGCATGCGCGCGATCACGGCCTCAAGGATCTCGTCGATGCCCATGCCCGTCTTGGCGCTGCACGGGATGGCCTGGTCGGCGTCGATGCCGATGACGTCTTCGATCTCGGACTTGGCGTTCTCGGGGTCGGCCGAGGGCAGGTCCATCTTGTTCAGCACCGGCACGACCTCAACGCCGAGTTCGAGCGCGGTGTAGCAGTTGGCCACCGTCTGCGCCTCGACGCCCTGGCTCGCATCGACGACGAGCAGCGCGCCCTCGCAGGCGCTGAGCGAGCGGCTCACTTCGTACGAGAAGTCGACGTGGCCCGGCGTGTCGATCAGGTTGAGGTTGTAGACCTGCCCATTGCGCGCCCTGTATTCGAGCGCCGCGGTCTGCGCCTTGATGGTGATGCCGCGCTCGCGCTCGATGTCCATCGAGTCGAGCACCTGCGCTTCCATCTCACGGTCGCTCAGGCCGCCGCAGCGCTGAATGATCCGGTCGGCCAGCGTGCTCTTGCCGTGGTCGATGTGGGCAATGATGGAGAAGTTGCGGATGTGATTCATCAGGATCGCGTGACGCTTGCCGAAGCTACAGCAGCAAAGCTGCTGCGTCGGACGCTAACTTCGCGCAGCGAAGTTAGAGGGCTCGCAGAGCCCCGGGCGGTAGACAAAAAAAAGGCGCGTCCAAAAGGATGACGCGCCTTCCAACAGAACGTTTGGCAACTGCTTGTTGGAAGTCCATTGTAGCCAAAAGGACCAGCCGGGAACCCGCGCCAATGCTGCATTTCCGGCCGTTGCAGGTTTCAGACAGCGATAGTTACACACAGAATATCCACAACCCCGGCTGAACCCTGGAAGGCTGTCGCGGCGCCGCGACGCCCGGCTTCGGAAGCGGCTGAATCGGCCGCTCCTGGGCCTGATTTTAGACGGCGGCCGGTCTAATCCCCGGCTCGCTCGGTGTGAAGTGATAGACCACTAACTTGTGGCACCCGGCTGAACCGGTTTGTGTGACAGCCCGCCGACGGCCGGCCCACAAAACCGCGTCGCTCGCCTTCCACAATGTGGAAAGACCCGGCCGGCCAGTCGACTTGCCGGCCGCCGGAGCCGCGGTTCGTGGCGCTGATTTCAGCGGCCGAGCCGGATGACGACGTAGTTCACCCACTCGCCGCGGCGCACCAGCGCCGTCACCGCGCGCGACTTCTCCAGCCGCTGCACGGTGGCGTTGAACTGGCGCAGGTCGGTGATCTCGGTGTTGTCGAGCGAGAGGATGACGTCGCCCTCGCGCAGGCCGGCGCGCGCGGCCGGGCCTTCGACGCTGTCGACCCGCACGCCGCCCTTCACCCGCAGCTCGCGCTTCTGCGCCTCGGTGAGATCGCTGACACCCAAGCCGAGCGTGCTCTTGGCCGCTGCCGGCGGTGCGTTGGGCTCGGCGGCGGCGCGGCGGGCCGGGCGCTCGGCCTCGAACTCGCCGATGTTCACCGTGAGCTCGCGTGTGGCGCCGCGGCGGAACACCTGCATCACCGCCTTCGAGCCCGGCTTCAAGCCGCCCACCAGGCGCGGCAGATCGGCCGAGCGCTCCACCGGCTTGCCATCGACGCGCAGGATGATGTCGCCGGCTTCGACGCCAGCCTTGTCGGCCGGCTGATCGCGCTCGACGCCGGTGACAAGCGCACCGCGCGCCGCGCCCAGGCCGATGGACTCGGCCACATCCTTGCTGACCTGCCCGATCTGCACGCCGATGCGCCCGCGGATCACGCGGCCCACGGTGCGCAGCTGCTCGGCCACACGCATGGCTTCATCGATGGGGATGGCGAAGCTGATGCCCATGAAGCCGCCCGAGCGGCTGTAGATCTGCGAGTTGATGCCGACGACCTCGCCACGCAAGTTGAGCAGCGGGCCGCCCGAGTTGCCGGGGTTGATGGCGACATCGGTCTGGATGAACGGCAGGTACTCGCCAGTGTCGCGCTGCTTGGCGCTCACGATGCCGGCGGTGACGGTGTTTTCCAGGCCGAAGGGCGAGCCGATAGCCATCACCCACTCGCCCACCTTCAAGCGGTTGACGTCGCCGATCTTCACGAAGGGCAGGCCCGTGGCCTCGACCTTGACCACGGCCACGTCGGTGCGGCGGTCGGCACCCACGATGCGGGCCTTGAGCTCGCGCTTGTCGGTGAGCGTGACGATCACCTCGTCGGCGCCCTCGACCACGTGCGCGTTGGTCATGATGAAGCCGTCGGCGCTGAGGATGAAGCCCGAGCCCACGCCACGCGGCATGGCGTCCTCGTCGCCCTCGCCCCGCGGGTTGTTGCCGCGCGGGCCCGGGCGCTGGTTCGGCATCGGAATGCCGAAGCGACGCAGGAACTCCTCCATGTTCGGATCCATGCCGCCGCCGCTGTTGCCGGCGTTGCTGCGGCGTTCGGCGGTGCGGATGTTCACGACGCTGGGGCTCACCCGCTCGACGAGCTCGGTGAAGTCGGGCAGGCCGGCGGCCTGCGCCTGAGCCGGCTGCGCTGGCAGCAACGTGGCTGGCAGCGCCAGCGCCAGGCTGAACAAGGCAGGCACGAGCCAGGGCGTGGCACGGACAAGGGTTCGAAGACGTGGGTTCATGGTGACCAAGGTGGGCAACGAAGAAAAGGGATTCAAGGGCGGCGACGTTCGATCGCGTCGGCGAACAGGCGCAGCGTCGGCAGCGGCACGTCGCCGACGACGGTGATCCAGTGCTCGTCGCGCCGCGCCGTCAGCGTGGCCGTGGCGCCGCGCTGAGCGTGCAGCTCCTGGCGGTGGCGTTCGGGCTGGAAAGGCTCGACGAACACCGACACGTGCGTGAGGCCGTCGGTGAACACGGCCTGCATCACCGTGCCGGCATCACCGGCCGCGGCCATGCCGCGCTTCAGGCAGCCGGCTAGCTGGAAGCCCTTCACGGGGCGCGCCACCGCCCAGCCCTCGGCCTCGAGCGTGGTGCGCTGCTGTTGCGGGCGTATCACCTGAAACCCATCGAGGCGGTCGAGCAGCTGCGTCACCTGCTCCGGCCGCGGCTTCACGCCCAGGGCGACTTCGGAAAAGGCATGCGACTCCAGCACCTTGTTCAGCTCAGCCGGGCCGGCCAGCACATCGGCGCGCAGCATCAGCCCGGTGGCGATGTCAGCCCACAGGCGCTGGGCATAGCGCAGCATGTCGCGCGGCTGCAGGCGCACCACCTGCGCCTCGCGGCCGGCCACGCGCGACGCGCCCTCGGGGCGCAGCTCGTAGCTGTCGAGCGCCAGCGGATCGACGGCCTGCGGCGTGGTGCCCCAGCCGGGCAGCGTCTCGCGCTTCTCGACCACCGCCACGCGGCTTTGCGGCCACAGCGTCTGCACGCGGTCGTTGTGGCGAACGATGCGGTGCGGGCGCCCGTCCATCGATTCGAGCAGCTCGAAGGTCTGCTCGCCCACCCAGTAGTGGCGCACCCGAGAGCTCGTCAGCTGCCCGCTGGCGCTATAGACGAGCGTGCCTTCGTAGTTGCCGACGCGCGCGGCCTGCTGCACCCGCATCAGCCACTGGCGTGCATCGGCCGCGGGCAACGCGGCCTCGGTGGCCGGCTGGGGCTGTTGTGCCAGCGCCGGCAGCGCGCATACGGCCAGCGCGGCCCAGACCGCCACCGGGCGCAAGGCCCGACACGATGCAGCGCGGGCCATCAGCGGCCCGGCGCCGGGGCCACGATCACGTCGACCTGGCGCACATCGGCGCGTGGCAACGAAAGCCCGCCGGCCGAACCCTGGTGCAGACGCATGAACTCCTCGATGCGGGCATCGCGGATGACGCCATCGCGCACCAGCGTCGCGGTGGCGCTGGGCGAAGTCGGCGCCGCGGCGAACGGCACTGCCGATGCACCCGAGCCTTCGCCGCCACTGCGGGACATCACCAGCACGCCGGCCACCACGGCCACACCGGCTGCGCTGGCCACCGCTGCGGCCGGAACGCGCCACTGGGCGGCCCAGGACGCCGGCCATCGCGTGCTGCGTTGGGCTGCCGCAGGCGCCAGCACCACCGGCTCAGCCGCCAGCCGCTCGCGGAAGGTGGCCAGGAAGTCGGCGTCGCGGGCCGGGGGCGTGGCGAGTTCCGACGAGCGCATCACGTCGCCGATCAGATGGTAGGCATGCCAGTCGGCACGCGCGCGGCGGTCGCCCTCGCGGAACGCACGGCAAACCTGGCCGAGTGCGTCGGCATCGCCGTCGGCGGCCGCCGAAAGCCAATCGGCCGGATGCGATGCGGCCTGCTTGGGGGCCGACGGGCTTGAAGGCTGGCGAGGCGAGGCAGGCATGGTTCGGAGATGCGGTAGGGAGCGGGGTTGGGACGCAGGCCGGTCTGGGCTGTGGGCAGCTACCAGCGCGTGCCGTCGGGCGTGTCGAGCAGCGGACGCAGGCGTTCGGCGATGGCCTCGCGAGCGCGGAAGATGCGGGAGCGCACGGTTCCGATGGGGCAGTTCATCACGTCGGCAATCTCCTCATAGCTGAGGCCTTCGATCTCGCGCAGCGTGATCGCCTGGCGCAGGTCTTCGGACAAGGCCTCGACCGCGGCGTTCACCGCCTGCGCGATTTCCTTGCTCGCCAGCACCGCGTCGGGCGTCTCGCCGTCGCTTGGTTCTATTTCGCGGCTGGAAGTTTCATCGCCGTCATCAGGAAGATGCATCGCCGACTCAAAAATCACCGGATCGCGCTTCAGGTCGACCAGCGCCTTCTTGGCGGTGTTCACGGCGATGCGGTACATCCACGTGTAGAAGGCGCTGTCGCCGCGGAACTGCGGCAGCGCGCGGTAGGCGCGGATGAAGCTCTCCTGGGCGATGTCCTGCACGAGGTCGGCGTCGCGCACCATGCGGCCGATCAG
>JAIYDH010000327.1 GCA_027487585.1 Rubrivivax sp.
AGCAGGTTCTGGTGCGAGCGCAGCAGCGCCTCGATGCGGCCGGCCGCGCGGTTGAAGCTGACCGCCACCGCCGCGACCTCGTCGCGCCCGCCTTCGTCGACGCGCTGGTGCAGCGCGCCCGCGCCGAAGGCCTCGACGCCGGCCTTCAGCGCCTCGAGCCGGCGCGTGAGGCGCCGCACCACCGGCCAGGCGCCGGCCGCGACGGCGGCAAACAGCACCGCCAGCAGCACCACCAGGCCAACGCCATCGCGCCAGGGCCCGCGCACGCCCGGCAGCCAGCCCGGCGGCGGCGGCGAGCCTATCGGCCCACGCAGGCCAGGCGCCATCGCACGCGGGCCCGCCGCGCGCGGCACCCACAAGGTGCGGCCGTCGTCGAGCTTGATGGCCCGCAGGCGATCGCGCGCCGCGGGCTCATCGAGCCGCCGGCGCACAAAAGAGTCGGTGGTGGCGATGCGGCTGCCGTCGGCGGCGTCCATGGCCAGCGGCACACTCAGCCGGATCGACCACTCCCGCAGCCCCTGGGCCTGGTCGGCCGGCGTGGCGGTGGCCGGTGGCAGCGTGGACTGCAGCAGGTCGGCCCAGGCCGCGACGCGCTCCTGCACCACGCGCTCGTTGCGCTCGCGCTGCTCCTCGAGGTGGCGCTGCACCAGCCAGCCCGAGACCAGCGCAAACAGCGCCAGCGAGGCCACCACAGTGAGCCAGATGCGGAGGTACAGCGAGCGCATGGGAATCGACGAGCGTAGCCGCCCCTCTTAGCGCGCCAGGGCCGCGAGGATCACGCCTCGTCCTGCTTGCGCACGAACAGATAGCCCGCGCCGCGCACGGTGAGCACGCGCCGCGGGTTCTTCGCGTCGTCTTCGATGACGGCGCGGATGCGCGAGATGTGCACGTCAATGCTGCGGTCGAAGGCCTCGAGCGGGTGGCCCTTCAGAGCGTCCATGATCTGGTCGCGGCTGAGCACGCGGCCGGCGGCCCTGGCCAGCACGGTGAGCAGCTCGAACTGGTGGCTCGTCAGGTCGCAGGGCTCGCCGCCCAGGCGCGCCAGGCGCGCGCCGAGGTCGACCTCGAGCCGGCCGAAGCGCAGCACCTCGTCTGCGCCCGGCTCGGGGGCGGCGCGGCGCAGCAGCGCCTTCACGCGCGCCAGCAACTCGCGCGGCTCGAAGGGCTTGCCCAGGTAGTCGTCGGCGCCGAGTTCGAGGCCGACGATGCGGTCCAGCGGCTCGCCGCGCGCCGTGAGCATCAGCAGCGGCAGGCGGCGCGTGCGGCGCTCGGCGCGCAGCTCGCGGGTGAAGTCCAGGCCGTCGCCGTCGGGCAGCATCAGGTCGAGCACGAGGGCGTCGTAGCTGCCTTGCTTGAGGCGGTCGCGGCCGGCGGCCAGCGAGCCGGCGGTGTCGACCTCGAAGCCGTTGCTGCGCAGGTAGCCGCCCACCATGTCGGCCAGGCGCAGGTCATCGTCGATCAGCAGCAGTCGGGGCGTCGTCACTCTCTTGAACTCTGTCGGGCTGGGTTGGCAAAAAGCCCCGGCGCGCAAGCACCGGGGCATGAAGGGGCGGGGAGTACCCCGGCCCGTCCGAGGAACCAACGATAGCGGCTGCCGCAGGGACAGCGCGGCTTCAGCTCTGCGGGCGCTGCGACTGACGCTCCTGCCGGTGGCGCTCCATCATCGTGCGGCGCTGCGCCATGCGCTCGGCCATCTGCTTGCGCTGCTCGGGGGTGAGCACGCGGCTCACGTCGAGCATGAGCTGCGTCATGCGCTTGCTGGCGGTGTCGTGCTGGGCCAGCATCTGCTGGCGCAAGGTTTCAGCCGCACGGGCATCGACATTGGGTTCGGCAAACAGCTTGGCGGCCTGTTCGCGCAGCGTGCGGCCCGACTCGCGCTGGGCCTGCATGTCGCTCTTCGCCGCCTCCATCAGCTGGCGGATCTGCGTGCGCTGCTCGGGGGTGGCGTTGACGCTGTCGAGCATGCGCTCGGCCATCTTCGGGCTGCCCATCATGCCGCCGCCGTGCATGCCGGCATGCTGCATGCCGTCGTGGCCGCCGGGCATGGCCATCGCGGCTGGCGACAGGCTCGCCGCCACCACCACGATGGCGGTGGCCACGAAGGCGCCGAGCGCGCGGCTCGTGGCGGGATGGGTCTTGAGGGACGTGCTGCGGGGGGCGGTGTGGCGGTTCATCAGGGGCTCCGGCGCCGGCGGGCGCGAGTGGTTGGTGAGCTCACTGTGCGCCGCGCGCTTGTCGGCCCTGTTGGCCGAGGGTAAAGATGTGTTCGTGCTGGAGCCCCGCTCAGCCCGGCCGAGCCCGACTCAGCGCACCTCAGCGCACGGGCGCCGCCGGCTCGATGCGCAACAGCCGCCGCTGCAACTGGAAGGCTGGGTCGGCGCTGCGCAGGTCCAGGCGCAGCAGCAGGCCGCTGGCACGGTCGATCACGAGGGCGCCTTCGAGCCGCGTGCTGGCGTCGCCCCGCTGCGCGTCGCCGAAGAGCTCGACGACGGCGACATCGAAGCGACGGCCGCCCACCACCTGCGGCCCCGTGGCCAGCACCTGGCCGCGCAGCCGGGCGCGCAGCAGCGGGTCGCCGGCGATCAGCATGTCACCGGCGGTGAGGGCCCCGAGTTCGAGCTCCGGCCGCAGCAGCCGCGGCCAGAGCAGCGCGCCGGGCGGCGCGGCCACGACGTTGCCCGCCGGATCGGTGCGCCAGCTACCGCCGGCAGCGCTGCGCAACTCGCTGTCGCCGCGGCGCAGCGCCGCCAGCGTGAGCACCAGTTCGGTGGGTTCGCGCCTTGCATCGACGCGGTCTTCGTAGACGAGCTGCTCGCCCAGCGCCACCGCGAGTGCCGCCACGCGCGAGGCCGGCAGCTCGGGCCCCGCCACCGGGCACTGCTTGCCGCGGGCGGCCACCACCAGCGCCTCGTAGCGGCCCTTCAGGCGGGCCAGCTCGGCCGCTTCGGCGCCGGCCGGTCGCGCGGCCAGCAAGGCCGGCCAGAACACGCTGAAGCCGAGCCCGAGCGCCAGGATGTTGTTGCCTGCACGCTCGTCCACCGCGTAGGCCACATCGGCGGCGCGCAACTGCACGCGGTCTTGCTCGTCGACGATGCGCTCGCAGCTCCAGGCCAGGAACTCGGCCGGATTGAAAGGCGAGGGTGCGATGTCAACAGCCCGTGAGGCGCAGCCACCCAGCAGCCCCGCCGCCGCAGCGGTGGCAAGAAGGGCGGCAGCGACATCGCGCCGAGCGGTCTGGGCCATGATGGGGCGCATTGTGCCGCCGCCGGCCCTGCCCGCACCTCCGGCATTCACAGGAGTGCAGCCCCTCGATCGGCGCCACGCGGGCGGGGCCGGGCGGCATACAGTGCACAGCCTCATGTGCACGCGTTACATCAGCCCCGAAGCCGGCGACATCGAGCGCCACTGGCACGTTGGCTCGCGCTCGCCGGCACCCTGGCCGCGCGAGCTGTTTCCGCGCTACCGCGGCCCCTTCATCCGCGCCGCGCGCGACAGCGCCGAGCCGGCGCGCGAGCTCGTCGTCGGCCAGTGGGCCCTGGTGCCCTGGTTCGCCAAGACGGCCACGCTGCCCTACCTGACGGTGAACGCGCGCTTCGAAGAGCTCGC
>JAIYDH010000299.1 GCA_027487585.1 Rubrivivax sp.
GCGTTGGGCAGCACCTGCGCCAGCGTGTCCTGCAGCAGGGTGGCCAGCAGAGCCGGCCCGGCCTGGCCCCGGGCCACGCTGGAGGGCGCGGCATGGGTGGCGGGCACGAGGTCCAGGCCCTCGGCGAGGCGGAAACCGCGTTCGGACTTGGTGCGCACGTCCCACCACAGGCCATGCCGCTGCACCCAGCGCAAGGCCAGCGCCGGCAGCGCCGCCGCCGGGCCGGCCTTGAGCTCGAACTCCAGCTCGTCGACCTCGACCTGGCCGCCCTCGGCGTGGATGCGGCCGCGGTCGTGCGCCAGCTCGATCTGCGCGCCGCCACTGCGCACCAGCCGCAGCGTGCGGCGGATGTCGGTGCGGTAGAGCACCTGCAGCGGCGCGCCATCGGCCAATTGCGCCAGCAGCTGCTCGCCCACGGGCGTGCCGGCATGGCTCGTGGCGTCGAAGGCGGGCATCGCGGGCATGGCCGACACGGCCACTTCGTGCTCGGGGCGGGCCATCAGGCCGTCGCCGCGGCCCTTGAGCGTCTGCACCCACTGCCGACCCTCGCGACGCAGGCGCAAAGCCAGGCCGGCGGCGGCCAGGCGCCGGTCGGCCGTGTCGGCATAGGCCGCCACGAGGTGGATGCGCCGCGCCGTCGTGGTGGCCACAGCGCGCGCCACGGCAGCCGCCTGGCGTGGCGGGATCTGGAACTTCAGTTCGGTTTCGGTCATCGACCCGGGGCTGCGCAGCCTAAAATCTGGGGTTGCCCGAGCATATCGAAGCCCCTGCCATGCCGCTGTTCTGGAAGCCCTACAAGTCTGACGTCACCTCGTTCATCGAGGAACTGAAGGCCAAGAAGCCCACGCTCGAGGCCGAGCAACGCGCCGGCCGCGCCCTGCTCTGGGACCAGCACCCCGACCGCGTGGCGCAAGGCGAGTGGAACGAGGCCCGCGTCGCCCAGCAGGCCTACGTCTACCAGACGCGCACCGACAGCGGCTCCGGCAAAGGCGCGTGAGCACCGACGCGGCCACTGCGCTGCACGGCGCGCTGCAAGACGCGCCGTCCGACGCGGACCCGGCGGCGCTGCAGCCGCAGGTCGTCGACCAGGTCGCGGTGGCTCGCCTGTACGGCGAGCCCCTCTTCCGCATGCCGCAGGACCTGTACATCCCGCCCGATGCGCTGGAGGTCTTCCTCGAGGCCTTCGAAGGCCCGCTGGACCTGCTGCTGTACCTGATCCGCAAGCAGAACTTCAACATCCTCGACATCCCGCTGGCCAGCGTCACGAAGCAGTACCTCGAGTACGTCGACCAGATCCGCCAGCACAACCTCGAGCTGGCGAGCGAATACCTGCTGATGGCGGCCATGCTCATCGAGATCAAGAGCCGCATGCTGCTGCCGCCCAAGAAGGGGGCCGATGGCGGCGAGGCCGAAGACCCGCGGGCCGAGCTCGTGCGCCGGCTGGTCGAGTACGAGCAGATCAAGCTCGCCGCGGCGCGGCTGGACCAGCTGCCGCTGGCCGGCCGCGACTTCCTGCGCGCGCAGGTGCACATCGAGCAGAGCCTGGCGCCGCGCTGGCCCGAGGTGAACGCCGACGACCTGCGCGAGGCCTGGCGCGACATCCTCGCGCGCGCCAAGCTCACCGCGCACCACACCATCACGCGCGAGCAGCTGTCGGTGCGCGAGCACATGAGCCTGGTGCTGCGCCGGCTGCAGGGCCGCCGCTTCGTCGAGTTCCACGACCTCTTCGACACCACCCGGGGCGTGCCGGTGCTCGTCGTCACCTTCATCGCCATGCTCGAGCTCAGCCGCGAGCACCTGCTCGAGGTGACGCAGGCCGAGGCCTTTGCCCCCATCTACGTGCGGCTGGCCTACACGCCGAACTGATCGGCACGCGCCCTGCCCTGGCGAACGATGACCCGCCGCTCACGCCACCGCACTGCCTGGTTCGTGCTCGTCACGATGGCGCTCGGCCTGCTGCTGCCGGCCCTGGCGCACGCCATGGCCGAACGGGGTGACGCGGCCTGGGCGGAGATCTGCACGTCCCAGGGCATGAAGCCCATTGCGGTGGCGGCCGACGGCGCCACCGAGGGGCCGCTGCCCGTGTCGCTTCACGCCGCCATCGACCACTGCCCGTGGTGCCTGCTGAAGGCCGCGCCCGCATGGGCACCACCGCCCAGCGGGGTGGTCTGGCGGCTGCCGCCTCTGGCGCAGGGCTACCCTGAACGCCGCGTCATCGCGCCACGCCCGCCGCAACCCTGGCGGTCGTTGCAGGCCCGCGGGCCACCGCCACGCGTCGCCTGAACGTGGCAAGACCGAAAAGACCGCACTCAATCCATACCCGGGCCCCATCCGCCATCCTCGGCGCTGGCCCGCATCGACAGGACCCGCTCTCATGAAGACCCCGAAGACTTTTCACCCGCTGCGCTCCCTCGTCACCTCGGTGTTGGCAGCCACCCTGCTTTGCGCAGGCGCAGCTCACGCCCAGACGACCGTGAGCGACCCTTGGATCCTCGGCACCGTGGCGCAGCAGTCGGCCACCGGCATGTTCGTGCAGATCACCTCGGCCCGGGGCGGCCGGCTGGTCGCTGGCTCGTCGCCCGTGGCCGGCGTGGTCGAGATCCACGAGATGACGATGGACGGCACCACGATGCGCATGCGCGCCGTGCCCGGCGTCGATCTGCCGGCCGGCAAGGCCGTGGAGTTCAAGCCCGGCGGCCTGCACCTGATGCTGATGGACCTGAAGCAGCCGCTGAAGAACGGCGA
>JAIYDH010000103.1 GCA_027487585.1 Rubrivivax sp.
AAGATCGGGATCGTCAGCAGGATCATGCTGAGCTCGTCCATCACCGCGCCCAGCACCACGTAGAACAGCAGGATGGCCGCCACCACCGCCAGCGGCGGCAGGCCCCAGCCCTGCACCACCGTGGCCAGCTGGCCCGGCACCTGCGTCAGCGCCAGCGCGGCGTTCATCAGGTCGGCGCCGAGGAAGATGAAGAAGATCATCGCCGAGGCCGCCGCGGTGGCGTAGAACGAGTGCAGGAACTTGGCCCAGGTGAGCTCGCGCCGCAGCAGCGCAGCCACGAAGGTGGCCGCCACGCCCACACCGGCGCCTTCGGTCGGCGTGAAGGCGCCACCGTAGATGCCGCCGAACACCACCAGAAAGATCACCGCGATCGGCGCGATGCCGCCCAGCGCCTTCAGCGTGAGCGCGGGCGCCTCGTCGTGCTCGGGCGCGTGGCCGGGCACCACGCGCACGTAGATGGCGATGGTCACCATGTACATCAGCATGGCCAGCAGGCCCGGCACCATGGCCGCGGCAAACAGCTTGGCGATGTTCTGCTCGGTCAGGATGGCGTAGATGACCAGCGGCACCGAAGGCGGAATCAAGATGCCCAGCGTGCCGCCGGCAGCCAGCGTGCCGGTGGCCAGGCGGCCGGAGTAGCCGTGTTTCTTCATCTCGGGCAGCGCCACCTGCGTGATGGTGGCCGCCGTGGCCACGCTCGAGCCGCAGATGGCCCCGAAGGCGGCGCAGGCCAGCACCGAGGCCATCGCCAGCCCGCCCTTGAAGCGTGCCATCACGGCAGCCGCAAACTGGAACAGCGCCCGGCTCAAACCACCCTGCGTGGCGAAGTTGCCCATCAGGATGAACAGGGGTATCACGCTCAGGTCATAACTCGCAAAACGAGCGAAGGCCTGGGTGTTGAGAAAGCTGGCCAGCGGCAGCCAGCCGGCCTGCAGCACATAGCCCAGCACCCCGGCGCAGAACATCGAGGCCGCGATCGGCACACGGATGGCCATCAGCACGAGCATGCTGCCGAAGATGAGCAGCGTCAGCGCAATCGGGCTCATTGCGCGGCCTCCGGCTGGGCGCCCGCAGCGGGCTCGAAGCCGCGCAGCGCCTGCACGAAGGCGATCACCGCCGTCAGCGCCAGGCCGGGCACGATGCCGCAGTAGACGATCCACTCCGGAAACCCCAGCATCATCGAGCCGCTCTGCGACTTCCAGGCGCTCAAGCCGCCAAGTGCGCTGCGCCAGGTCATCAGACCCATCACCAGCGCCAGCACCAGCGCACCGAGGCGGTCGAGCCGCTCCTGCGTGGCAGCCGAAGCGCGCGTGGTGAAGAAGTCCACGATGATGTGGCCGCGCTCCCACTGGCACCAGGGCATGAACAGCGCGATGGCTGCACCGGCCGCCGAGCCCGAGAGCTCGAAGTCGCCGACGATCGTCCAGCCCGTGGTGTTGCGGCCGACGATGCTGACCACCGTCATCAGCGTGATCACCGTCAGCAGCACGCCAGCCAGCGCCGCACAGGCCTTGGCAAGAAATTCGAGCACACGCATGGGCAGGGCCTGGGTCAGAGAAGTGGATTCAGTACTGGCGCGAGGGCAGCCGAGCGACGAGTCCGTCGAGGCTGGCGTCAAGGGTGATCTGGCACGACAGCCGGCTGCCGGCCTCGCGCGGGGCGGCGGTGAGTTCGAGCATGGCGTCTTCGTCGGCCGTGGGCGCGGGCACGCGGCTGCGCCAGGGCTCGTCGAGCACCACATGGCAGGTGGCGCAGCTGAGCGTGCCGCCGCAATCGGCGACGATGGCCTCGATGCCGGCCGACACCGCCGCCTGCATCAAGCTGCGGCCGGAGGCTCCCTCGATGGTGACGGCGTGGCCGTCGGCATGAACGAGGTGGAGCGTGGGCATCAGGTGGGGGCTGTCTCGCGGGGACGCTGATTGTTGCGGCAGGCCCGCAGCCGCTGGAACAAGGCATTCCCCACTAGCAGCTATGCCGCTGATGCATGGCAGGCACGGCGCGTGCCGTGCTCAGAAGCGGCCGAAGAGCTCGCGCCGGTCCCATTCGGCGGCGTCGGGCGCGGCGGCGCGGCGGCCGATCTCGGCGCGGCGCACGGCCTCGTGCACCCGCTGCATGGTCGGCCCCAGGCCCTGGCACAGCAGCTCGTCGGCGGCCAGCGCATCCAGTGCCTCGGCGGGTGAGGCGGGCAGCGGCGTGGGTTGGGGCTCGTACGGCGCACGCACCGCCGCCACCGGCTCGAGCCGCCGCGCCAGGCCATCGAGCCCGGCCCACACCTGCCCCGCCAGGCACAGGTAGGGGTTGGCCAGCGGCTCGCCCAGGCGGTTTTCGATGCGCGTGGCCGCGTCGCCGCAGGCGCCGATCACGCGCAGCATGGCGCCGCGGTTGTCGAAGCCCCAGTGCGCGGCGGTGGGCGCCATCGGGCTGCCCTTGAAGCGCTCGAAGCCCACGGCGGTGGGCACGCTCAAGCTCGCCAGGCCCGGCGCGTGCGCCAGCAGGCCGGCCAGCCAGTGCGCGCCGGTGTCGGACAGCACCGCCCGCGCCTCGTGCGCACCGCCGCCCGGCGCGCTGCGCACAAAGGCGTTGCGGCCATCGGCGGACACCAGCGACTGGTGCAGGTGCCAGCCGCTGGCCATGGCACCGGCCAGCGGCGGCCGCGCCATGAAGGTGGCGTGCCAGCCGGCACGTGCCAGCGCCTGGCGCACGCCGTTGCGAAAGGCGATCAGCTGGTCGGCGGCCGTCAGCGCATCGGTGGCCGAGAACACGGCCTCGACCTGGCTGGGGCCGAACTCCACCTCCAGGCTGGCCAGCGGCAGGCCCAGGCCGGCGGCCGTGTGGCGCACGATGGCAAACACCTCGTGTGCCCGGTCGGCCCAGGCCTCGGACAGCAGGCCGTGCCCCGGGTGCAGCGCGTGTACCGCGGCCGGCTCGGCGGGCCAGCCGGGCACGGCGGCCGGCAGCGGCGCGGCATCGAGCCGGTAGACGTGGAACTCGACCTCGAGCCCCACGCGCAGCGTGTAGCCAGCCTCGGCCAGCCGCGCCAGCGCGCGCTGCAGCACGCCGCGGGGGCAGGCCTCGACGGTGCTGCCGTCGCTCCAGCGCGGCGTGGCGCGCAGCCAGCCGGTGCGCGGCGCCCAGGGCAGTTCGACAAAACTGGCCGGCTCGGGCCACAGCAGCAGGTTGTTGGCGGCACCAAAGCCCGCCAGGCCCGCCAGCGCGCCGGGCTCGAACACCGGCAGCGCGGTGCGGTCGGCGCTGTCCTTCAGCAGCAGCGTGCTGACCATGCCGACGCCCTGCTTCAGCGCCGAGGCCAGCGCGCGCGTGCCGAAGGGGCCGCCCACCACCAGCGTCTTGCTGCGGTAGCTGCCGTGCAAGTCAGCCCAGGCGATGCGCACCTGCTCCAGGCCCGCGGCCTCTACGCGGGCGAGCAGCTCACCCGCGGTCACGTCGGCTGCACCTCGGCCTGGCGCCAGGGCGCGGCGTCGCGCAGCGCCGCGGCCTTGTGGGCCCAGTGCGACTCCCAGCCCTGCGCCGGCGCGATGCAGTCCAGCGTGACGGGCCCAGTGGTGGCCGCGGCCTCGGCCGGTGTCAGCGCCATCGGCGGCGTGCCGCCCGCGGCCACGGTGTCGATGGCCGCCAGCAGCGTGCGGCGGTTGGCCATGATGACCTTGTCGCTGGTGCCCAGGTGCCCGCGCGTGCGGTCCTGGATGGCGCCCATGCTCTCGACGGCCCACTGGTCGTGGCGGTTGATGTCGTCTTCGCCCAAGCCCAGGAAGGTGCGCGTGCGCTGCTCGGCGGGGTCGAAGGCCCAGTCGTCGTGGCGGCCGTGGCGCGGCACGTAGTCGGGCAGCGTGAGGTGCGGCAGGCGCTGCGCGCGCATCGTCTCGTGGTCGAGCGGCGCGCCAAAGCTGGTGAAGAAGCTGTACCAGTAGGTGTGCGTGTCGTCCACCGGCACGTGCCACTGCGTGATGGTGAGCGTGTCCGACAGCGGGATCACGAAGGTCTGCGGGAACAGCGAGTTCGTCACCCGCACATGCGTGTGGCGATCGTCGATGAGGCGCAGCGTCGTCAGGCGCACGAAGCCCGGCGCCAGCGCCTCGTGGCGGATCTCGGGGCTGGCGCGCTCGCGCATCACGCGGGTCATGGGCCAGCGCTCGCCGTCGACATCGCCCAGGCTGGCGCTGCGGAACTGGCGGCCGTAGGCGTCGGCGCTGGGGTCGTCGTCGAGCATGCGGTGCAAGAAGCTCGGGTGCGCGGGGTCGATGCCCACCTCCACCGCCTGCAGCCAGTTGCAGTGCCACTGCCCCTTGAAGGCAAAGGCGTGGCTGGCGGGTGCCACGAAGGCATCGAGCGCCGGCAGCGCCGGTGGCGTGCTGTCTTCGGGCCCGAGGTAGGCCCAGATGACGCCGGCCACCACCTGCGTTGGGTAGCGGCGCTGGCGCACGCGCTGGCACAAGGTGCTGCCCACGGGCTCGGCCGGTGTTTCGAGGCAGCGGCCCTCGGCATCGAAGGCCCAGCCGTGGAAGGGGCAGCGGATGCGGTCGCCCTCGTGGCGGGCAAAGGCCAGGTCGGCGCCGCGGTGCGGGCAGTCGCGGTCGAGCAGACCCCAGGCGCCGTCGTCAGAACGGAACAGCACGAGATCCTGCCCCAGCAGCCGCACGGCCTTCAGGGGGCGCTCGGCCATGCGCGCATCGAAGCGCGGGTCGAACTCGTCGAGCAGCGCGGCCGGCTGCCAGTAGCGGCGCAGCAGTTCGCCGCAGGGTGTGCCGGGGCCGACACGGGTGATGCGTTCGTTGAGGTGGGCTTGCATGGTGCGCCTCAGTCTAGGCGGGGCGCGACGCGGTCGTCCAGCACCACCGTGTGCGCCGCCTTGTCGTGCAGACACTGGCGGTTCGGGTCCCAGAGCGCCTGCACAAAACCCAGGCCGCCGGTGGCAAAGCCGGCCGCGTAGCCGCCGTAGCGCTTGAGCAGCCGCAGCGGCGTGAGCGGCCGGCCCGAGAGCTCGGCGATGCGCAGCTTGAGCAGCGCCTTGCCCACCGTGCGGCCCTGCCAGAAGGCCGGCAGCAGCGAGAAGTAGACGATGCCCCAGCCGAAGCCCAGGCCCAGCTCGGCCACGGCGCGGTCGAGCCGCTCGGCCAGTGCGGGCGGCCGGTGCTCGCGGCGCAGGCGCTCCAGCTCGCTGACGAGGCGCTGCAGCTCGGCCTGCGTTGCCGCGGCCGGCAAGATCGGCGCGGAGGCGGCCGCGGGCGCTTCGAGTGGAGTGACTTCAAGCGCGGCCTCGGCCTGCTCGAGCGCGGCTTCGCTGGCCTCGTGCCAGGGGTCGCTGGCGGGCGGGCGCAGCGTGGCCCAGGCCACCGCCAGCGCCGCCAGCACCAGCGCGGCCGCGATGGCGCGGGCCAGCCAGGGCCGCGCGCCATCGGCCGCCAGCGCCTGGTGCACCTGCCAGGCCAGCAGCACCAGCGCCAGCACCAGACCCCAGGCGCTGAACTGCGACAGCAGGCCCACCACCGCGAGATCGATGCCCAGCGCCAGCGCGCGCCGGCCCGGCGGCGCCAGAGTTGCGCCGATCAGCGCCGGCGACACCGCCAGCGGCTCGGCGCTGACGCGGCTGCCCGCCCGCGAACGGGCGGCGACGGGCTCAGCCAAGGCTGCAAGCCAGGGCGTCGAGCTGATCGGCGCAGATGCCCCAGCCCTGTTCGAAGCCCATCTCGGCATGGCGGCGGCAAGCTTCTGCATCGGGGTGCATGGCCACGGCGCGGTAGTGCGTGCCGCCACCGGGCGCGTCGGCAAAGGTCCAGATGGCCGTCATCCCCATCCAAGACGCGGCCGGCCGCCAGCCACCGGTGAGCAGAGACGTGGTGACGAGGCGCTCACCGGGCAGCACCTCGAGCACGCAGCCCGGGTTGTCGCTCACGCCGCCGTCAGGGCCGCGCATCGTGGTGTGGAAGGCGCCGCCGGGGCGCAGTTCGAGCGCGCGCAGCTCGGTCGTCCAGGGCTTGGGGCACCACCACTGCACAAACAGCTCGGGCTCGACCCAGCAGCGCCACACCGCGGCACGTGGGGCGCGCAGGACACGGTCGATGACGAGATCGAGCGCCGGATCGAGCGGCGCGGGGGCAGATGGGTTCATGGCGTTGAGGGCCTGGACGGCCGGTGGTGCAGCGAATAGCCTCCCGCCGATGATGCCGCGCTCTGCCCTGCTTGCCACCACGACCTGCTGCCTGGCGCTGCTGGCGCCCGCGGTGCCTGCCGCGCCCGCGGCACCCGCCGCCGGCGAGGTGGTGGTGCTGCGCGCCGAAGTTGGCTTGCTGGGCCCGCGTGACGAAGCCGGCCGCCAGCGCTTCAGCCCCGGCACGCTGCTGCCGCTGCGCGACGGGCAGGAGTTCGCCTGGCGCCTGGTGGTGAAGACGAACAAGCCCTTCGTCCGCGTGCGCGAAGAGCTCACGCTGCCCGCCGAGCCGCGCACCTGGGGCGACCCCGAGCCCGACATCCGCCGCCGCACCACGCCCGACGGCCGCACCGCCATCACCGAGTGGCGCCTGGCGCCGGTGGACGGCGTGCTGCAGTCGGCCTGGACGGTGACCACCGGCGACCCACCCGGCACCTGGGTGCTGAAGCTGAAGGTGGAAGACCAGCCGGAGCGGGTGTTCAGGTTGCAGGCGCGCTGAGCGCCATCGGCGCCTGGCCGCAACAACGAGCAAGGCCGCGATTCGCCCACGCCTGCAACCGCAGGGACTGGCGTTCATCCCGCCCCTCGTGACCTCAGCCCCGCAAGAGGTCAGGCCGATGCGCCTTCAGCCAGGCCAGCACCTGCACATGCAGCGCCTTCGAACTGCCCAGGCACTCTGCCGCCACGGCATCGGGAACGAGATCGCCCGAGTAGTCGGACAGGTTGCGTTGCTTGCGCAGCGCATCGAGCACGACGACCTGGGCCGGTGCGACACCCACGCTGGTGCTGAGGGTCTGGATGGCGGTCTGGTGGTGCCCGGGCTTGCTGGTCAGCGTGCGGTAGCCGTTGGCCTGCAGCGCCACCATCGACAACTGCATGATGGCCTTGTAGGCAGCGTCGAACCGGTTTTCGGCGCTCAGCCCGGCCAGTTGCGCGTCAGCGATGTTGCGCTGCGCCGCGGCCAGCAGTTTGCCGATCAAGGCCGCGTCGGGCTGAACCGCATCAAGGCTGATGCCCAGCAAGTTCTTCAAGCTCATCGGCATTTCCGATCAGAAAGATCTTGGGGCGCGACAGCACATCGCGCAGGAACGGCTCAGAACGAGCCTTGGTTGCAAACTCGTCGAGCGCGAAGACCTTCGGGTTGACCTCGCGGCCCAACGTCGCCTGGGTCGGGTGGAGGGCTTCCACCACGTCGCGGAAACCGGCATCGCCCACCAGCAGCACGTCGACGTCACTGCCGGCGGCTTCTTCACCGCGTGCGACCGAGCCGAACACGAAGGCCAGCTTCACGCGCCCGGCCAGCGGCGCCAGCGCCGCCGAGAGCACGTCACCCAGGCCCGAGGTCTTGCGCAGGATGCTGGCCAGCTCGGCAAAGATCGGGCCGCTGGTGTTGGCGCTGTAGACCTGCTGGTTGCCGCGCTTGTGGCGCAGCAGCAGGCCCGCCTCGGCCAGCTTGGTGAGCTCGCGGGTGATGGTGCCCGCAGGCAAGCCCGTGCGGCGGGCGACCTCCCGGCCATGCAGCGACTCTTCTGGCCGCAGCAGCAGCAACCCGAGCACGCGGCGGCGGTACTCGGGGAACAGCAGGGAGGCCAGAGATTGATGCATGGAAGGCGTCGATTGTCGCTTTATCTGCATCGATTTGCCAAGAGACCGCGCGTGCTCGGTGCGGCGGCCAAGGTTGCGTCGCCAACGGAGGAGCCGTCCGGGTTGGTGCCGACTCTGCATGTCGAGCTGGTACAAACCAATCCAGAAGATAGAAGGAGTCACAGCGAATGAGGACTGGACCATGACCACGCCAGCCTTGCCGTCTGGGCTCTACGACTTGCTGCTAACGGAGAACCTTGAGAGGCTCCTTGCAGGCGACGCCACCGCACGCCACCAAGTCCAGCCGCTGACAACGGACGCGACGGACCTACTCTCTGACAGCTTGATCAGGCAGCTCGCTGCGCTGCTTGAAGACTTGCCGGGCGAAGGCGCTGAAGCCGCGCAGCGGCAGTTGTCGCTGGTGAATGAGCTTCTGGTGTGGCTGAGGCAACGGCTTGCTTCAACAGGTGGCAAGCGGGCGAGCGTGTCCACTGTCGACCTGATCGCACCACCGCCGCGCGTTCTTCGCGCCGTGCACCGCACACCCGATGTTCCATCGCCGCCTGCACTCGGCCTCGCCGCGCCGTGGCTGTTCACGGCCGGCAAGGGTTCGCCGTCGCTGTTGCAGGAGATCCGCCGCGAACTGGCCGCGAGCGACCGTGTCGACATCTTGGTCAGCTTCATCACGGTCTCGGGGGTGCGCAAGCTGCAAGACGTCTTGCAGCAAATCACATCCCAAGGCGGCGGTTCCGGCATCGAAGTGCCGCGCGTCCGCATCCTCACCACCACCTACACCGGCGCGACCGAAGTGCGCGCACTGGACGAACTGGCACGACTGCCCGGCTGCGAGGTTCGTGTGTCACTGGATGGCCGCCGCACGCGGCTGCATGCCAAGGCCTGGATGTTTCACCGAGCGACGGGTTTCGGCTCGGCCTATATCGGCAGTGCCAACCTCACCGGTGCCGCTCTGACGGGCGGCCTGGAGTGGACGGTGAAGCTCACGCAGCGTGGGCAGACGGCGCTGTTCACCCGTGCAGAAGCGCACTTCGAAACTCTGTGGGCCGACAACGAGTTCCAGCGCTACAACCCAGAAGATCCAGCCCATCGTCAGGCCCTCGTCGACGCTATCCGGCGCGAGTCCGGTGGCGGCCAGGGGGATGGCATCTCAAGCGCCATGGGGTTCTTCGACCTGCAGCCGAAGACCTTTCAGCAGGACATGCTGGAGCAGTTGGCTGCAGAACGCTTGCATGGCAGGCAGCGCAACTTGCTGGTGGCCGCCACCGGCACCGGCAAGACCGTCGTGGCAGCGTTCGACTACCGCGCCACCTGCAACCGGGTCGGTGGCAGGCCACGCCTGCTGTTCGTGGCGCACCGCGAAGAAATCCTGCGCCAAGCCCTGCGCACGTACCGCGAGGTGCTGCGTGATCCCGACTTCGGCGACCTGCTCAGCGGCACGCATGAACCCGAGCAGCACGACCACCTCTTTGCCACGATCGACAGCGTCACCAGCCGGGACCTTGTCGCCATTTGGAGCGCCACGCATTGGCACACCGTGGTGGTGGATGAGTGCCACCGGCTGGCCGCCGACCGCTTCGACGCATTTGCGCGCGCCATCCGTCCAACCATCTTGTTGGGCTTGACTGCGACGCCGGAGCGCAGTGACGGCAAGCCATTGACGCCGTACTTCGACCACCGCCCCGACGGCAGCCCCGCCGTCGAACTGCGCCTGTGGCACGCGCTGGACCTGCAGTTGCTGGCGCCGTTCGAGTACTACGCCTGCGACGACGAGACTGACTTTTCGGCGGTGCCCTGGGATCAACCGGGTGAACGCGACGCCATCTCGCAGCTCATTGACGGCAACGCCATCCGAGCCAGGCTCGTGGTGAAAGAGTGGAGCCGGCTGGCCGCGGAGCCGCGGCAGTCCAGGGCACTCGTGTTCTGCGTCTCGGTGGCCCACGCCCAGTTCATGACCCAGTGGCTCAACCGCGCCGGCTTGCCTGCGGCATGCGTTGTCGGCGACACGCCAGCCGATGAGCGACGACGCGCGCCCCAGCTCTTGGCCGAGGGCAAGGTCTGCGCGCTGGTGACGGTAGACCTCTACAACGAGGGTGTGGACCTACCGCATGTCGACACGCTCTTGCTGCTGCGGCCAACGCAGAGCTCGGTGCTGTTCCAGCAGCAACTCGGCCGTGGCCTGCGCCTGGCGCCGAAGAAAGACAGCTGCCTGGTGCTGGACTTTGTGGGCCAACACCGCGCCGACTTTCGTTTCGACAGGCTGTTGTCGGGCATGACCGGGCTCACACGACGCGAGTTGGTCGAAGCGGTGGAGCATGGCTTCGGCAGCCTGCCGCCAGGGTGCCACATCCACTTGCAGAAACAGGCCCGAGAGCAGGTGCTGAGTAGCCTGCGCACCCTCACGCAGAACAGCTGGCGACGCCTGAAGACGGAGTTGCAGGCCTACGCGGCATTGCGTGGGCGATCGAGTGTGCGCATGACGGAATTTCTGCGCGACCAGGCCCTGCAACTGGACGACGTGTACCGCGCCGGCACGGGCAGCGCACACAGCGGATGGACGGCGCTGCAGCGTGATGCAGGTTTGCTGGCCTGCGAGCCCGGCCCGGAGGAGGCGTATTTCAGCCGGCGCACGGCCGACCTGCTGCATGTGGACGACCCCGCCCGGCTGGCGCTGCTGCGTCGATTGCCATCGCTGCTGGACTCCAATGGATCCAGCAGCCCACAAGAGCGATCCTTGCTGCAGATGCTCGCGTATCAAGTCGATGGCCGGCACGAGCAGAAGGGCGACGGCGCTGGCTTCCTGCGACGCCTGGCCGCGCACCGGCCCGCAGCGGAGGAACTCGCCGAGCTTGGCGAGTGGCTGGAGTCCGCAAGCCACCTGACCTCTACCCCTTTGCCGGGTCTGGAGCACAGTCTCATGGTGCTGCACGCCCGCTACGGCATCCGCGAAATCCTGACCGCGGTTGGTTGGCTGACTGCAGAGCGACGGACACCTTTCCAGGCGGGCGTACTGGCCCTGCCGGAAAGAAGGACCGAGCTTCTGTTCGTCACCTTGGACAAGAGCGAGGGCTACCACGATAGCATCGCGTACCGGGACTACGCGATCAGCACGGATCGATTCCACTGGCAATCGCAGAACAGCGCTGGGCCGGACACACCGGCAGGCCGGCGTTACCTGGACAGCGCCACGAACGGCTGGCAGTTCCAGCTCTTCGTCCGCGCTCGCAAGGCTGAGCCTTATCGGGCGTTGGGGCCTGTGGTGCTCGAGAGGGCTGAAGGCAATCGTCCCTTGAGCATCACGTGGCGACTTTCGGCGCCACTGACAGCTGGGCTGTTCCGCGAGTTCAGCGTGCTGCGCGGGGCCTGAACGCGCCTGCTACATCAACACAATGTCGTACTGCTCCGGATTCATCCCCGCCTCCGCACTCAGCGAGATCGGCTTGCCGATGAACTCGCTTAAGCCCGCCAGGTGCACGCTTTCTTCATCCAGCAGCATCTCCACCACTGCCGCCGAAGCGATGACGCGGAACTCCTTCGGGCTGAACTGGCGCGCCTCGCGCAGGATCTCGCGCAGGATGTCGTAGCACACGCTGCGCGCCGTCTTCACCTGGCCGCGGCCCTGGCAGGTGGGGCAGGGCTCGCAGAGCATGTGCGCCAGGCTTTCGCGCGTGCGCTTGCGCGTCATCTCCACCAGGCCTAACTGTGTAAATCCGCTCACCGTGGTGCGCGTGCGGTCGCGCGCGAGCTGCTTCTTGAGCTCGGCCAGCACGGCCTGCTGGTGGGCCTCGTTCGTCATGTCGATGAAGTCGGCGATGATGATGCCGCCCAGGTTGCGCAGGCGCAGCTGCCGCGCCATGGCACCGGCGGCCTCGAGGTTGGTCTTGAAGATCGTGTCGTCGAAGTTGCGCGCCCCCACGAAGCCGCCGGTGTTGACGTCGATGGTCGTCAGCGCCTCGGTCTGGTCGATGATGAGGTAGCCGCCGCTCTTGAGCTCCACGCGCCGCGCCAGCGCGCGCGCGATCTCTTCTTCGATGCCGAACAGGTCGAAGATCGGCCGCTCGCCGCGGTAGTGCTCGAGCTTGCCCACCGCGCCCGGCGTGAAGGTGGCGCCAAAGGCCTGCAGCGCCTCGCATTGCATGCGGCTGTCGATGCGGATGGTGGCGGTGTGCTCGTTGGCCAGGTCGCGCAGCACGCGCTCGGCAAGCGTGAGGTCTTGGTGCAGCAGCGTGCCCGTGGGCTGGCGCATCGCGCGCTCGCGGATGGTGGCCCAGGTGCGGCGCAGGTAAGCAATGTCGTCGGCCAGTGCCTCGTCGCTGGCCTCTTCGGCGTTGGTGCGCAGGATGAAGCCGCCGGTGCCCTCTTTGCCGTCCTTGCTGTCCTTGGCCGGGGCGTGGGCCAGCGCCGTGACGCGCGCGCGCAGGCTCTCGCGCAGCTCGGCGCTGCCGATCTTCTGGCTGATGCCGATGTGGTTGTCGTGCGGCAGAAACACCAGCATCCGGCCGGCAATGCTCACCTGCGAGCTCAGCCGCGCGCCCTTGGTGCCGATGGCGTCTTTGATCACCTGCACCGTCAGCGTCTGGCCCTCGAACACCTGGCGCTCGATGGGCACCAGCGGCGCATCGGTCTTGGGGCCTGGGTTCAGGTCGGCCACGTGCAGAAAGGCGGCGCGCTCCAGGCCGATGTCGATGAAGGCGCTCTGCATGCCCGGCAGCACGCGCACCACCTTGCCGAGGTAGACGTTGCCCACCAGGCCGCGCTCGAGCGTGCGCTCGATGTGCAGCTCTTGCACGGCGCCGTTTTCGACCACGGCCACGCGGGTTTCTTGCGGGGCCCAGTTGATCAGGATGTCTTGCACGCTCATGGGTGTCTCCTGCGCCGGGTGCGGGCGCTTTGCTGCTGCCTGCGCTACAGCGCCAGCCGCACACCGGCGGCGCGCAGCAGTTGCGTGGTCTCGAAAAGGGGCAGCCCCATGATGCCGCTGTGGCTGCCGTCGATGCGCTCGATCCAGCCCGCCAGCGCGCCCTGGATGGCGTAGGCGCCGGCCTTGCCCATGGGCTCGCCGCTGGCCACGTAGGCCTGCCGCACGGCGGGTGGCAGTGCGGCCACGCGCACGCGTGATTCGCTGATGCCGGCGTGGATGCGCCGGCCGTCGTGCACGGCCACCGCGGTGTAGACGCGGTGCGGGCGGCCCGACAGGCGCTGCAGCATCGCCTCGGCCTCGGCGGCATCGGCGGGCTTGCCCAGGATGGCGCGGCCCAGCGCCACGGTGGTGTCGGCACACAGCACGGGCGCCGGCGGCAGGCCGCGGCGCTGCAGGCGCTGGCGCGCCGCTGCCAGCTTGGCGCGCGTCACGCGCTGCACGTACAGCAGCGGGGCCTCGCCGGGGCGGGTGGCTTCCAGCGCTTCGGCGTCTTCGTCGGCGTCGGGCAGCAGCAGCTCGAAGCGGGCGCCGATCTGCGCCAGCAGCTGCTGCCGGCGCGGGCTTTGCGAGGCGAGGTAGACGAAACCGTGCTTCATTCGCGGTGGTAGGGGTGGCCTTCGAGCACGCTGTGGGCGCGGTACAGCGCCTCCACCAGCAGCACACGGGCCAGGGCGTGCGGCAGCGTCAGGTCGCTCAGGCGCAGGGTTTCGTCGGCTGTGTGCTTGAGCGCCGGGTCCAGGCCGTCGGGGCCGCCCACCAGCAAGGCGGCATCGCGGCCGTCGTCGCGCCAGGCGCGCAGGCGTTCGGCCAGTTGCAGGGTGGTGTGGCGCGTGCCGCGTTCATCGAGCACCACGCGGCGGGGTTTGCCTTCCTTGGCCAGCGCGGCCTCGAAGCGCTGCGCTTCGGCGGCCATGCACTGGGCGGCGGTTTTGCCGGTGCTGCGCGGCTCGGCTTTCAGTTCGCGCAATTCCAGCCGCAATTCGGGCGGAAAGCGCTTGGCGAAGTCGGCCCAGGCGATGTCGGCCCACGCCGGCTGGCGCTGGCCCACGGCCACCACCAGCAGCTTCATCCGCTGCGCGAGGTTTTCTTCGCGGCCGGGGCCTTGCGGGCGGGGGCCGGATCGGGCGTGCGGTTGGACGTGGCCGGGCGCGCCGGGGCCTTGCGTGCGGGGGACTTCTTGGCGGCGGGCTTGGCGGCCGTCTTGGTGGCCGTCTTGTTTGCAGGTGTCGCGGCGGTCGTGGCAGCCTTCTTCGCCGGTGCGCGCCGGCGCTTCTCGGGTTCGGGCTCCGGCTCGGGCTCGCTGGCCTTCACCAGGCCCTTGGGCGCGTCGCCGGCCTTCATGCGCACCGGCTTGCCGCCCCAGATCTCTTCGAGGTGGTAGTACTCGCGCACCGCGGGCTGCATGATGTGCGCCACGGCGGCACCACAGTCGACGATGATCCACTCGCCGTTTTCCTCGCCCTCGGTGGAGAGCACCTGCATGCCGCGGCTCTTGACGCTGTCGCGCACACTAGCGGCCAGGGCCTTGGTCTGCCGGTTGCTGGTGCCGCTGGCCACGATGACCCGCTCGAACATCGAGCTCAGGTGCTCGGTGTTGAACACGGCAATGTGCTGGGCCTTGACGTCTTCCAGGCCATCGACGATGGCGCGCTGCAGCTTGCGGATGTCCAGATTCAACTCCTTATGTCGGGTTCGTCGCCCTTGTACAGGCGGTGTTGGGCAATATAGCGCGCCACCTCGGGCGGCACCATCGGCGTAAGGTCGTGCCCCAGTGCCGCAGCGGCACGGATCTGGGTGCTGCTGATGTCCAGCATGGGCAGCGGCACCATGCGGTGCGGGTGGGACTGCACCTCGGCATCGGGCGCACGCGCCGGGCCGGGGCGGTTGGCCACGGCCAGTTCCACCAGGGCCAGAAGCTCGCGCCACTGCGCCCAGGTGTGCAGGTTGGCGTACTGGTCCTGGCCGATCAGCAGCACCCACTGGTGGCCGGGCTCGGCGGCCTGCAGCGCGCGCACGGTGTCGAGAGTGAAGCTGGGGCCGGCGCGGTCGAGCTCGATGCGGCTCAGCACGAAGCGGGGCTCGTGCGCGATGGCGGCTTCGACCATGGCCGTGCGGTGCTCGGCGGGGCTGATGACGCGGCCGCCCTGCTTCTGCCAGGGCTGGCCAGTGGGCACCCAGCGCACGGTGTCCAGCGCCAGTGCGTCGAGCGCGGCGTGGGCCAGCGCCACGTGGGCGCGGTGCACGGGGTCGAAGGTGCCGCCGAAGAGGCCGATGCGGCTCATGGCTTGGGGGTCAGGGGGGAAGGCACTTCGACAGGCTCAGTGCGAACGGGTGCACGTGCCCAGGGCCCTTCGACAAGCTCAGGGCGAACGGATCTTGTCCGTTCGGGCTGAGCCTGTCGAAGCCCAACCGCTCGCCCTGAGCCTGTCGAAGGGTCGGGCTGAGCCTGTCGAAGCCCCGCCTCACGCCGCCAGCCAGTCGCGCGGCGGCAGGAAGTCGGTGTACAGCTTGGCCTCTGCGCTGCCGGGCTCGGGCTTCCAGTCGTAGCGCCACTTCACGATGGGCGGCATGCTCATCAGGATGCTCTCGGTGCGGCCGTCGCCATGCAGGCCGAAGTGCGTGCCGCGGTCCCACACCAGGTTGAACTCGACGTAACGCCCACGCCGGTAGGCCTGGAAGTCGCGTTCCCGCTCGCCGTAGGCCAAGCCACGCCGCCGCTGCACGATGGGGCGGTAGGCCGGCACGAAGGCATCGCCCACGGCGCGGATGAGCGCAAAGCCGCCCTCGAAGCCGCCGTCGGTGTGGTCGTCGAAGAAGATGCCGCCGATGCCGCGCGCCTCGGCGCGGTGCTTGAGAAAGAAGTACTCGTCGCACCAGGGCTTGAAGCGCGGGTACAGCTCAGCGCCGTGCGGCGCCAGCGCGTCGGCACAGGTGCGGTGGAAGTGCACCGCGTCGTCCTCGAAGCCGTAGTAGGGCGTGAGGTCCATGCCGCCGCCGAACCACACGACCGGATCGCCCTGCGTGGGGAATGCGGCCAGCATGCGCACGTTCATGTGCACCGTGGGCACGTAGGGGTTGCGCGGGTGCATCACCAGGCTCACGCCCAGGGCCTCGAAGCGCGCACCGGCCAGCTCCTTGCGGTGGGCGGTGGCGCTGGGTGGCAGCGCGGAGCCCTTCACATGGCTGAAGTTGCAGCCGCCGCGTTCGAGCACGCCACCTTCTTCGACCAGCTGGCTCAGGCCGTCGCCCTCGAGCTTGCCGCCGGCCGGGCGCTGCCAGCCGTCGCGGCGGAAGGGTGTGCCGTCTTCTTCTTCGAAGGCGGCCACGATGCGGCCTTGCAGGCCCAGCAGGTACTCGCGGACCGCGGTGGTGTCGACCATGGATGTGCTTTCAGTGCTCACTGCGTTCGGTGGCGTTCAGTGCTTGATGGCGCGGTGGCCGATGTCGTTGCGCCAGTGCGCGCCCGGCAACTGCACCTGTCGCACGGCGGCCAGGGCCTGCTGCTGCGCCACGCGCACGCTGTCGCCCAGCGCGGTGACGCACAGCACACGCCCGCCGCTGCTGCGCAGGGCGGCACCGTCGGCGGTGGTGCCGGCGTGGAACACCTGCAGCTCGGGCGTGGACGGCGGCAGCGCCGTGATCTCGTCGCCCTTGCGCGGCGCGGCCGGGTAGCCGTGCGCGGCCACCACCACGCCCAAGGCCACGCGGCGGTCCCATTGCAGTTCCACCGCGCCGAGTTGGCCGTCGGTGGCCGCCATCAGCAGATCGAAGAGATCGCTCTTCAGCCGCATCAGGATGACCTCGGCCTCGGGGTCGCCCAGCCGTGCGTTGAACTCCACCGTGCGCGGGCGGCCTTGCGCGTCGATCATCAGCCCGGCGTACAGAAAGCCGGTGAACGGGTGGCCGTCGCGCGCCATGCCGGCGATGGTGGGCTGCACGATCTCGCGCATCACGCGGGCATGCACGTCGGGCGTTACCACCGGGGCCGGCGAATACGCGCCCATGCCGCCGGTGTTGGGGCCGGTGTCGCCCTCGCCCACGCGCTTGTGGTCCTGGCTGGTGGCCAGCGCCACCACGTCGCGGCCGTCGGAGACGACGATGAAGCTGGCCTCCTCGCCGGCCATGAACTCCTCGATCACCACGCGCTCGCCCACGGTGGTGAGCATGTGGTCGATGGCGGCGTGGGCCTCGTCGTCGGTCATGGCCACGACCACGCCCTTGCCCGCCGCCAGGCCGTCGGCCTTGATGACGATGGGCGCGCCGTGCTTGGCCACATGCGCGTGCGCCGCGGCGGCGTCGGTGAAGGTGGCGTACAGCGCGGTCGGGATGCCGTGGCGCTGCATGAAGTCCTTGGCGAAGCTCTTGGAGCTTTCGAGCTGCGCCGCCGCCTGCGTGGGGCCAAAGAC
>JAIYDH010000014.1 GCA_027487585.1 Rubrivivax sp.
CAGTCGGATGTCTTGTCGTCGCATCGGGGGGTCTCCGTCGCAGGCTGTGATGCCGCCATGCTCCGGAGCCCGCCGATCGCATCGATGGCGCGTGGATTACCTTTTCGTAAGGCAGCGCCACGCTAGGCGCTGCCGGTCATCGATGCATCACGCGCCGGTCACGCGGGCGTCAGAACGAGTGGCGCAAGCCGAACTCGTATCCCGTGGACGTGGCACCCGCTGCCAGTGCGGGCGGCGTGCCCACGGCATACGTGGCGCGGCCGTCGTTGGCGACGCGGGCGTAGGTGGCGTACACCGCCGTGCGCTTGGACAGGTTGTGCACGTAGCCGAGTGCGAACTGGTCGGCGTCGTTGTCGCCGATCAGCGTGCCGGCTGGGGTGCGGCCCGAGCCATCGGCGCGGGTGTACGACGCGCGGAACGCGCCACGGCCCATCGGCACGTTGGCACCGACGGACGTGACCGTCACCTTGCCCGCGCCGAACTCGTTCTGGCGCCAGTAGCCCATCACGCGTAACACGCCCAAGTCGTAGGAGCCGCCGAGCGCGATCACTTCATGCTCGTCGCTGCCCGCGGTGGGCGTGACCTCGGTGCGGCCGAGCGCCAGCGACACGTTCAGCGGCCCCGCCGAGTAGCCCACGCGGCCGGCGATCAGCTTGCGGCCGGCCGCGCCTTCACCCGCGGCCACCGACAGCTGGCCGTACACACCGCCCAGCGCCGGCAGCAGGTAGCTGAACTGGTTGTCCGAACGGGTGAGCGTGTCGACGTTGCTGCCGATGCGGTCGCTGAACTTGCCGCCGGCGGCCACGCCGTTGTCGCCGAAGGCATCGAAGTCGGACCAGCCGCTGTAGATGGGCGTGAAGTCCCGGCCGAGGCGCACCTCGCCGAGGCTGCCGATCAGCGACACGGTGGAGCGGCGGTTCCAGAAACGGCCGGCGTCGGTCTGCGTGCCGGTGTCGACGTTGAAGCCGTGCTCGAGCCAGAAGCCGGCGCGCAGGCCGCCACCGAGGTCTTCGGCGCCGCGCACGCCCAGGCGGCTGGAGTTGATGCCGCCACTGGCCAGCGAGCTGACCGAGTCGCCGCCGTTCTTCACCTGCCGCAGACTGGCATCGACGATGCCGAACAGCGTGACGGCGGTGGACTGCGCCTGCACCGAAGTGGCCGCGGCAGCGGCGAGCGCGAGGAGGATGAATGGCTTCTTCATGAGGGCTTCCTTGTGGCGAGGGTTGAACCGTCCCGGCGGATGCCGAGGCGGGGTGCTCGCAGACTAGGAAGCCCGGGTGCCCCGGGGCAGGGGCTGTCGCCAAACAGGGCCCCCGTTGCCGGCAGGGGGCCCGGGAAGCCGGCACGACCGTGGCCCCGCCGCCGCAACCGCGGGCGGGGCAGGGTTGTTCAGCCCGGGGCCGGGTGGTGGGCCAGCTGGCCGCACAGGAAGGTCCAGACGAAGTGCGCGGCGGCCTGGCTCGTGAGCTCGGCGTGGTCGTAGGGCGGCGACACCTCGACGCAGTCCATGCCCACGAAGGGCAGGTCGGCGAGTTCTTCCAGGATCGTCAGCACCTGCGCGGTGCTCAGGCCACCGGGCTCGGGCGTGCCGGTGCCGGGGGCGTAGGCGGGATCGAGGCAGTCGATGTCCAGGCTCAGGTACAGCGGCGGGTGGCCGTGCTCGGCCAGGCGGCTGCGAATGGCCTGCAGCATCGGCGCCAGCTGCGTGGCCGACACGAGCCCGCGCAGATCACGCGCGCCGAAGATCTGGCCGCCGCGTTCGCGCACGTAGTCGCGCGCGGCGCGCTCCCCGGGCGAGCGGATGCCGATCTGCGTGAAGCAGGCGTCGACGACGAGGCCCTCCTGCATCGCCTCGTACACCCAGGTGCCGTGGCCGCTGGGCTCGCCCATGTGGTCGGTCCAGGTGTCGCAATGGGCGTCGAAGTGGATCACCGCCAGGGGCCGGCCGAGTTGCTTGCGGTACTCGCGCAGCAAGGGCAGGGTGATCGAGTGGTCGCCACCCAGCCACAGCATGTGGTGGCGCCGGATCAGCGCAGCGGCCTCGCGCTGCAGCACCTCGCGCATGCGCTCGAGCGAGGTGTTGGGCAGGCGCAGGTCGCCGACATCGCCGAGCCGACCCAGCGGCGACAGGTCGAACACCGAGTGCGTACCGTCGACCAGCATGTGGCTGGCCTCGCGGATGGCGCGCGGCCCCATGCGTGCGCCGCTGCGGTTGGTGGTGGAGCCGTCCCAGGCCACGCCGGCCACGGCGTAGGGCGTGTCGGCGCTGGGAGCGGGTACCTTCAGGAATCCGCTGTCGGACAGGTAGGCGAAGGCCGCGTCGGAAAAGTCAGTGAGGTCGGACATGGGGGTGTTCAGTGGGGGCTGTGCCCGGCGCGGGCACACTCGCTGCCGATCATAGAGAGCACGCTGCCGCGCACCCGCCCATGAAGCCCGTTCTGGTTCTCCAGCATCTGCCCGACGACAGCCCGGCCTTCCTGGCCACCTGGCTGGCTGCGCAAGGGCGGCCGATGGATCTGCGCCACACCTCGGCAGGCGATGCCTTTCCCGATCGCATCGATGGCCACGGCGCGCTGGCGGTGTTGGGCGGCGAGTGGAGCGCCAACGATGAGCGGCCCTCGCTGCGGCAGGCCGAAAGCCTGATCCGGCAAGCCGTGGCTGCCGGCGTGCCGGTGCTCGGGCACTGCCTCGGCGGCCAGTTGATGAGCCGGGCGCTCGGTGGCTCGGTGGCACCGACGCCGATGCCCGAGCGCGGCTGGCATCCGGTGGACCTGATGCCGGGGCCTGTGGCCCACGAGTGGTTCGGCACGGCCGAGACGCTCACGCTGTTCCAGTGGCGCAGCGATGCCTTCACCGTGCCGCCCGGTGCCGTGGGCCTGGCATCCAGTGCCGTGTGTGCCCACCAGGCCTTCGCGCTGGGGCCGCATCTGGCGATGCAGTTCCATGTCGAGGTCGATGCCACCAAGCTGGCAGCCTGGGCCGACGAGGCCGACGCGGCGGTGCCCGGCCCGCGCGACGCACTAGCCAGCTGGCACGGCGGCCCGCGCATGCGCGGCGACACGGCGAGTTGCCTGGCGGCCAGCCAGGCCGTGGCGGCGCAGGTCTACGCCCGTTGGTTGCGTTTTGCAAAGTGAAGTCGTCTTTCCACGATGTGGAATGATCGATGCTGCGCCGCCGCATCGGCATCGCACAATGAAGTTTGCCGTTCCACATTGAGAAACGATGGCTCTAAGTACTTGATTTCGTTGGATCTCGAATCGTGTCTTTTATAAGACATAAGTTGTTTGACATGCCTCTTGCTGAGCGACACTGAGGCCAGCCGCCGGAGACATCCGGCCTCTTTCCTCCCCGCACTTCAGGAGCCCTTGCGATGAGCCAA
>JAIYDH010000371.1 GCA_027487585.1 Rubrivivax sp.
CTCGACTCCGTCGGCGGTGCCTCGGGCAACGCGGTGTACGCGATCGCCACCGAGCAGATCCAGCGCGACGTCTCCACCGGCTCGGCACTCACCACCTCGATGACGGCCACCGGCGTGTTCCCGACGATGGTGCTGCAGATGGCTGCCATCGGCGAGGAATCCGGCTCGCTCGACCACATGCTCGGCAAGGCCGCCGAGTTCTACGAAGAAGAGGTCGACGAGATGGTCAAGGGCCTGTCCAGTCTGATGGAGCCTTTCATCATCGTCGTCCTGGGCGTGCTGATCGGTGGCATCGTCGTCTCGATGTACTTGCCGATCTTCAAGCTCGGCGCCGTGGTCTGACGCGCGGCACGACGGGATCGCCGTGCTGGAAGGGTTCTTTACGGGCTGGCCGCTTGAGTTGCTGCTGTCGCCCTGGGTCCTGGCGCTGCTGGGCCTGGCGGTGGGCAGCTTCCTCAACGTGGTCGTGCACCGCCTGCCACTGATGCTCGAGCGCCAGTGGTGGGGCGACGTGGGCGCCCAGTTGGCCGATGCCGAGTCCTACCAGCGGGTCTTCGGCAGTGCCATGCCGGAGCGCCTGATGCTGTCGTCGGGTTCGCTCGAGAAGTCGCTTACCGAACTCAAGCCGCTGGGGCTGGCGCGCCCAGGCTCGCGCTGCCCGGCCTGCGGCCACCGCATCCGCTGGTTCGAGAACATCCCGGTGCTCAGCTGGCTGGCCCTGCGTGGCAAGTGCTCGGCTTGCGGCACGCGGATCGGGCTGCGCTACCCAGTGGTCGAGCTGAGCACGGCGTTGCTGTTCGGCGCCCTCGGCTGGACGATGGGCCCGCAGCCCCTGGTGCTGCTGTGGTGCGGCGCGATGGCCGTGCTGCTGGCGCTGAGCCTGATCGACTGGGACACCACCGTGCTGCCCGACGTGCTGACCCTGCCCCTGCTGTGGGGCGGCATCGTGGCCGCGGCCCTGGGCTGGCTGCCGGGCCTGAGCCTGATGCAATCGGTGGCCGGCGCCGCCGCAGGCTACCTGTCCCTGTGGGCGGTGTTCTGGCTTTTCAAGCTCACCACCGGCAAGGACGGCATGGGCTACGGCGACTTCAAGTTGCTCGCCGCGCTCGGCGCCTGGCTGGGGGCCACGGCGATCCTGCCGATCGTGCTGATGGCTTCGGTGCTGGGGGCGGTGATCGGCCTGGTGATGAAGGCCAGCGGCTCGCTGCGCCAAGGTCGCTTCGTGCCCTTCGGGCCCTTCCTGGCCGGCGGCGGCGTGGTCGTCATCCTCGCCGGGCTGCCCACGGTGCTGGGCTGGATCGGCTGGTAGGCACCCCCCGATGAACCGGCTCGCGCCCGATGCCGCGATCGGCCTGACCGGCGGCATCGGCAGCGGCAAGAGCACGGTGGCCGCTAGCCTGGTCGAGCTCGGTGCCCACCTCGTCGACACCGATGCCATCGCGCGCAGCCTCACGGCCCCGGGTGGCGGCGCCATGCCAGCCGTGCGCCAAGCCTTCGGACCCGAATTCGTGGCCGCCGACGGCGCACTCGACCGCGCCCGCATGCGCGAACGGGCCTTTGGCGACGCCAGCGCCAAGGCACAGCTCGAAGCCCTGCTGCACCCGCTGATCGGTGCCGAGGCACTGCGCCAGGCGGCGCTGGCGGATGGCCGGCCGGTGGTGTTCGACGTGCCACTGCTCACGCCCACCTCGGCGTGGCGGGCCCGTGTGGCGCGCATCCTGGTCGTGGACTGCAGCGAGGCCACGCAGGCCCACCGCGTGGCCCAGCGGCCAGGGTGGAACGCCGCACTGGCTCGGAGCGTGATTGCGCAGCAGTTGCCCCGCGCGCAACGCTGCGCGCTCGCCGACGCCGTGATCCACAACGACGGCATCGGCCTGGACGCCCTGCACGCCGAGGTCCAGGCGCTTTGGTGCCTGTGGTTCGGCGCCAAGCCGGGCTGATCGGAACTGACCGGGTCCTTGCGGCCCGAAGCGCCGCAAGGCCGCGAGCCCGTGTGAAACAATGACAGCGTGGCGCCACACGAGATTGCCCGGGAACGCACCTGGGTCCTGTACGAGTATCCGTTCAACGAGGGCATCCGCACGATGCTGCGGCTTGAGCACTTGTTCGACCGTCTCGGTGTGCTGGCCTTGCGTGACGCGCCGGTCGACCACCACTTCGCGCTGGCCACCATCTTCGAGGTCATGGACGTCGCTTCGCGCGCCGACCTGAAGAGCGATCTACTGAAGGAACTCGAGCGTTATCGCACGCATCTGCAGGCCTACCGCGGCCGGCCCGGTGTCGACGAACGTGCGCTCGACACCATCACCGGCCGCATCGAGCAGGCCTTCGCGGGGCTGAACGCCTTGCAGGGCAAGGCCGGGCAGTCGCTGGCATCGAACGACTGGCTGATGAGCATCCGCAGCCGCATCAGTATTCCGGGTGGTACCTGCGAGTTCGACCTGCCGGCTTACTACGCCTGGCAGCAGCACCCCGGCGAGCGCCGCCGAGAAGACCTCCAGGGCTGGATCGCCACGCTGGCGCCGCTGGCGCAGGCGCTGAAGGTGCTGCTCGGCCTGCTGCGCGACAGCGGCACGCCGCAGCGCATGGTGGCACCCGGCGGGCAGTACCAGCAGGGCCTGCAGCCGGCCGGCGCCGCGGCGGCCAGCGGCCCCAAGGTTTACCAGCTGCTGCGTGTACGCGTCGACGCCGCCGACGGCCTGGTGCCCGAGATCACCGGCCACCGGCTGATGGTGTCGATCCGCTTCATGAAGCCCGACGCCGAGGGCCGGCTGCGCGGCTCGGGCACCGATTGCCGCTTCGAGCTGAGCCTGTGCGCATGAGCGCGCCGGCCGCCAAGGCCCCCAAGGCTGCTGCCGAGCGGCGCGTGAGCTGCCCACATTGCCGCGGCCAGGCCGTCTACGGCCCGTCCAACCCCTGGCGGCCGTTCTGCAGCGAGCGCTGCCGCAACGGCGACCTGGGCGATTGGGCCTCGGAGCGCTTCCGTCTGCCGGCCGAAGCGCCGCCCGACGGCACGCTGCCGCCGGAAACCCCGTGAACACGCTGGCCGGCGCCGCGCTCACGCCCGCGGGCTGGCGCAGTGGGCCGGTGCACCTGGGCTCCGATGGGCGCATCGCGGCCGTCGACGGCACGCCGCTCAGCGAAGAACAGGCGCGCCAGGGGCCTTGTCTGCTGCCGGGCTTCGTCGACCTGCACGTGCACGGCGGCGGCGGCGCCGACACCATGGAAGGCGGCGACGCCGTGGCCACGCTGGCGCGCACACACGCGCGCCACGGCAGCACCGCCTTGCTGGCCACCACGATGACGGCGCCGCGCGACGAGATCGAGGCCGCGCTGCGCGCCATCGCGCCACACGTCGCCAAGCGACCGGTCGGCGGCGCGCGTGTGCTGGGCGTGCACCTTGAGGGCCCCTACCTCAACCCTGAGCGCCTGGGTGCGCAACCCGACTTCGCCGCCCCCGCCACGCTGGCCGAGGTGCGGGCGCTGCACGCGCTGGCGCCGATCCGCCTGGTGACGATCGCACCCGAGTTGCCCGGCCACCTGGCGCTGATCGTGGCGCTGCGCCGCGAAGGTTTTGTCGTGCAGCTGGGCCATTCCGCGGCGCGTTATGAAGACGGCGTGGCCGCGCTGGCGGCCGGCGCCAGCGGTTTCACGCACCTGTTCAACGCCATGAGCGGGCTGCACCACCGCGAGCCCGGCCTGGCCGGCGCGGCGCTGGCGCTCGCCGAGCGCGCCGAGCTGATCCCTGACCTGCTGCACGTGCATGAAGGCGCCATCCGCGTGGCGCTGCGCTGCATTCCGGGCCTGTACTGCGTGACCGACGCCACCGCCGCCGCCGGCATGCCCGATGGCGACTACAAGCTCGGCCGCCACACCGTGCACAAGTGCCTGGGCGCCGTGCGCCTGGCCGACGGCACGCTGGCCGGCAGCGCGCTGACGATGGACCGCGCGCTGGCCAACCTGCTGCAGCTGGGCCTGCCGCTGGCCGAGGCCTCGCTGCGCACCAGCACGCTGGCCGCCCGCCACCTGGGCTTGGCCGAGCGCGGCGTGCTGGCGCCCGGCGCCTGGGCCGATGTCGTGCAGGTCGACGGCGCCAGCGGCGCGCTTCAGCGCGTGTGGGTCGAGGGCGAGGCCATCGCGCGCTGAGCGGCCGCCGGCGTGCCGAGCGAGCGCAGGAAGGCCTCGAGATCGGCCGCCTGCCGCGGCGTGAGGTTCAGCCGCCGCAGGATGCGTTCGCCGTCGGCGTGCAGCCGGTCATCATTGAGCAGGCTGTAGTGGCGCACCACGTCACCCAGCGCGGCGGCGCTGCCGTCGTGCCAGTAGGGCGCGGTGTGCGCCAGCTGGCGCAGGCCGGGCACGCGGAACTCGCCGAAGTGGCGGGGCTCCATCGTCAGCTGCTGCGTCAGCAGCGCGCGCGGGTCGTTGGCGGCGCCGCCGTCGTGATGCGGGCCCAGGCGCGTGAGGCGGCCTTGCTGCAAGGCCTGCAAGCCGGCATGGCGGCCGCTGTCGACGCCACCGCCCTTGGCTGCCGGCACAAAGAACGGCACACCGACATCACCGAACTCGCCGTTCGAGAAGCGCGGCCCGCTGTGGCAGACGCTGCAGCGCGCCTCGCCGATGAAAAGGCGCAGCCCGCGCTGGGCCGCCAGCGGGTAGGTGGCGCCGGCGCGTGTGTCGCCCCGCGCCAGCGCGTCGCGGAACTGGTCGAAGGGCGTGCGCGGCGAGCTAAGCGTGGCCTGCCAGGCCGCCAGCGACTTGGCCAGGCCGACGACCACCTTCTCGTCGTCGGCGGGCAAGTCCTCTTTGGCGCTCAAGGCGTGGGCGCGTCGCCAGCCTGCGGCCAGGTCGGGCGCGGCGCGCACCCGCTGTGCCAGAGCCGGCACGGTCTGCGCCATTTCGCCGGTGGCCAGCATCGGCACCATGGACGCGGCCCAGAGCGAATCGGTGGCACCGCCCCAGCCGAACCAGCGCTGCTGGGCCACGTCCCAGACGGTGGGCGTGTTGCGCGGGCCTTCACCTTGTCGGGCCGATGCGGTGGGCCGGCCATCGCTGAAGCCGCGGGCCGGCACATGGCAGCTGGCGCAGGCCATGCGGCCATCGGCCGAGAGGCGCTGGTCATGGAACAGCCGGCGGCCGAAGGCGATGGCCTCGGCACGGCCTTCGAGCGCGTTGGCCGGGTCGCGTACCGGCGGTGGCGGCCAGGGGCCGTGCGAGAGGATGCGCTCGCGCTCGTCGGCGCTGAAGTCGAGCAGCGCCGGCGCGGCCTGCACGGGGGCCAGCGCTGCGGCGGCCAGCCCCACCAGCACACCGTTGCGTCGCCAGCCGTTCACGGTGCGCTCAGCGCAGCACCACCGACTGCACGAGGCGCTGCTCCTGCCCGTCGAGCCGCACCACCAGCAGCAGTTCCCAGCGGCCGGGCATGTGCCAGACCAGGCCGTCCACGCGCCAGCGGCCGTCACCGGCCGGCACGAGGCGCGCGCGGTAGTTCATGCCGTGGCGGTGTTCGGGCATCGTGGCGTCGACGCGCACGAGCTCGGCGCGCGCCGGGCACAGCGCCACGCGCAGGGCGAAGGGCTTGGACACCGCGAGCGTCGGCTCGGCGGCCCAGGAGGCGGTGACGCCGCCTTGTGCGATGACCGAGGCACCGGCCTCGGGCGGCGGGCAGGCCGCAGGCGGTGCCAGGGCCGTCTGCGCCACGGCGGCGACAGGCCCCATGCACAAAACGGCCCAGACCCCGAGCCAGCCCAGTCGTCGATTCATCGCGCCACCGGCGACGGCAGCGCCGCCAGCAACGCCTCGCCGTTTTTCCAGCCGATGCGCTCGGCCACGTCGGCCGGCAAGGTGGCCAGCCACTGGCGCGACCAGCGCGCGTGCTCGCCGACGTAGTACCAGCGCTCGGGCGTGAAAGTGTCGGTGCCGAGCAGCACGCGCTCGGGGAACTCGGTGAAGAGGGCGCGCCAGCCGGCGTCGACCGTGCTGCTGCTCCCTGTGCGGCTGGCGTGGTCGCTGCGAAAGGCCAGGTCCACCCACAGGCGGCTGTGGCGGCGCAGCATCGGCGCCACCTTGTCGGGCGCGTCGAAGCCGGCGTGCGCCCACAGGATGCGCGCCTCGGGCCACTGCACAAACTGCCGGTCGATGGCTTCGGCGTCGGAGTGCGAGTGCAAAAGCAGCCCACGCTCGCGCGCCAGCTGCACCACGCGGCGCATCACCGGCAAGTCGGCGTCGGCGCCGAATACGTGGTACTCGCCCAGGCCGACGTAGCGGTGCTTGGCGAGCCGCTCTTCCATGTGGCCGACGACGGTGCGGTCGTGCACCCAGGTACCGATCTCGCCGCGGCTGCGGTAGGGGCGCAGCACCGGCACAACGAGATCGGGCGCGATGGCGAACAGCTTCTGCGTGCCCTCGTCGCTGCTGCTCGACACCATCGCCTTCTTCAGGCCGGCCTCGCGCAGCAGCGCCACCGCTTGCGCGGGCGGCAGGCGCTCCCAGGCGTCGTGGCTGTAGTGCAGATGGGCGTCGAAGATGGGCATCGGCGCGGTCTGCGCCCTGGCCGCGCGCGGCCAGGCCGTGAGGCCCAGGGCGGCCGCCAGCAGGGCCCGGCGGCGAGGGAGCGAAGGGATGGCGCGGCGCATGGAAGCCGACGGTAGCGCCGGTGCCGGCGCCCGACCACCCGGGCGAGCCTGCCCCTGCTGCGGCGCCCGGCATTGCAAGGCGCCTCTTGAACTGACACCCGCCGACCCTATAATCCAATTGCTAGCACTCATCGAAGTCGAGTGCTAACGAGCGGAATCGCCGCGAGCCTGATCAGGCTCCAGCATCCGCCATCCTCTTGTAAGCGGGCACTGACTTTCTCAGCGCCTGTTCATTGCCAAGACTCAAGGAGATCCTATGAAGCTGCGCCCGTTGCACGACCGCGTGATCGTGAAGCGTCTCGAGAACGAAACCAAAACCGCCTCCGGCATCGTGATCCCCGACAACGCTGCCGAGAAGCCCGACCAGGGCGAAGTCCTGGCCGTCGGCCCCGGCAAGCGCAATGACAAGGGCGACTTCGTCGTCCTGAACATCAAGGTCGGCGACCGCGTGCTGTTCGGCAAGTACAGCGGCCAGACCGTCAAGGTCGATGGCGATGAGCTGCTGGTGATGCGCGAAGAAGACCTCTTCGCCGTCGTCGAGAAGTAATCCAGCACCCCCCACTGCATACGGAGAAATCAGACATGGCTGCAAAAGACGTGATTTTCGGCGCTGACGCGCGCCAGCGCATGGTCGAGGGTGTGAACATCCTGGCCAACGCCGTCAAGGTGACCCTGGGCCCCAAGGGCCGCAACGTGGTGCTCGAGCGCTCGTTCGGCGCCCCCACCGTGACCAAGGACGGTGTCTCGGTCGCCAAGGAGATCGAGCTCAAGGACAAGCTCCAGAACATGGGCGCGCAGATGGTCAAGGAAGTCGCTTCCAAGACCAGCGACAACGCCGGTGACGGCACCACCACCGCCACGGTGCTGGCCCAGTCGATCGTGCGCGAAGGCATGAAGTACGTTGCCGCCGGCATGAACCCGATGGACCTCAAGCGCGGCATCGACAAGGCCGTGATCGCCCTGACGGAAGAGCTGAAGAAGTCGAGCAAGCCCACGACCACCAGCAAGGAAATCGGCCAGGTCGGCAGCATCTCGGCGAACAGCGACGAGTCGATCGGCGAGATCATCGCCAAGGCGATGGACAAGGTCGGCAAGGAAGGCGTCATCACCGTCGAAGACGGCAAGTCGCTCGACAACGAACTCGACATCGTCGAAGGCATGCAGTTCGACCGCGGCTACCTGTCGCCCTACTTCATCAACACGCCCGAGAAGCAGGTCGCCATTCTCGAGAGCCCGTTCGTGCTGCTCTACGACAAGAAGATCAGCAACATCCGCGACCTGCTGCCCACGCTGGAGCAGGTGGCCAAGAGCGGCCGTCCGCTGCTGATCATCGCCGAGGAAGTCGAAGGCGAG
>JAIYDH010000257.1 GCA_027487585.1 Rubrivivax sp.
AGCGACGAGGTGCCGAAGATGATCGCCGCCGTGCTGCGCGAGCAGGGCGTGCCCGACAGCGCCATCACGCTGATCCCCGACGAGCAGGAGGCCATCGACCACGCGCTGCGCATGGGCCGTGAGGGCGACCTGCTGCTGATCTTTGCCGATGCGCTGACGCGCAGCTGGAAGCAGGTGATCAAGTTCAAGCCCGAGGGCGTGATGACGCGGCAACAGCCGGTGCCGGCCGCTGCGGCGCCCACCGAGAGCCAGCGCGACGCGGCCGACGACCGCGGCACGCCTTTCACCACCGGCGACGACACCGCGCTGGCCGCTGCCGGCTTCGTGCGCGACGAGCGCGGCCTGCGTTTCGTCGGCGAGGCCGCGGATTGAGCCCACCGCCCGCCGAACCGCGCCACGCTTTTGATGGGTCGCGCCGGCTGATTGGCGCCAACCGCTGGTATGCCGGCCCCGCGGTGACGCTGGTGCCGCTGGGCCCGGCGGCGGCGGACGGTGCGGCGCAGGGGCGCTGGATCGCCCAGGTGGTGGCCACCTGCGCCGCGCTGGGCTGGCCCAAGCCGGAGCCGCGGGTGCACGCGCATGCCCAAGGCGTGTTCCTCGCCTTTGCCGCGCCGGCCGAGGCGCTGATGACGGCCACCGAGGTGAACGAGTGGGCCTGGGAGCGCGCGGCCGCGGCCCACCCCCAGCATGCCGCGGAAGGCTTCGACTTGGCGCAGCCCGCGATCGACGATGCCCTTGAGCACTTCCGCTCTCGCGCCGAGGCCGAGCGCTCGTGGCCGCTGCAGCGCCTGCAGGCCGCCGCGGCGGCGCGCCGCCTGCCGCTGCTGGCCGACGACGACAGCGTCTCGATCGGCGAGGGCCGCCGCAGCCGCGTCTACCCGCGCGCCGCGCTGCCGATGCCGATGGACGTGCCCTGGGCGGCGCTCGGCCCGGTGCCCAAGGTGCTGGTCACCGGCAGCAACGGCAAGACCACGACGACGCGGCTGCTGGCCGCCATGGCGCGCGCGGCGGGCTTCGTGCCGGGCAGCTGCAGCACCGAGGGCGTGGTGATCGGCACCACGCGCATCGATACCGGCGACTGGTCGGGCCCCGCCGGCGCGCGTGCCGTGCTGCGCGACCCCGCGGTGACGGCCGCGGTGCTGGAAACCGCGCGCGGCGGCCTGTTGCGCCGCGGCCTGGCCGTGTCGCAGGCCGATGTGGCGGTGGTCACCAACGTCAGCGCCGACCACCTGGGCGAACACGGCATCGACACCGTCGAGGACATCGCCTTTGTCAAGCTGGCTGTGGCCCACGCGTTGGCGCGCCCCGAAGGCCAGAGGCGGGGCACGCTGGTGCTCAACGGCCAGTGCGACCCGCTGCTGCGCGCAGCCGTGCAAGTGTGGCATTTGGCGCAGCCCACCTGGGCGCTGTTTGCGCGCGAACACGACACGCCGCTGCTCGCCGTCCTGCGCCACCATGGTGGCAGCACCTGCGCCGTGCGCGACGGCCAGCTGCTGCTCAGCCTGGCTGGCACCGAGCACGGGCTCGGCGCCGTGGCCGACATGCCGCTCACCTTGGGTGGTGCCGCCGGCTACAACATCGAGAACCTGGCCGCTGCGGCGCTGGCTGCCGCCGCCTTGGGCTTGCCGCTAGACGAGGTGCGGCAGGTGCTGGCGCGCTTTGGCGAGGAGCCCTCCGACAACCCCGGCCGACTCGAACGCCACGGCTGGCGCGGCGCTACCGTGCTGGTGGACTACGCGCACAACCCCGATGGCCTCGCGCAGCTGCTGGGCGTGGCGCGTTCGCTGCTGCCCGTGGCGCGGTCAGGCGGGCCGGGCCGCCTGCTGCTGCTGCTGGGCCAGGCCGGCAACCGCGACGACGAGGCCATCGCGGCGCTGGCCCAGGTGGCCGCCGCCGCGCAGCCCGATCTCGTCGTGCTCAAGGAGCTGACGGCGATGTTGAGGGGTCGCGACGTCGGCGAGGTGCCAGCGTTGCTTCATGCCGGCCTGCTGATGGCAGCGCTGCCAGCGTCGAAGGTGGTCGACGGCGGTGACGAAAGCGATGCGGCCGAGCAGCTTCTGCAAGCCGCCCGGCCGGGTGATGTGGCGGTGCTGCCCCTGCACACCACGGCCGTGCGCGATGCCGTGGTGGCCCGCTTGCGCAGCGGCGCCTGAGGGCGGCTGCGCCCAGGGGCCGGCACCACCGTTCGCGTGACACCCGCCCCCCCACCGTTCGCGCTGAGCCTGTCGAAGCGCCTGTGGTCCTCTGGGCTTCGACAGGCTCAGTCCGAACGGGGGTTGTTGCCCCGAAACCCAGCGGGCACGAACCCCAACGCTCTTGCGCCCATCGCATCAGCAAGTACCCAAAGCTTCGTTGGCTCCTCGCAGAGCCCTTCCTAGTATGGCTGCTCACCCTCACTCATCGAACCGCCATGCTGCTGAAGACCTTGCTTGCGCCCTTGCTGACCGCCGCGCTGGCCGTCACGCTGACGGCCGCCGCGCCGGCCGCCTACGCGCAGAAGACCATCAACCTGCTCAACGTGAGCTACGACCCCACGCGCGAGCTGTATGTCGACTTCAACAAGGCCTTCGCCGAGCACTGGAAGGCCAAGACTGGCGACACCGTGACCGTGCGGCAGAGCCACGGCGGCAGCGGCCGCCAGGCGCGCAGCGTGATCGACGGCCTCGATGCCGACGTGGTGACGCTGGCGCTGGCCTACGACATCGACGAGCTGCACGCCAAGGCCGGTCTGATCCCGGCCGACTGGCAAAAGCGCTTGCCCAACAACGCCAGCCCCTACACCAGCACCATCGTGTTCCTGGTGCGCAAGGGCAACCCGAAGGGCATCAAGGACTGGGACGATCTCGTCAAGCCCGGCATCAGCGTGATCACGCCCAACCCCAAGACGAGCGGCGGCGCGCGCTGGAACTACCTCGCTGCCTGGGGCTATGCGCTGCGCAAGTACGGCAACGACCCGGCGCGTGCCGAGAAGTTCGTCGCTGACCTCTACAAGAACGTGCCGGTGCTCGACAGCGGCGCGCGCGGCTCGCTCACCACCTTTGCCGAGCGCGGCGTGGGCGACGTGTTCCTGAGCTGGGAGAACGAGGCCTTCCTGGCCGTGAAGGAGCTCGGCCCGACGCGCTTTGACATCGTCGTGCCCAGCTTGAGCATCCTGGCCGAGCCGCCCGTGGCCGTGGTCGACAAGAACGTCGATCGCAAGGGCACGCGAGCCGTCGCACAGGCCTACCTGGAGTTCCTGTATTCGACCCAGGGCCAGACCATCGCCGCCGAAAACTACTACCGCCCGCGTGACCCGCAGGTGGCGGCCAAGTACGCCAGCACCTTCAACCTGAAGGTCAACCTGTTCACCATCGACGAGGTGTTCGGCGGCTGGACGAAGGCCCAGACCACGCACTTCAACGACGGTGGCACCTTCGACCGTATCTTCACGCGGAAGTGAGTCAACGGGGGGCGTTCGCCGCGCGAGTGCCCGATTGATCGGGTCTGCGTTGCCCCGCTCTCGATGTCGAGATGCTTGACATGGTGGTTTGGTGTCGGACTGCAAGTGCTTGTCCCGCAAGGGTCTCTCCGCTGCGGCACGGTTTTTGCAGCGGGCGGGTGATCCACTGAACCGAGCCCACGATGTCCATCACGCTTGCCAACCTGCCGCGCCTGGCCGCTGCGGTGCTCGTTTCTCTTGCCGCAGCCGGTGCTGCGCAAGCCGCGTCGGTGAGCTACACCACTTCCGCAGCGTTCCAGGCTGCGGTGGCTGCCGGGACGATGAGCTTCGAGGGTTTCGAGTCTGGAGCAGCCGACCAGTTCATCGCCAGCGGTAGCAGTTTCAACGGGCTGACCTACAGCTTCAGTGACGGCCGTACTGGCCGAATCGACGAAGCCTACGGCCGGCTCGACGAGTTCGGTCTGGCGGCCGAACCGGCTAGCGTTGGATACTTCGACCCCGGCAACTCGATCACCGTGACCTTCGGCAGCGCGGTGAACGCGTTCGGCGTGTTCTTCATCATCGAAGAGACGCTTCCGGGGTCGATTCGGGTGCAGACGAACACCGGCGAACTGGCGCTGAACGGTGGGGCCTACGACCCCCAGGACCCCACACTGTTCATAGCACCCTTTTACTACTTCGTAGGTCTCGTGTCCGATGTCGCTTTCACGTCGGTGACCTTCGGCGCCACCGATGCAGCGGCCTCGGGCTTCACCGTCGATAACCTCCGATTCGGCACCGTGGTGCCCGAGCCGACCACGCTCGCCCTGTGCGGGCTGGCCTTGCTGGTCGCAGGCGCTGCAAGTCGGCGGCGCCGGGGCGGCTAGGCCGCGAACTGCCCTGCTGCGCCACTGCGCAGGTGGCGTATCAGTTCGCCGAAAGGGCCTCGCCCTCCGCGCCGGCCAGCGCCCGCTCCACCACCTCGCGCGTGAGTGTGGGCGCGAAGGTCTGGATGAAGTCGAACACGTAGCGGCGCAGGTAGCTGCCGCGCTTGATGGCCACGCGCGTGGTGTTGGCGGCGAACAGATGGCGCGCGTCCACGGCCACCAGGCCGGTGTCGCGGGCCTCATCAAAGGCCATAGAGGCGATCACGCCGACGCCGAGGCCCAGCTCGACATAGGTCTTGATGACGTCGGCGTCCATCGCCTGCAAGGTGAAGTCGGCGGTGAGGCCAGCTTTCGCGAAGGCTTCGTCGATGTGTCCGCGGCCGGTGTAGCCGGGCTCGTAGGTGACCAGCGGGAACGCGGCCAGGCGTTGTAAGGTGAGGGGTCGGCCCGCGCTGAGGTCTTGCGCCAGTGGGTGGGCCACCGGCACCACCACCACGTGCGTCCAGCGGTAGCAGGGCAGGGCCAGCAGGCCCGGGTACTCGGCCAGCGCCTCGGTGGCGATGCCCAGGTCCACATTGCCGGCCAGCAGCTGCTGCGCAATCTGCCGCGGCGAGCCCTGCTGCAGGTGCAGCGCCACACGCGGGTGGGTGTCGCGAAAGTCCTTCACCGCCGACGGCAACACGAAACGAGCCTGCGTGTGCGTGGCGGCGATCGTCAGCACGCCGGCATCGGCGGCCGCGAAGTCGGCGCCGGCACGGCGCAGATTGTCGGCCTCCTGCAGCAGCCGCTCGACGATGGGCAGCACGGCCTCCCCGGGAGCCGTGAGCCCCAAGAAGCGGCGGCCGGCGCGCACGAAGAGCTCCACGCCGAGCTCCTCTTCCAGCTCCTTGAGCTGCCGGCTCACGCCCGGCTGCGAGGTGTGCAGCGTCTCGGCCACCAGGGTGAGGTTGTAGCCCTCGCGGACGGTCTGGCGGAACGAGCGCAGCTGTTGGAAATTCATCAGGCGAAGCCGGAGCCGGTACAGGGTCTTGGAGTGTCCCCAGGCGAGCCCTCTGCGCGAAACGAAGCAGTTCGACTTTGCTGATGCGCCGGACGCATCAGACGCTGTGAATCAGGCCGGCGCCGCTCCGCCGCCGAAGTGCTGCTGCAGCCGCTGCAGCAGCCAGCAGAAGGCGCGCTCGCTGTCGGTCTGCCCGACGGGGCGAAAGTGCTCGCCGAGCGCGGGATCGAAGGACTTCAGGTCACCGTTGTGGGCGAACAACCAGCTACGGCCCGCCCATTCGCGCCGGAATGGGTGGCAGTAGGCCAGCGATACGCCCCCCTGCGTCGCCTTGCGCACATGCGCCAACACGGTGGGTGCGCGCATCGGGTGCAGGCCGAGGAAAGCCGCGAGCGGCGAGCGCGAGGCCGGCGCCTCATCCACGAACACGCGGCAGCCCACGCCGTCGTGGAAGGCCATGCCAAAGCCGTCGACGTGGTCGCCGGCCAGGCCACCTCGCGCGGCCAGACCGCGGAACGAAAAGGTGGCGGCCACCGGCACATTGGCGTTCAAGGCGAACAGCTCACACATGCCATGCATGCTCGGCAGCATGAATGCCGCGCTGCAGGCACGGCACCGCATCAGCAGATGACGAATTCGCGCTTGGGATGCCGTTGGTGCGGCCGTAGCCTGCGCCAGCCGATCGGCCCCACGCATCTGGGCCACTCACCAAGGAACCAGGCCATGAGCACAACCGAACGCCGCTTCGAGACCCTGGCCGTGCACGCCGGCTACAGCCCCGACCCCACCACGCGCTCGGCCGCTGTGCCGCTTTACCAGACCGTGGCCTACGCCTTCGACAGCGCGCAGCACGGCGCCGACCTGTTCGACCTGAAGGTGCCGGGCAACATCTACACGCGGATCATGAACCCGACGCAGGACGTGCTCGAGCAGCGCATCGCGGCGCTCGAAGGCGGCATCGCGGCACTGGCGCTGGCCTCGGGGCAGGCGGCGGTGACGTACTCGATCCTCACCATCGCCGAGGCTGGCGACAACATCGCCGCCGCCTCGGGCCTGTACGGCGGCACCTACAACCTCTTTGCGCACACGCTGCCGCAGTACGGCATCAGCACGCGCTTCTTCGACTACCGCCGCATCGAGACGCTCGAAGCGCTGATCGACGAGCGCACCAAGGCCGTGTTCGTCGAGAGCCTGGGCAACCCGCAAGGCCATATCTCCGACATCGCGAAGCTGGCCGAGATCGCGCACCGCCATGGCGTGCCGCTGATCGTGGACAACACCGTGCCCACGCCCTACCTCAGCCGGCCCATCGAACACGGCGCTGACATCGTCGTGCACTCGCTGACCAAGTACCTGGGCGGCCATGGCACCGCAGTGGGCGGCGCCATCGTCGACAGCGGCAAGTTCCCGTGGGCGCAGCACAAGGCGCGCTTCAAGCGGTTGAACGAACCGGATGTGTCGTACCACGGTGTCGTCTACACCGATGCCCTCGGCCCGGCGGCCTACATCGGCCGTGCGCGCGTGGTGCCGCTGCGCAACATCGGCGCTGCGATCTCGCCCTTCAATGCCTGGCTCATCCTGCAGGGCATCGAGACCGTGGCGCTGCGCGTGGACCGCATCAGCGCCAACGCGCTGGCGCTGGGGCGGCACCTGCAGAAGCATCCCAAGGTGGCCTGGGTCAACTACGCCGGCCTGGAGGACCACCCCGACCACGGCCTGGTGAAGAAGTACCTCTCGGGCCAGGCCTCGGGGCTGCTGACCTTCGGCGTGAAGGCCGCGGCGGGCACGCCGGGCACGGCGCGCGAGGCCGGTGCACGGGTGCTCGACGCGCTGAAGCTGTTCACGCGGCTGGTCAACATCGGCGACGCCAAGAGCCTGGCCACGCACCCGGCCAGCACCACGCACCGGCAGCTCTCGCCTGAAGAGCTGGACAAGGCTGGCGTCGGCGAGGACATGCTGCGGCTGTCGGTGGGCATCGAGCACATCGATGACCTGCGGGCCGATCTGGACCAGGCGCTGGCTGCAGCCTGAGAGCCTGGGCGCCACCGAGCATCGGGAACCACGACCCGTGGCCACGGAAGTTCTTCTGCGCGGCTGGCGCGCGCTGTCGGAAGGCCTGTTCGGCGGGCTGCCGGTGGAGGCCCGCTGGGTGCCTTCGAGCGTCGGCGATGAACCCTTCGTGTGCTGGCCCAGGCCCGGGTGTGAGGACCCGCGCTCGCGTCTGGCGCTGGAACTGCTGAACTCGCTGCGAACCCTGGCCAGGCAGCGCCAGCTGCGCGTGGAAGGCGCGAATCTTGAGCTGTTCTGGGTGGAGCGGCAGACACCGCATCGCCAGGTGCGGGCCCGGTTCGTGATCGCCTCGCCCGAGCCCGAGGCCCACGTGCGCGGGCTGGCCGGTGCGGTGGCCTTCGAGTCCCGCTCGGCGGGCACGCTGGTGCAGCATGGGCTCGAGCTGATCCTGGAGTGCCACACCGTGAACGACGACGCCGCGCTGGCGCCGATGCACTTCTGGTGACGGCGCCTCGCGCGCGCCAATCGCACTGGCCGCAGCAGCAGATGCGGCCGTCGAGCATCTGCTCTTGCGGCGATCTTCGTTGGCTGCCCGCGGACGCCGCTCTATCGTGCCCTGGCCTGTCGCACCTTGGGGTCTCGCGACAGGTGTCTCCTCGGGGGAGGCGCCCGCTGTGCCGGCGCTTCTTTCGATTCGGGCCCGCGGCGAAGGGAACAAGCGGCTTCGTCATGGGGTTGAGCGCCGCGGGCCCCCTTTTCTTGGACTTCCTTGTGCATGACTGATTCAAGTTCATGGGGCGTCGTCGCCTGCCGGAGTGCGCGATGAACGTGCCACTTCTCCTCATCGTCGATGCCGGTGTCGGCCACCCCTCGCGCACCCGCGCGCTGGCCGAGGCCGTTGCCGAGTCGGCGGTCGGCCGCATCGACGGGCGTGCGATCGAACGCCAGCACCTGTCGGTGGCGGCGCTGGCGCCGCTCATCGGCCCGGCGCTGTCGCGCAGCGTGCTGCCGGCCGATGCCGAGGCCGCGCTGCGCCGCATCGAGACGGTCGATGCGCTGATCGTCGCCACGCCGGTGTACAAGGGCTCGTACACGGGCCTGTTCAAGCACCTCTTCGACTTCGTCGACACCGACGCGCTGCGCGGCAAGCCGGTGGCCCTGGTCGCCACCGGGGGCGGCGAGCGCCATGCGCTGGTGGTCGAGCACCAGCTGCGGCCACTGTTCGGCTTCTTCCAGGCGCGCACGCTGCCCACGGCCGTGTACGGCGCCAGCGCCGAGTTCGACGGCACCACGGTGCGCGCCGAAAGCCTGCGGCTGCGGGTCGAAGCACTGGCTGCCGAGTTGGCTGACTGCTTCTGAAGCCATCGGCGGGTGCGCATCAGCTGTTGCGGACAAGTTCGTTGGATCCGCTTCGCTTGCGACCTATCGTGCCCTTGAGCGCTCGAGCACACCGCAGCTGCCGTCGCCAGACAAGCTCAACACAAAGCCACCATCCACTGCCAGGAGTACACCATGTCGATCGATAGCACTGGCCGCCGTCGCCACCTCTCGGGTCTGATGAAGGCCCTCGTCCTGTCTGCCGCGGCCGCGCTCACGGCTGGCGGCGCACAGGCCCAGCAGCCCATCGAGCTGCGCATCGGCTTCCAGAAGGCCGCCAGCGTGCTGGTGCTGCAGCGCGCACAGGGCACGCTCGAGAAGCGCCTGGCAGCGCAGAACGTCAGCATCAAGTGGGTGGAGTTCCCGGCCGGCCCGCAGCTGCTCGAGGGCCTGAACGTGGGCTCCATCGACGTGGGCTACGTGGGCGAGGCGCCGCCGATCTTCGCGCAGGCCGCGGGCGCGCAGTTCGTCTACGTCGGCAACGATCCGGCCAGTCCCGAGGCCGAGGCCATCGTCGTGCCCAAGGGCTCGCCGATCAGGAGCGTGGCCGATCTCAAGGGCAAGAAGATCGCCCTCAACAAGGGCAGCAACGTGCACTACCTGCTCGTCAAGCATCTCGAGAAGGCGGGGCTCAAGTACACCGAAGTCAACGTCGTCTTCCTGCCGCCGGCCGATGCCCGCGCGGCCTTCGAGCGCGGCAGCGTCGACGCCTGGGCGATCTGGGATCCGTTCCTCTCCGCAGCCGAGAAGCAGATCGAGGCCCGCATCCTCGTCGACGGCAAGGGTGTGGTGAACAACCACCTGTTCTATCTGGCCAGCCGCAGCTTCGTCGAGAAGCACCCGGGCGTGATCGGCAGCTTCTTCCAGGACCTGCAAGAACGCGGCCGCTGGATCACCGCCAACCGTGCCGAGGCGGCGAGGCTGATCGCACCGCTGCAGGGCCTGGACGTGGCCATCGTCGAGAGCAGCCTGTCGCGCTACCCGCTGGGCGTGGTGCCGGTCAGCGCCGCCGTGGCGGCCGAGCAGCAGAAGGTGGCCGACGCCTTCTTCGAGCTCAAGCTCGTGCCCAAGCGCGTGATCGTGGCCGAGGCGCTGCCGGCCCGGCCCATCGTCGTTGCACAGACGAAGTGAGGAGAGTGCCGTGACGCAGCCGCTCAGCATCTTCTGGTTCATTCCTTCGCATGGCGACTCGCGCTACCTCGGCACCAGCCAGGGCGCGCGCGAGGCCAGCCTCGACTACTTCAAGCAGGTGGCGGTGGCCGCCGACTCGCTGGGCTACGAGGGCGTGCTGCTGCCCACCGGCCGCAGCTGCGAGGACAGCTGGGTGCTGGCGGCCAGTCTGATCGACGCCACGCGGCGCCTGAAGTTCCTGGTGGCGCTGCGCCCGGGCCTGGTGACGCCGTCACAGAGCGCGCGCATGGCCGCCACGCTGGACCGCCTGTCGGGCGGCCGCCTGCTCGTCAACCTCGTCACCGGTGGCGACCCTGAAGAGCTGGCCGGCGACGGCCTGTTCCTGTCGCATGAGCAGCGCTATGCGCAGTCGCGCGAGTTCATCACCATCTGGCGCGAGCTGCTGGCGCGCAGCCACGGAGCCGAAGGCGAGCCACAGGGTTCGGTGCAGCCGTTCGACCACGCTGGCGAGCACTACCGCCTCGAGGCCGGCAAGGTGCTGTACCCGCCGGTTCAGCGGCCGTATCCGCCGGTGTTCTTCGGCGGCAGCTCGGGCCCGGCCCATGCGCTGGCGGCCGAGCATGTGGACACCTACCTCACCTGGGGCGAAGCACCGGCCGAGGTGGCGAAGAAGCTCGCTGACGTGCGCGCGCAGGCGGCGGCGCGCGGGCGCACGCTGCGCTACGGCATCCGCCTGCACGTGATCGTGCGCGAGACCGAAGACGAGGCCTGGGCCGCGGCGGCCAGGCTCGTGAAGCACCTCGACCCGGCCACCGTGGCCGCGGCGCAGCAGCGCTTCGCGAAGATGGACTCCGAGGGCCAGCGCCGCATGGCCGCGCTGCATGGCGGCCATTTCGACCCCGCCAACGTGCGTGCGGGCCTGGAGATCGCGCCCAACCTGTGGGCCGGCGTCGGCCTGGTGCGCGGCGGTGCGGGCACGGCGCTGGTGGGCAGCCCCGAGCAGGTGGCGGCGCGCATCCGCGAGTACGCCGAGCTGGGGTTGTCGCACTTCATCCTCAGCGGCTACCCGCACCTGGAAGAGGCCTACCGCTTTGCCGAACTGGTGTTCCCGCTGCTGCCGCTGGGATTGCGCGAGCGCATCAGCCAGCCGCAGCTCACCGGGCCCTTCGGCGAGATCGTCGCCAACTCGATCGTGCCGCAGCGCGCGGCCGTCGCCGCGGCTGCGAGCTGAGCAGGGACGCCCATGTCGGAACCGTCGAACGCCCTGCGCTGGAAGCGGCGCATCGCACCGTGGCTGGTGCCGCTGGCCATTCTGGCGGCCTGGGAGATCTCGTCGCGCGCAGGCTGGCTCTCCAGCCGCGTGCTGCCCGAGCCCTGGGCCGTGCTGACCGCGTTCGCACGCCTGGCCGGCACCGGCGAGATGTGGCAGCACGTGTGGGTGAGCACGCAGCGAGCGCTCTCGGGCTTTGCCCTCGGTGGCGGGCTGGCGCTGGCGCTGGGCCTGCTGACCGGCTCGCTGCGCAGTGCAGAGACCTTGCTGGACAGCACCATCCAGATGGTGCGCAACGTGCCGCCGCTGGCACTGATCCCGCTCGTCATCCTGTGGTTCGGCATCGAGGAGGAGGCCAAGCTGTTCCTGGTGTCGCTGGGTGTGTTCTTCCCGATCTACATCAACACCTTCCACGGGATCCGCTCGGTGGACGCCGGGCTCATCGAGATGGCGCGCAGCTACGGCTTGCGCGGCTGGGCGCTGTACCGCCACGTCATCCTGCCCGGCGCGCTGCCGTCCATCCTGGTGGGCGTGCGCTTCTCGCTGGGCTTCATGTGGGTGATCCTGATCGTGGCCGAGACCATCAGCGCGCAGGCCGGCATCGGCTACATGACGATGAACGCACGCGAGTTCCTGCAGACCGACGTGGTGCTGGTGGGCATCCTGCTGTACGCCCTGCTGGGCAAGCTGGCCGACCTGCTGGCCAAGGGACTGGAGCTGTGGTGGCTGCGCTGGCATCCCGGCTATGGAGCACGCGCATGATGACCGCTTACGACGCACCGGAGCTGCTGCTGCGCAGCCCGCAGCCGCAGGCCGAACCGGCGGCCTTGCCGGGGTTGCCGCCCGCCGGAGGTGAGGCACGCGGCCCGGGCCTGGGCATCGAGCTGCGCGGCGTACACAAGCGCTATGGCGCGCGCGAGGTCCTGCACGACATCACGCTGAGCATCGCCCCGGGCGAGTTCGTCGCCGTCATCGGCAAGAGCGGCTGCGGCAAGAGCACGCTGCTGCGGCTGCTGGCCGGGCTGGAGGCGGCCGATGCCGGTGTGCTGGCCATCGACAGCCAGCCGCCGAACGCCACGCGCGAGGACACGCGGCTGATGTTCCAGGACGCGCGGCTGCTGCCCTGGAAGCGTGTCGCCGCCAACGTCGAGCTCGGCCTGACCAGCGCCAACGCACCGGCGCGTGCGCGTGGCGCCCTGGCGCAGGTGGGGCTGGCCGACCGCGCCCACGAGTGGCCGGCCGTGCTGTCGGGCGGGCAGAAGCAGCGCGTGGCCTTGGCGCGTGCGCTGGTGCACGAGCCGCGCCTCCTGCTGCTCGACGAACCGCTGGGCGCGCTGGACGCCCTCACGCGGCTGGAGATGCAGGCGCTGATCGAGCAGCTGTGGCGAGAGCAGGGCTTCACCGCGGTGCTGGTGACGCACGACGTGGTCGAAGCGGCGGCGCTGGCCGACCGCGTGCTTGTCATCGTCGACGGCCGCATCGCGCACGACGAGCGCATCGTGCAGCCACGGCCGCGCCGCCATGCTTCGGCCGTGCTGGCCGAGGTCGAGGAGCGGCTGCTGGCGCAGGTGCTGCGCCGGCCGATCTGAGAGCGGCGGGTGCAGATGAACGCAGCCGGCGACGCAGCCTCCCCGGCCTGCTGCCCGCCGCGCCCACGGCTGCTGGTGGTGCCGGGGCTGCACGGCAGCGGTATTGATCATTGGCAGAGCTGGCTGCAGCGGCGCACGCCGGGCAGCCGCCGTGTCGAGCAGCTCGACTGGAGCGCCCCCGATCTGGATGCCTGGGTGGCGCGCATCGGGCAGACGCTGCAAGCCGAGCCCGCAGGCCCCTGGATCGCCGTGGCCCACAGCTTCGGCTGCCTGGCCTTGGTGCAGCACTTGTTGAACCCTGAGGTCGATGCCTCCCGGCCGGTGGTGGCCGGTCTGCTGGTAGCGCCGGCCAGCCCCTGGCGTTTTGGGCTCAAGGCGCAGCTGATGCGGCGCGTCGCGAGCGCCGAGCTCACGGTGCTGGCCAGCAGCAACGACCCCTGGCTGCCCACCGAGGTGGCACTGGGCTGGGCCCATGCCTGGGGTGCGCGGCTCACGGACCTGGGCGATGCCGGGCACGTCAACCCGGCATCGGGCCACGGGCCGTGGCCGCAGGTGCTGCCGCACCTCGAGCGGCTGCGCCAGCGCTGGCACTCGGCGCAACGCGAGAGGGCTGCCCACGCTCAGCCCTGAAGCGAGGGCAGCACGCTTGACAGCGCGTTCGACAGCTGGGCGGCGCATACACTCGCGCCCCGATGCTGAAGTTGCGCCGCCACACGGCCTTGCCAACCTGGATCGCCCTGCTGGCGATCTGGGCGCTGAGCCTCGTGCCCACGGTGTCGCAGCTTCTGGCTGCCGCAGCGCCCGACGGCAGCGTGCGCGCCGAGATCTGCACACCCCAAGGGCTGCGCTGGGTGACGCTGGTGGCCGTCGATGAACTCGCCGACGGCCCGGCGGGCACGCCGGCCGACACCTCGGCCGCCGCACACAGCGACCACTGCCCCCTGTGCCGGCTGCAGCACGACGCACCGCCACTGCCTCTGGCCACGGCTCTGTCGCACGAACCCGCACCCGGCCCGGCCTTCGTGCCCAGCCTGTTCCTGCAGGCGCCGCACACGCTGCATGCGTGGCGCAGCGCACAGCCGCGCGGGCCCCCCCTCCTGAGCTGAACCCCTCGTCGCGAGCCCTGCCGCCGCCGCCCTCGGGCGGTGGCGGCGCGGGCTCATCCGGGTTTGCGGCCGCTCGCTCGCGCCCCTTGGGCGCAGTGGGTGGCCTTCAGGAGTGTTCTTCGTGCTCGTTTCTTTACCGCCATTCCCACGGCAGGCCATTGCCTGCGCTTGCGTTCTCTCGTGCGTACCCTTTGCCCAGGCGCAGACCGCCCCCGAAGCCGCCAACAGCCGCAACGCCGGCATCGTCAGCGTCACCGCCAACCGCCTGGGCTCGTTGCCGACGCAGATTCCCACCACCATCGAAGGCATCAGCGGCGCCGAGATCGACACCACCATCAACGCCACCGACAGCGCCGACGCCCTGAAGTACTTTCCGAGCCTGCTGGTGCGCAAGCGCTACATCGGCGACTACGACCACGCCGTGCTGTCCACGCGCGCCAGCGGCACCGGCAACAGCGCGCGCTCGCTGGTGTATGCCGACGGCATCCTGCTGAGCAACCTGCTGGGCAACGGGGCCAGCTTCACGCCGCGCTGGGGCCTCGTCACGCCCGAGGAGATCGAGCGCGTGGACGTGCTCTACGGCCCCTTCAGCGCCGCCTACCCGGGCAACAGCGTGGGCGCGGTGGTGGACTACGTGACGCGCATGCCCACGCGCTTTGAGGCCCACGCCAAGGTGGCGGGCTTCTCGCAGCGCTACGACGCCTACGGCACCGATGGCCGCTTCGGCGGCGGCCAGGCCAGCGCCAGCATCGGCAGCCGCGCGGGCGACTTCGCCTGGTGGTTCAACCTGAGCCGGCAGGACAGCGAGAGCCACCCGCTCGTCTACGCCACGCGCAACCCGAGCACCGCGGCCCCGGCCGCCGGCGCCGTGGCCGTGACGGGTGCGGTGGCCGAGAAGAACCGCTTCAACCAGGACTGGCTGCTCATCGGCACCAGCAGCCAGGCGCGCACGCTGCAGGACCACGCCAAGCTCAAGCTGGCCTGGCGGCTGCAACCCACGCTGCGCGCCAGCTACACGCTGGGCTTCTGGGACAACACCGTCGAGCGCCAGCCGGAGAGCTTTTTGCAAGACGCCAGCGGCCAGCGTGTGGACATTCGGCCCGACAACTTCCCCACCAGCGTGGGCGGCACGCGCGCCATCAGCATCGGCGGCCGCGGCTACACGCTCAGCGCCGCCGACTTCGGCCGCTCGCGCGAGCGGCTGCAGCACGTGATGCACGGCCTGGCGCTGCGCCAGACCACGCGCGGGGTGTTCGACTGGCAGCTCGCGGCCAGCCGGTACGACTACGCCCGCGACGAGGTGCGCGCCTGGGCGCCGGTGGCCGCCACTGCGGCCACGGCCGCCAACCCGGCCGGCGGTCGCATCACCGACCAGGCCGGCACCGGCTGGCACACCCTGGCTGCCAAGGGCACCTGGCGGCCCGGTGGAGCGAGCGGTGGGGCGAGCGGTGGGGACGCCGGCCGCCACATCATCGAGTTCGGCCTGCAGCGCGACGCGCACCAGCTGCGCAACAAGGTCTCGACCACGGCGGACTGGCTGGCCGGCGCGCCAGCGGCCGGCAACCCGGCCTCGCGCTTTGAGGGCAACACCTCGCTCACCAGCCTGTGGGCGCAGGACGCCTGGGCCTTTGCCACCGACTGGAAGGCGGTGCTGGGCCTGCGGCTCGAGCAATGGCAGGCCGAACGCGGCCTGACGACCAACGGCGCCGGTGCCTTTGCCCATCCCACGCGCCGCGAAAGCGCCGCCAGCCCCAAGCTGGCCGTGGGCTGGCAGCCGCGTGACGACTGGTCGCTGAAGCTTTCCAGCGGCCGGGCGCTGCGCTTCCCCACCGTGAGCGAGCTGTTCCAGGGCGGCGTCAACGCCAGCACTGGGGCGCTGAGCAACGGCGACCCGAACCTCAGGCCCGAGGTCTCGTGGACCACCGAGCTCAGCAGCGAGTGGGCCTGGCAGCCGGGCGCCACGCTGCGCGCCACCCTGTTCACCGAGACCACGCGTGACGCGCTCTACAGCCAGACCAACACCACCGTCACGCCCAACGTCACCAACGTCCAGAACGTCGACCGCATCCGCACCCAGGGCCTGGAGCTGGCGGCGTCAACGCGCGACCTGGGCGTGCGCGGGCTCGACTTGAGTGGCAGCCTCACCTTCGCCGATTCCATCATCACCGCCAACAGCCGCTTCCCGGCCAGCGTGGGCAAGTGGCAACCGCGCGTGCCACGCTGGCGCGCCAACGCCGTGGCCACCTGGCGGGCTACCGAGGCGCTCAGCGGCACCCTGGGTGTTCGCTACGGCGACCAGCAGTTCAACAGCCTCGACAACAGCGATCCCATCGGCGCGCGCTACCAGGGCGCGAGCAAGTTCCTGGTGGCCGACCTGCGCCTGCGCTGGCAGGCCACGCGGCAGGGGAGCGCGGCCGTGGGCATCGACAACCTCAGCAACGAGCTGTACTGGAACTTCCACCCCTACCCGCTGCGCACCGTCGTGGCGGAACTCAAGTTCGACCTGTGAGCACAACCATGAAGCACATCCACCTCAGCCTTCTCTGCATCTCGCTGGCGGCCGCCAGCGCGGGCCCGGCCTCGGCCCATGTCACGCTCGAAGAGGCCCAGGCCCAGGCCGGCAAGCCCTACAAGGCCACGCTGCGCGTGAGCCACGGCTGCGAGGGCACGGCCACGCACACCCTGCGCGTGCAGGTGCCGGCGGGCTTTCGGGGCGCCAAGCCCATGCCCAAGCCGGGCTGGACGCTGCAGACGCAGCGCGCGCCGCTGGCCCAGCCCTACGAAAGCCACGGCCGCCGCATCACCGACGACGTGGTGGAGATCACCTGGACGGCGGCCACGCGCGAGGCCTGGCTGGCCGATGCGCACTACGACGAGTTCGTGCTGCGCGGCCAGCTGCCGGCCCAGCCGGGGCCGCTGTGGTTCAAGGTGCAGCAGCTGTGCGAGAAGGGCCAGTGGGACTGGTTCGACACGCCGGCCGATCCCAAGAGCACCAGCCGGGCCGGTCTGAAGGCCCCGGCGGCCTTGCTCGAAGTGCTGCCGGCCGACGAAGCGCCCACGGCCCATCGCCACTGAGCACGCCCCGGAGCGGGGCTGCGTCAGCGGCTCATCCCAGCGCGTCGGCCCAGATGTTGCGGGCCCAGCTCAGGGCGTAGGTGCCTTCCAGCTCGTTGCGCGCGCTGCTCAGGCCGCCCGCGCCGGCCACGGGTGTGAGCGTCTTCTGCTCGGCGTTCCACTTGTGCACGCTGGCCACGTGCACCACCTCCGTCGGGCTCACGAAGCTGTAGCAGGTGTTGGCGATGATCGGGCTCTCGTTGACGGGTTGGCCCGTCAGACGCGCCACCACCGCATCGGCCACCACCTTGCCGTGGTTGTTGGCCTGGAAGCCGCTCTTGGGCATGCCCGGTGCGGCGGCGATGGCGTCGCCGATCACGTGCACGCCGGGCACCTTGGTGCTCTCCCAGGTCTGGAACTCCACGCCCACCCACTGGTTGTTGACGGTGATCAGCGGCTGCGCAATGCGCCCGGCCTGCTGCGGCGGGATGATGTTGAAGAGATCGGCCTTGACGTCCTCGACCTGCAGCTTGGCCACGTTGCCGCGCACGTCGAACTCCACCACCTCGGCATTGGGGCGGTACTCGATGATCCCCTTGTACAGGTCGTCCCAGGCCTTGAGGAACAGCGCCTTCTTCGAGACGAGGTCGGGGTTGGCGTCGAGCACCAGCACCTTGGCTCGAGGCTTGAACTTCTTGAAGTACGCCGCCACCACGCTGGCGCGCTCGTAGGGCCCGGGCGGGCAGCGGTAGGGCGCCTTGGGGATGCTGATGGCGAACACGCCCCCATCGGGCAGGGCGTCCAGCCGCGCACGCAGCTCGCTCGTCTGTGCGCCGGCCTTCCAGGCGTGCAGCACGTCGCCGGCCGGGCCGGCGGTGGCCAGGCCGCCGATCTTGTCGAACTGGAAGTCCACGCCCGGCGCGACGATCAGCCGGTCGTAGGGCAGCGGGTTGCCCTTGGCCAGGCGCACCTGCTTCTTGTCGAAGTCGATGGCCGTGGCCTCGTCCTGCACCAGCTTCACGCCGTGCTTGGCCAGGCCGTCGTAGGGCACGGTGATCTCGCTGATCTGGCGGAAGCCCGCGACCACCAGGTTGCTGATCGGGCAGCTCACGAAGTAGGGGTTCCGCTCGACCAGCGTGACCTCGATGCGCGGCTCCCACAGCCGGATGTACTTGGCCGCGGTGGCGCCGCCGAAGCCGCCGCCGATGACGACGACACGGGCGATGGGCTTCTCGGTGACCACGCTGGCGCAGCCGGTGAGGGCGGCGGTGCTGCCGGCCACGCCGGCGAGCAGGATCTGACGTCGGTTCAGGCTCATCTTGTTCCCCTCACTTCGTGGCGCCGAACACCGCGGCGATGCGCTTGAGCTCGTCGTCGGTGTAGCCCTTGGTGTGCTGGTGCATCACGGTGGCGGCCGGGCGCTGGTTGTTCTTGAACTCCAGCAGCGCGCGGTAGATCGCGTCGGCATCGCGGCCGATGGGCGGGATGCCGCCCACGCTCTGGCCACCGGTGCCGTGGCAGGCGGCGCAGCTGGCGGCCCAGACGCGGGCCTGGCGGTCGACGGGGGGTGTGGTCTGCGCGTGCGCGGCCGCGGCGGCCAGCAGCAGCGCCAGGGTGAGGCTGTGAGACTTCATCGGGGGCGGATGGAGGGGTGGTTGAACTCAGGCGCGCGCCAGGCGGCGCACGACCGCGACGAGCCGGTCGATCTCTTCGCAGGTGTTGTAGAAGGCAAACGAGGGCCGCACCGTGGCCTCCACGCCGAAGCGGCGCAGGATGGGCTGGGCGCAGTGGTGGCCTGAGCGCACGGCGATGCCTTCTTCGCTGAGCGCGCGGCCCACCTCGGCGGGCTCGTGCCCTTGCAGCACGAAGCTGGCCACGCTGGCCTTGTCGGCAGCCGTGCCGATGAGCCGCAGGCCCGGGATGGGTTTGAGCGCCGCGGTGGCGTAGGCCAGCAGCTCGTGCTCGTAGCGCGCAATGGCGGGCAGGCCGATGCGCTCGACGTACTCCAGCGCCGCGCCCAGGCCGGCGGCGTCGGCGATGTTGCCGGTGCCGGCCTCGTAGCGCGCCGGTGCGGGCTGGTAGACGGTGCGCTCGAAGGTGACGTCGGCGATCATGTTGCCGCCGCCCTGCCACGGCGGCGTCTTCTCCCACACGTCGCGCCGGCCGTACACGGCGCCGATGCCCGTGGGCCCGAACACCTTGTGGCCGCTGAAGACGAAGAAGTCGCAGCCGATGGCCTGCACGTCGACGGCCATGTGGGACACCGACTGCGCGCCGTCCACGATCGTGGTGATGCCGTGGCGGCGCGCGATCTGCACCACCTCGTGCACCGGCACCACCGTGCCCAGCGCGTTGCTCACCTGCGTGATCGAGACGAGCTTGGTCTTCGGCCCCAGCAGGCGCTGGTATTCCGACAGGATGATCTGCCCGCTGTCGTCGACCGGAATGACACGCAGGACCGCGCCTTTTTCGGCCGCCAGCTGCTGCCAGGGCACGATGTTGGCGTGGTGCTCGAGGTGGCTGACGACGATCTCGTCGCCCGCGCCGATGTGCTGCGCGCCCCAGCTCTTGGCGATGAGGTTGATGCCCTCGGTGCAGCCGCGCACCCAGACGATCTCCTCGGCCGAGCCGGCATTGAGAAAGCGCGCGACGGTGGCGCGGGCTTTCTCGTAGGCGTCGGTGGCCCGTGCGGCCAGCGTGTGCGCCGCGCGGTGCACGTTGCTGTTTTCGTGCTCGTAGAAGTGTGTGAGCCGCTCGATCACGGCGGCGGGCTTCTGCGTCGTGGCGGCGTTGTCGAACCAGACGAGTTGCCGGCCATTCACGCGCTCGGCGAGGATGGGGAAGTCGCGGCGGATGGCGTGCACGTCGAACGGCGTGCGCGTGGCGCTGCGCGCCGCGAGGTCGGGCACCGCGCCCGCGTGGTGCCCATGCGCGCCGGGGTGGCGGGCCGGGTCGATGAAGTAGAACGGGCCGGCGTCGCGCTCGCGCGGCGGGGTGGGCGCCAGCGGCGGCACGCCGACGACGAAGCCGCCGAGGCGGCTGTCCAGGCCCGGCAGCCCCGTCACCAGCGCGTCGGGCAGGCCGTTGGGGGCTGCGGCGTGCGGCAGCCGCGGGGCGGCCGGGCGGACGAGGTTTGCCACCTGGTCGGGGCCGCTGGGCAGCAGGTTCAGGCCCGGCACCGCGGCGCCCAGGCCCGCGGCCTGCGTGGTCGTGGGCTGCGGCAGCGGGCCGCTGGGCACGCCCGCAGGCAAAGGGTTGCCCGGTGTGGCCGAGAAGAACTCGCGCGCCAGCTGTGCGAGCTGCTCGACGTCGATCGGCGGCCAGGCCCCGGCGGCCTCAGCGGTAGGTGTCGGGATAGGCATGGTACTTGCCGACTTCCACGTCTTCGAGCACGGCCAGCGCGTCGTCGCTGTGCACGGCCAGGCTGCAGTACAGGCTGATCAGGTAGCTGGCGATGGCGTTCTTGTTGATGCCCATGAAGCGCACGCTCAGGCCCGGCCCCTGCTCACCCGGCAGCCCCGGCTGGTACAGGCCCACGACGCCCTGGCGCTTGTCGCCCACGCGCAGCAGGATGAAGCTGGTCTTGCCGTCGGTCACCGGCACCTTGTCGCTGGGGATCAGCGGAATGCCGCGCCAGGTGAGGAACTGGCTGCCGAAGAGGCTCACCGTCGGCGGCGGCACGCCGCGGCGTGTGCACTCGCGCCCGAACGCGGCGATGCCCAGCGGGTGCGTGAGAAAGAACGCCGGCTCCTTCCAGACCTTGGTGAGCAGGTCGTCCAGGTCGTCGGGCGTGGGTGCGCCGGTGAGCGTGCTGATGCGCTGCTCGTCGGCCACGTTGGCGAGCAGCCCGTAGTCGGCGTTGTTGATCAGCTCGCTTTCCTGCTTTTCCTTGATCGTCTCGATCACCAGGCGCAGCTGCTCCTTGATCTGGTCGTGCGGGCTGCTGTAGAGGTCGCTCACGCGCGTGTGCACGTCCAGCACCGTCGCCACCGAGTTGAGGAAGTACTCGCGCGGCTGGTCCTGGTAGTCGACGTAGGTGACGGGCAGCTCGCTCTCGTCGCGCTGGGCGCACAGCACCTTGACGGCCTCGGGGTCGCGCACCTTGTTCAGGCGGTAGATGCCGGCCTCGACCGGGATCCACTGCAGGAAGTGCGTCAGCCAGCGCGGGCTGATGGTGGACAGCTGCGGCGCAGTCTTGGTGGCGTTGGCTAGCTGCCGTGCGGCGGCGTCGCCGAGGGCCTGCTGGATGGGGGTGTCGGCCATGGTGGTGGGGTCGTTGCGGTGGGGAAGCGAATGAAGGCGCGGCTCAGGGCGCCGGGCGCGGCGCCGACTGCGTGTCGGCCTGGGTCACGTGGCTGAAGGGCGGCACGCTGTGCGTCAGCCACACGTTGCCGCCGATCACCGAGCCGTGGCCGATGGTCACGCGGCCCAGCACGGTGGCGCCGGCGTAGATGACGACGCCGTCCTCGACGACGGGGTGCCGGGCCAGGCCCTTGTGCAGCGTGCCGTCGGCGCCGGCCGGGAAGCTCTTCGCGCCCAGCGTGACGTTCTGGTACAGGCGCACCTGCGCGCCGATGACGGCGGTCTCGCCGATGACGACGCCGGTGCCGTGGTCGACGAAGAAGCCGGGGCCGATCTGTGCCCCTGGGTGGATGTCGATGCCGGTCTCGGCATGGGCCAGCTCGGCCACGACGCGGGCCACCAACGGCAGCTCGAGCTGGTAGAGCTGGTGCGCCAGGCGGTGGTTGATGCCGGCGCGGATGCCCGGGTAGCACAGCAGCACCTCGTCGACGCTGCGGGCCGCCGGGTCGCCCTTGAAGGCGGCCAGCACGTCGCTGTCGAGCAGCCGCCGCACCGAGGGCAGCCGCTCGGCAAAGCGCTGCACGGCCTCGGCGGCCCGCGGGCCGGGCGCGGCCTCGGTGGCGTCGGCGCCGCCCTGGCGGGCGTGGTGGCGCAGTTCGAGTTCGGCCTGCTGGCGCAGCGCCGTCAAGGCGGCGGCCAGCGTGTGGCCGACGTAGAAGTCTTCATGGTCGGGGCGCAGGTCGGGCGGGCCCAAACGCATCGGGAACAGCGCGCCACGCAGCTGGTCCACCACCGTGGCCAGCACCTCGCGCGAGGGCAGTTCGCGCGCGCCGGCCTCCGGGGCGCGGCCCTGCGACTGGCGCCAGGCGTGGCGCACCTCGCGCAGGCCTTCCACCACCGCCTGCAGCGGCAGCGTGTCGGTGGCCATCGGGTTTAGTCCTGCGTCCACGGCAGGCCGTGGAAGCGCCAGCCGTTGATGTGGCCGCGCTGGGTGCTGTCGTCGAGGTCGCCCTCGAAGCCCTCGAGCACGTTGAAGACATCCGGCAGCCCGGCCTTGGTGGCGGCCTCGGCCGCGGCGGCTGAGCGCTTGCCACTGCGGCACAGCAGCAGCAACGGCTTGCCGCTCTTGCCGGGATGGCCGGCCTTGGCCTCGAGCTCCTTCACGAAGCGCGGGTTGCGCGTGAGCGAGGTGCCTGTGGCCCAGGCCACGTGCAGGCTGCCGGGCACGTGGCCGACGAAGTGCCGCTCCTCGGCGCTGCGCACGTCCACCAGCACGGCGTCGCCGGCCTGGGCCAGCGCCCAGGCCTCGCGCGGGGTGACGCTACCGGCAAAGGGCAGGCCGTTTGCGTGGGCGGCATCGCGGGCGCGCGCCAGCGTGGGTGCCCCGGTCGACGCGGTCGTGGCCGCGTCCAGCAGTTCGGTGCTCATCGTCGTTCAGGCCCGAGGGAAGGCGGGCCGGTGTCGTTCTGATCGGGCCGCTAGGCTAGGTGGCAGGTCTGGGGCCACCAACGAATCAGAACGACTGACTTGATGCGAAAGGTGAATGAGGGCCGCGGGCTGCCGGGTCTTGGGCTCTCAGGCGTCGGGCAAGCGGTAGTCTGCGCCGACGATCACGATGGTGGGCGGTGGTGTAGCCGTGCACATGCGATTTTCGAATGTGCAATGTCGTTTGAATTCGTTGGGCGATGCAAGGCGGCTGCCTAGAGTCGCGCTCCTTGTTTCACTGAAGACTGGCGCTTCCCGTGCTTTCCCGTCGTCATCTGCTGTCTGCTGCGGCCCTGCCGCTGGCCCTGGCCCTGCCTGCCGCGCGTGCCCAGTCGGCCACCAGCCTGCTCAACGTCAGCTACGACGTGAGCCGCGAGTTCTACAAGGACTTCAACGTCGCTTTCGCCGCGCACTGGAAGAAGACGACCGGCCAGGACGTGACGCTGAACCAGAGCCACGGCGGCAGCAGCCGCCAGGCGCGCAGCGTGGCCGACGGCCTGGAGGCCGACGTCATCACGATGAACCAGCACAACGACATCGACATCCTGCACACGCGGGGTGGCCTGGTGCCGGCGAACTGGGCGACGCGGCTGCCGAACAACGCCAGCCCCACCACCAGCATCACCGTCATCCTGGTGCGCAAGGGCAACCCGAAGAACATCCGCGACTGGAGCGACCTCGGCCGCGCGGGCCTGCAGGTCATCATCCCCAACCCCAAGACCAGCGGCAACGGCCGCTACACCTACCTCGCGGCCTGGGGCGCGGGCGTGAAGGGCGGCGCCAGCGACGCCGCGGCCAAGGCGCTGGTGACGCGCATCTTCGCCAACGTGCCGGTGCTCGACGGCGGCGGCCGCGGCGCCACCACCACCTTTGCGCAGCGCAACCTGGGCGACGCGCTCGTCACCTTCGAGAGCGAGGCGCCGCTGATCACGCGCGAGTTCGGCGACAACTTCGAGCTCGTCTACCCGAGCCGCACCATCCTGGCCGAGAACCCGGTGAGCGTGGTCGATCGCGTGGTCGACCGGCGCGGCACGCGCCGGCTCGCCGAGGCCTACCTGCAGTACCTGTACACGCCCGAAGGCCAGGAGATCGCCGCCAAGCACCACCTGCGCCCGCGCAACGCCCAGGTGCTGGCGCGTTATGCGAAGCAGTTCCCCAAGGTGAACACCTTCACGGTGGACGAGGTCTTCGGCGGCTGGACGAAGGCGCAGACCGAGCACTTCAACGACGGCGGCCACTACGACCAGGTGATCTTGGCCGCCAAGGGTCGGTGAGTCGTTCGTGATCCTCTCCCGCGCCCTCCTCAAGCGCCACACCGTGCTGCCGGGTTTCGACCTGGCGCTGGGTTTCGCGCTGCTCTACATCAGCCTGATCGTGCTGATCCCGCTGTCGGCGGCCTTCCTGAAGACCTTCACGATGACGTGGCAGCAGTTTCTCGATGCCACGACCACGCCGCGCGTGATGGCGAGCTACAGGCTCACCTTCGGCGCCAGCTTTCTGGCGGCGGCGCTCAACGCCGTGTTCGGCCTCTTGATCGCGTGGATGCTGGTGCGCTACAGCTTCCCCGGCAAGCGCATCGTCGACGCGCTGGTGGACCTGCCGTTTGCGCTGCCCACGGCAGTGGCCGGCATCGCGCTCACCGCCATCTGGGCGCAGAACGGCACGCTGGGCCAGTGGCTGCCGTTCAAGGTGAGCTTCACGCCCATCGGCGTGTGGGTGGCGCTGGTGTTCATCGGCCTGCCGTTTGTGGTGCGCACGGTGCAGCCGGTGCTCGAAGACGTGAACCGCGAGCTCGAGGAGGTGGCCGCCACGCTGGGCGCCAACCGCTGGCAGACCTTCAGCCGGGTGGTCTTTCCCATCGTGGCCCCCGCGCTGCTGACGGGCTTTGCGCTGGCCTTCGCGCGTGCGCTGGGTGAGTACGGCAGCGTCATCTTCATCGCCGGCAACATGCCCATGATCAGCGAGATCACGCCGCTGCTCATCATCACCAAGCTCGAGCAGTACGACTACGCGGGCGCCACCGCCATTGCCGTGGTGATGCTGGTGACGAGCTTCGTGCTCTTGCTCATCATCAATGCGCTGCAGGCCTGGGCGCGGCGGCGGCAAGGGGGCATTGCATGAACACCGCCACCGTGGCCCCGGGGCCCGCAGCCGCCGCCGTGCGCCCACGCGTGCTGCGTGCCGCCACCACCGAGGCGCCTTGGGTGCGCCGGCTGATCATCGGCCTGGGGCTGGCGTTCATGACGCTGTTCCTCTTCATCCCGCTGGTCACCGTGTTCTACGAGGCGCTGAAGAAGGGCTGGGACGTCTACCTCGCGGCCATCGTCGAGCCCGATGCGCTCTCGGCCATCAAGCTGACGCTCATCGCCGCGGCCATCAGCGTGCCGCTGAACCTGGCTTTCGGGCTGGCCGCGGCCTGGTCGATCGCCAAGTTCGAGTTCCGCGGCAAGAACGTGCTGCTGACGCTGATCGACCTGCCCTTCAGCGTGAGCCCGGTGATCGCCGGCCTCATCTACGTGCTGGTGTTCGGCCTGCAGGGCTGGTTCGGCGCCTGGCTGATCGAGAACGACATGAAGGTGATCTTCGCGCTGCCCGGCATCGTGCTGGCCACCGTCTTCGTCACCCTGCCCTTCATCGCCCGCGAACTGATACCGCTGATGCAGGCCCAGGGCATCGAGCAGGAAGAGGCGGCGCGCGTGCTGGGTGCCGGCGGCTGGCAGATCTTCTGGCGCGTGACGCTGCCCAACGTGAAGTGGGCGCTGCTGTACGGCGTGATCCTGTGCAACGCGCGGGCGATGGGCGAGTTCGGCGCGGTGAGCGTGGTCTCCGGCCACATCCGCGGGCAGACGAACACGATGCCGCTGCACATCGAGATCGTCTACAACGAATACCAGTTCGCGGCGGCGTTTGCGGTGGCCTCGCTGCTGGCGCTGCTGGCCCTGGTGACGCTGGTGCTGAAGTACATCGTCGAACAGCGCGTCAAGGGGCAAAAGCGCGAAGCCCACGACCGTGCCGAATGACACCCCGCTCGGATTGAAACCAGGCACGCCCTCATGAGCATCGAAGTCCGCAATCTCACCAAAGCTTTCGGCAAGACCGTCGTCTGCGACCACCTGAACCTCACCATCCCCTCGGGCGAGCTGGTGGCCTTGCTGGGGCCTTCGGGCTCGGGCAAGACGAGCCTGCTGCGCATCATGGCGGGGCTGGAGGTGCCCGACGAGGGCGAGGTGCTGTTCCACGGCGAGGACACCACCGCCACCGACGTGCGCGATCGCAACGTCGGCTTCGTGTTCCAGCACTACGCGCTCTTCAACCACCTGACGATCTTCGAGAACGTGGCCTTTGGGTTGCGCGTGCGGCCCAAGGCCAGCCGGCCCAACGACGCCGAGATCAAGAGCAAGGTCACGCAGTTGCTGAAGCTGGTTCAGCTCGACTGGCTGGCCGACCGCTACCCGCACCAGCTCTCCGGCGGCCAGCGCCAGCGCATCGCGCTGGCCCGCGCGCTGGCCGTGGAGCCCAAGGTGCTGCTGCTCGACGAGCCCTTCGGCGCGCTCGACGCCAAGGTGCGCAAGGAGCTGCGCCGCTGGCTGCGCCGCCTGCACGACGAGGTGCACGTGACCAGCGTGTTCGTCACGCACGACCAGGAAGAGGCCATGGAAGTGGCCGACCGCATCGTCGTCATGAACGAGGGTCGCATCGAGCAGGTGGGCGCGCCCGACGAGGTGTACGACCGCCCGGCCACGCCCTTTGTGCTGCAGTTCCTGGGCGACGTGAACCTGTTCCACGGCCGCAGCGAACACGCGCCGGGCGGCGGCGAGCTCGCCCGTTCAGGGGCGCAGGACACGGTGTACGTGCGCCCGCACGAGCTCGAGATCGTCGGCGAACCCGCAGATGGTGCCTGGGCCGCCACGCTGAGCCAGACGCTCACGGTGGGCGCGCAGACGCGCATCGAGTTCCAGCGCACCGACGCCGCCGGCCAGGGCCACTGGCTCGATGTGGAACTGCCGCGCGAGGAGTTCCACGCGCTGCGCCAGCGCCTGGGCCTGCAGCGCGGCCAGCAGCTGTGGCTGAAGCCGCGGCGCGTGACGAGTTTTCGCGCGCCGGCCTAGATTTCGAAGTCGGTGGCGTCGCCTACCGGCGCCGCCAGCGCCCGTTGCAGCAGCGCGCGCGTGAGCGTGGGCGCGAAGGTCTCGATGAAGTCGAACACGTAGCCGCGCAGGAAGGCGTCGCGCCGCACGGCCACGCGGGTGGTCTGCATCGGGAACAGATGGCGCGCGTCCAGGGCCACCAGGCCCGCATCACGCGCTTCGTCGAAGGCCATCGCGGCGATCACGCCCACGCCGATGCCGAGCTCGACATAGGTCTTGATGACGTCGGCGTCCATCGCCTGCAGCACCACGTCGGCCGCCAGGCCCTCGCGCGCGAAGGCCTCGTCGATCTGGCGCCGGCCGGTGTAGCCGGCCTCGTAGGTGACGAGCGGGCACTGCGCCAGCCGCGCCAGCGTGAGCGCGCGGCCGGCGGCGGCCTCGGCGGCCAGCGCGTGGCCACGCGGCACGACCACGGCGTGTGTCCAGCGGTAGCAGGGCAGGGCGAGCAAACCCGGGAAGTCGGCCAGCACCTCGGTGGCGACGCCGAGATCGGCCGTTCCCGACAGCACCGCCTCGGCCACCTGGCGCGGCGAGCCTTGCTGCAGGTGCAGCGTCACGCCCGGGTGGGTGGCACGGAAGTCGCGCACCGCGCCGGGCAAGGCGTAGCGGGCCTGCGAGTGCGTGGCGGCTACCTTCAGCAGGCCGCGGTCGCTGGCGGCGAAGTCGGCGCCCGCGCGCTTGAGGTTGTCGGCGTCCTGCAGCAGCCGCTCCACCACCGGCATCAGCGCCTCGCCGGGTGGCGTGAGGCCCAGCAGCCGCCGCCCGGCGCGGCGGAACAGCAGCACGCCGAGCTCGTCTTCCAGCTCCTTGAGCTGGCGGCTCACACCCGGCTGCGAGGTGTGCAGCGCCTCGGCCACGAGCGTGAGGTTGAAGCCCTGGCGGACGGTTTCGCGGACGGCGCGGAGTTGCTGGAAGTTCACCGGGGGCTGCGAGGCTGACTGGGCAGGAGGGCGTCGATATGATGCCGGGTTTGCCCAAGCCCTACATGCCCGCCGAGCGCCGCCCAACACTTGCCCCGACCGAGCCTCCGATGCTCCGCGTCCGCGGCGCCCGCACGCACAACCTCAAGAACATCGACCTCGACATCCCCAAGCACGCGCTGGTGGTGATCACGGGCCTGAGCGGCAGCGGCAAGAGCAGCCTGGCCTTCGACACGCTGTATGCCGAAGGCCAGCGCCGTTATGTCGAGAGCCTGAGCGCCTACGCGCGGCAGTTCCTGCAGCTGATGGACAAGCCCGATGTCGATGTGATCGAGGGCCTCTCGCCCGCCATCAGCATCGAGCAGAAGGCCACCAGCCACAACCCGCGCAGCACGGTCGGCACGATCACCGAGATCCACGACTACCTGCGCCTCTTATTCGCCCGCGCCGGCACGCCCTATTGCCCCGACCACAACCTGCCGCTGGCCGCGCAGAGCGTGAGCCAGATGGTCGACGCCGTGCTGGCGCTGCCCGAAGACACGCGGTTGATGGTCCTGGCTCCCGTGGCGCGCGACCGCAAGGGCGAGTTCGCCGACTTGTTCGCCGACATGCAGGCGCGCGGCTACGTGCGCTTTCGCGTCGGCGGCACCATCGTCGAGGCCGAATCGCTGCCCGCGCTGAAGAAGGCCGACAAGCACGACATCGACGTCGTCATCGACCGCCTCAAGGTGCGGCCCGACATGAAGCAGCGGCTGGCCGAAAGCTTCGAGGCCTCGCTGCGCATCGCCGAGGGCCGCGCGATGGCGCTGGAGATGGACGGCGGCAAGGAGCATCTCTTCAGCAGCAAGTTCGGCTGCCCGGTGTGCAGCTACTCGCTGCCCGAACTCGAGCCGCGCCTGTTCAGCTTCAACAGCCCCGTCGGCGCCTGCCCGGCCTGCGACGGCCTGGGCCAGGTGACGGTGATCGACCCCGAGCGCGTGGTCGGCTTCCCCGAGCTCAGCCTGGCCAGCGGGGCCATCAAGGGCTGGGACCGCCGCAACAGCTACACCCACAGCCTGCTCGAGGCGGTGGCGCGCCACATGGGCTTCGACATCGAGCTGCCCTTCGAGAAGCTGCCCGCGCGCGCGCAGCAGGTGGTGCTGCACGGCAGCGGCGACGAGGCCATCGAGTTCGTCTACACGGCCGAAGGCAGCGGCGCGGGGGCCGACGGCAAGCGCGGCAAGGCGCGCAGCGTCAAGCGCAAGCACCCCTTCGAAGGCATCATTCCCAGCTTCGAGCGGCGCTTTCGCGAAACCGATTCGCCCACCGTGCGCGAAGAGCTCGCGCGCTACCAGTCCGCCAAGCCCTGCCCGCAGTGCGAGGGCTCGCGCCTGCGCCGCGAGGCGCGGCATGTGTTCCTGCAGCACGCCGACACCGGTGAAGGCGCCGAACGGGGCCCGCAGAAGGGCCTGCCCATCTACGCCATCGAGCACGTGACGCTGGCCCAGGCGCTGGCCTACTTCCGCGGCTTGAAGCTGGTGGGCGCCAAGGGCGAGATCGCCGAGAAGATCGTGCGCGAGATCGAGAGCCGGCTGCGCTTTCTCAACGACGTGGGCCTGAACTACCTGAGCCTGGACCGTGGGGCCGACACACTGAGCGGCGGCGAGGCCCAGCGCATCCGCCTCGCAAGCCAGATCGGCAGCGGCCTGAGTGGCGTGATGTACGTGCTCGACGAGCCCAGCATCGGCCTGCACCAGCGCGACAACGAGCGCCTCATCGGCACGCTCAAGCACCTGCGCAACATCGGCAACAGTGTGCTCGTGGTGGAGCACGACGAAGACATGATCTGGGCCGCCGACCACGTGGTCGACATGGGCCCGGGCGCTGGCGTGCACGGCGGCCGCGTCATGGCGCAGGGCACGCCGCAGGAGGTGGCGGCCGACCCTAACTCGCTCACCGGCCAGTACCTCGGCCGCGCGCTGCGCATCGAGGTGCCCAAGCGCCGCTCGGGCATGGGCTTTGGCGCGGCGCCGCTGCGGCTGCAGATCATCGGCGCGCGTGGCAACAACCTGCGCGGCCGGGCCGAAGACGGCAACCGCGGCGTCGACATCGACATCCCCGTGGGCCTGTTCACCTGTGTGACGGGCGTCAGCGGCTCGGGCAAGAGCACGCTGATCAACGACACGCTCTACACCGCGGTGGCCAAGAAGCTGTACCAGAGCCACGCCGAGCCGGCGCCGCACGACCGCATCGAAGGCCTGGAGCACTTCGACAAGGTGATCAACGTCGACCAGAGCCCGATCGGCCGCACGCCGCGGAGCAACCCGGCCACTTACACCGGCCTGTTCACGCCAATCCGCGAGCTCTTCGCCGAGGTGCCGATGGCGCGCGAGCGCGGTTATGGCGCCGGCCGCTTCAGCTTCAACGTCAGCGCCGGCAGCGGCGGCGGGCGCTGCGAGGCCTGCGAGGGCGATGGCGTCATCAAGGTCGAGATGCACTTCCTGCCCGACGTGTACGTGCCGTGTGACGTGTGCCAGGGCGCGCGCTACAACCGCGAAACGCTCGAGGTGCTCTACAAGGGCAAGAACATCACCGAGGTGCTGAACCTCACGGTGGAAGACGCCCACGGCTACTTCGGCGCCGTTCCCAACATCGCGCGCAAGCTGCAGACGCTGCTCGATGTGGGCCTGGGCTACATCCGCCTCGGCCAGGCGGCCACCACGCTGAGCGGCGGCGAGGCGCAGCGCGTGAAGCTGGCGCTGGAGCTGAGCAAGCGCGACACCGGGCGCACCCTGTACATCCTGGACGAACCCACCACCGGCCTGCATTTCCACGACGTGAAGCTGCTGCTGAAGGTGCTGCACCAGCTGCGCGACGCCGGCAACACCATCGTCGTCATCGAGCACAACCTCGACGTCATCAAGACGGCCGACTGGCTGATCGACATGGGCCCCGAAGGCGGCGCCGGCGGCGGCCGCGTGGTGGTGGCGGGCACGCCCGAAGACGTGGCGGCCTGCGAGGGCAGCCACACGGGGCGGTTCTTGAAGGCGATGCTGTAGATCGGCCTTGGATCGGGCATGGCCCGCACCTATAATTTCTATAGGTCATGGCATCGGTCCACAAGCTCTCGCTGCCCCAGTTGCAACGCCTCATCCGGCAGCGCAGCAGCGATCCTGCGGCTGTGTTCCTCACCGATCACTGCCGGCAGCGCATGCGCCAGCGGCATTTCAGCTGGTTGCTGGTGCTCGATGTCCTGCGCGAGGGTCGGCTCCACCGCCCACCTGAGCCGGATGTGCGCCACACCGGCATCGTGTGCCGCATGGAGCACTTCGTAGCGGGCCGCCACCTGGCTGCGGCGGTGGCGCTGGACGACGCCGATCCTGGCGTGCTCGTGGTGACAGTCATTGACCTGGAGAATTGACGATGCTCAAGTTTGACGATGGCGGTTTGCGCAATGTCTTCCTGGCCAATGGCTACACGCAGCGCCACACCGCGCATGGCATGGCGACGGCCATCCACGACCTGGATGGCCTCGTGCATTCCATCTGCGCAGCGCTGGTGCGCAAGCCCGGTCAACTCACGGGCAGCGAGTTCCGCTACCTGCGCCAGCACCTGCGGCTGTCTCAGGCCTCGCTGGGCCAACTGCTGGGCGTGTCGGAGCAGAGCGTGGCGCTGTGGGAGAAGCGCAGCCGCATCCCGGTGCTGGCCGACAAGCACCTGCGGTTGCTTTGGAGCGAGCGCCATGACGGCAACGAGACCATCGCCCGCGTGATGCAGCGCGTGAACGAGGTGGAGCGGCTCATCCACCAGCGCTTGGTGTTGAAGACGACACCGCGGCGCGGCTGGCAGGCCAAGGCAGAGCCCGCCGAGGAGGCCGGGGCCTGAGGCCTCCTGGCCCGGCTGACGGCTTTCAGCGCGGGCCGGCCTTCAGCGCATCGACGATGCGCACGGTCTCGACGCTCACACGCACGACTCGGGCCAGCAACGTAGCGACGCGCTCCTTGTGATCTGCAAAGCGGTAGGTGAACGCCTCGCGAACGATCGTCTCGCGTGTACTGCCACTGGCCTTCTTCAGCCGATCCAGTTCAGCCAGGTATTCGTTGATCAGGACTTGGCTCATGTGCTCTTGTGTAGGGGTCCGTCCCTCGAAGGTCTCAGCATAGCGGCCACAAAGCTAGACTGGACAAATGAGCAAGTCAGGTTCCCGTCCTACCAGACTGTCTGGCGATGTGTTGCTACACGAAGCGCAACGGCCCGCGAGCCTTGCGAGCGAGCCATGCAAGGGTGATGCTCTGGAATCCCTGCCCTCGGTTGAGGCGAGGCCTGCCGCAGCCTATCGAGGCATCGCGCGCGGTTTGGACACCGCACTGCCGGTCGAACCCGACAGGCTGTGAATGGACAAGCCCGTTGACTGGCCGCGCCGCAACCTCCTGGCCGCCTTGGCGGTCACCCCGTTTGCGCTAGCCGCCTGCGGCAAAAATGCCGCGACTACAGCAGGCTCCGCCGTTCCCCTCGGCGCCACCGTGCTCGCGCTCGGCGACTCGCTCACCTTCGGCACCGGCGTCACGCCCGACACCGCCTACCCCACGGTGCTGGCGCGGCTGAGCGGCTGGAACTTGGTGAACGCCGGCATCCCCGGCCACACCTCGGCGCAGGCGCTCGAACGCCTGCCGGGCCTGCTGGCCGAATATCAGCCGGTGCTGGTGATCGTCTCCATCGGCGGCAACGACCTGCTGCGCCGGCAGGACGAAGCCGCGCTGCGCGAGAACCTGCGCCGCATCCTTGCCGCCGTGCGCGCGGCTGGCGCGCAGGCGCTGCTGGTGGCCGTGCCGCGGCCCACGCTGGCCGCGCGCGTGACGGGCTCGCTCGACGACCACCCGCTCTACGCCGAGATCGCGTCAGAAATTGGCGTGCCGCTGCACGCCGAGGGCTGGAGCGCGGTGCTGGCCGATGAGCGCCTGAAGAGCGACGCCATCCACGCCAACGCGGCCGGCTACGAGGCCTTTGCGCAGGGCGTGCTGGCCACGTTGCGGGCCAGCGGCCTGCTCAGCCGCTGAGAACGCCCCGCCTGCTGGATCAGCCCTTCTTGGCGTAGGCGCTGCACCAGCCCGCTGCCGACACCTGCTTGCCGGCAAACAGCGGGCAGCCTGCGGCCTTGTCGCCGGGCTTGCCTTGGTACAGCGCGCAGCTGCCGCAGTTCTGGCCCGCAGCGTACTGCTTGAACTTGGCCTTGTCGGCCTTGCTGGCGTCGGCCACATAGCCCAGTGCCGCGGCTTGCGGGCTCTTGTCGTCGACCAGCGAGCCTTGTGCCACCGCCGTGCGGGCCAGCAGCAGGCCGCAGGCCGCGACGGGAAGAATTTGTACGAACTGTCGACGCGAACTCATGCGCACTCTCCAAAGGGAAGCAGGACCGTCATAACGCGGGGCGCACGCCGGCGGTTGACAAGGCGCCCGCAGCCGGCCGTCTCTACACTTCGCCCATGCCTGCCGCCGCCCTGCCCGCCGCTGCCCGCCCCGGCTTCTGGGCCCGCGCCTGGCGCCACAAGAGCTTTGCCATCGGCGCCGTGCTCAGCGGCGCGCTGGTGGCGGTGGCGCTGCTGTCGCTGCTGTGGACGCCCTACGCGGTGGCCGAGATCGACATCCCCAGCAAGCTGGCGCCGCCTTCGGCCGCGCACTGGCTGGGCACCGACAGCCTGGGCCGCGACATCGTGAGCCAGCTCATGGTGGGGGCGCAGAACAGCATCGTGGTTGGCGTGGTGGCGGTGGGCATCGGCCTCGTGCTCGGTGTGGCGCTGGGCTGCGCCGCGGCAGCCGCACAGGCCCAGGGCCGCAGCGGCTTCGACGAGCTGGTGATGCGCGCCAGCGACTTCACCTTCGCCTTCCCGGCGCTGCTGACGGCCATCATGCTGACGGCCATCTACGGGCCGGGCCTGTTGATGAGCATCGTGGCCATCGGCATCTTCAACATCCCGGTGTTCGCGCGCATCGCGCGCAGCAGCGCGCAGGCGGTGTGGGCGCGCGAGTACGTCACGGCGGCGCGCGCCGCCGGCCTGGGGCCGCTGGCCATCACGCGCGACCACGTGCTGCCCAACATCGCCGGGGTGCTGATCGTGCAGGCCACGATCAGCTTTGCCACGGCGATCCTGGCCGAGGCCGCGCTCAGCTTCCTGGGCCTGGGCACGCAGCCGCCGCAACCGAGCTGGGGCCGCATGCTGGGCGAGGCGCAGTCGCAGATGTTCCAGGCGCCGATGCTGGCGCTGTGGCCCGGCGCGGCCATCATGGCCAGCGTGCTGGGCCTCAACCTCATGGGCGACGGGCTGCGCGACCTGCTCGACCCGAAGCTCGCGCGCAGCCGCTGACGCGAAAGATGAGCCGCCCATGAAGACCCGGGTTCCGCGCTCGCCGCCGCCGCCGGCCCACCATCGCCCCACGCTCGTGGTCGGCGCCAGCGGCGAGTTGGGCACGCGCATCGTGCAGCAGCTGTCGGCGGCGCGGCGCCCGGTGCGGGCGCTGTTGCGGCGCAGCTCGCGACAGCAGCACCTGCGGCTGCCGCACGTCGACATCGTGCACGCCGACCTCACCGACCCCGCCAGCCTGGACGCCGCCTGCCAGGGCATTGGCGCCGTGATCGCCACCGCCACGGCCGTGGCGCCGCTGAACGGCAGCCGCTTCGCCACGGTGGACGATGCCGGCTATGCCGCGCTGATCGCGGCCTGCGTCAAGCACCGCTGCGAGCGTTTCGTGTTCGTGTCGGTGCCGCAGACGCCGTTCGACGAGCGCATTCCGCTGTTCGTGCACAAGCGGCGTATCGAGCAGCGCCTGGCCGAATTCGCGCTCTCGGGCCTGGCGCTGGCCACGCGCGGCGACGCGGCGTCGCTGACGACGCGGCCCTGGCCTTTTCTGCAGCGCTTCATGGGCGTGGTCGGGGGCCTCGTCGAAAAGCGCGGCCTGCTCATCGTGCCCGGCAGCGGCGAGCGCCGGCACGCCTTCATCAGCGTCGACGATGTGGCGCGCTGCTGCATCGCCGCCGTGCGGCACGAGGCCGCGCTGAACGCCACGCTGGCCATCGGCGGGCCCGAGGTGCTGAGCTGGAACGAGGTCGCGGCGAAGATGGCCGCCGTGCTGGGCCGGCCGGTGCAGGTGGTGGGCA